>NZ_JBIWPL010000001.1:434408-511877 GCF_044768255.1 Kitasatospora sp. NPDC101157 | reverse complement strand
ACCACCCCCCCCCCGACCGCCCCCTCCCCCGGGCCAGTCCCGGTCACGTCGGCCGGCGGGGGGGCCCCCCCCCCCCGCCCCCCCCCCCCCCCCCCCCCGGGGGGGGCGCGACGGCACGGCCCCGCTCCCGGGTTCTTGAGGGCGGGGCCGTTCGCTTCGGCGGGGCGGGTCAGCCGGTGGTGGCCCGGGGGTGGGCGGCGGCGGTCAGGGCGTGCGCCTGGGCGCGCAGCGCGTCGAGCTGGTCCTGGATCGCGGGTGCGGAGCCGGACGGCCCGCTCGGGGCCGGGACGGTCACCGGCGTTGCGACCGGCGGGAGTTGGGCGAGCAGGTTCTGCAGGAGGCTCTGCACGGAGGCGACGAGCTGCTGGACGGCGCCGAGGCCAGGGACGGTGGAGGTCACCGAGGAGAGCAGGCTGGTTACCTGCTTGAGGAGGTCACCGACCGCCCCGAGGGCCGCGGTCGAATCCGATACGGCCTGAGCGGTGGGGGGCGTCGGGAGGGTGGGGAGCGTGGGGAGGGCCGGGGCGGCCGGGGCAGCGGGCACGGCGGGCAGCGCGGGCACCGCCGGATCGTCGGCCCCGGCGGTGGGCGGGTCCTGGACCGCCGGATCGACGGCCGGGAAGGTGGTCGGCGGCGCCGGGGCCGTGACCGGGGCGACCGGGACGACGACGGCGGTCGGGGCTGTGACCGTGGTTCGGGGGGCGCCGGCTCCATGGCCGGCGGCAGTGGCGGACCCCGTGGCGACCATGGTCAGCGCGAGGGCTGCGGTCAGCACGGCGGCCATCCGGGTGGCACGCATGGGTACTGCTTCCTCTTGGTGGGAGTCAGGCGAGACCGCCTGACTCCCCACCGTGCGGTCGCCGTCCGGGCGCAGCCACCGCAGGTACGCCGAACGGCGGCGCGTCGCGCCCTGACGTGTCGTCGGCTCCCGTGGCCTCAGCCCACCACCCAGTCCGCGGTGCTGCGGTGCGCGCCCAGCCCCACCGAGTCGAACTCGTCCGCCCGCCCCGGTGCGACGTACCCGCCGAGCCACCGCAGGGCCCGGGAGATCGGGGTGCCCTCGGCCGGCCGGGGCTGGAACTCCTCGCTGGTGAGCGGGCCCAGGACGATCCGGCCGTCCGACCAGACGGCGGCGCGCTGGGTGCCGACGCCGCCGCAGTACTCGGCCTCGACGCAGGCGATCGGACCGGCCTTCGACCAGGCGGCGAGCCGGAGTTCGAAGCCGTCCGGGTGCCAGCCGAATCCCGCCCCGCCGCCGGGCCTGGGCACAGCGGCGTCGCCCTGGAGCGCGGCCAGCACGGCGGAGGTGACCGGGATCAGTGCCAGCCCCTGCGCCAGCGGCACCACCCGGGCCGCCGGCACCTCCGCGGCCGCCACCGTCAGCAGCTCCACCATGCCTATCAGCGCCTGGAGTTCATACGACATGCCGGCCATGCTGTCCCACACCACCGACAGTCGGCGCGGAATTTATGATTCCGTGCCCGGCCGGAGGCCGTAGAGCAGGGTGAAGAGGGTCACGTCCACGGCGTCGTCGGCCGTACTCGGACCTTCCGCCGTGAGCTCGTCGAGGAGTTCCTTGAGCCGGGCCTGCAGCCGGGCCAGCCGTGCCGGTTCGAGCCGCAGTGAGAAGTCCGCGAACAGACCGGACGGGGTGCCCGCGTCGCCCTGCGGGCTGCCGAAGTCCAGCCGCCCGTCGGCGACGTGGGCGCGGAACTCGCCGCGGACCCGGTCGAGCGCGGCCAGCATGGCGTCGTACGCCTCCAAGCGGGCCGGGGAGTCGGCGGTGAACATCTCCGGGGCGAGCCGGATGGAGTCCTGGGCGACCTGGTAGCGGCTCTCCACGATGCCCGACACCAGCCGGGTGCCCGCCACCAGGATCAGTCCGGCCTTCTCCAGCTGTTTGATGTGCCGGTAGAGCTTGGTCTGCGGTTCGCCGAGCTCGGCGGCGAGTTCCTTGGCGGTCAGCGGGCGGTCGGCGGCGGTCTTCAGCGCGCCGAGGATGGCGAGGCGCAGCGGGTCGGCCAGCGCCTTGAGCACGGCGACATCGCCCACCTGGCGCTCCTTCACCCAGGTGGTGGGCTGCTGCTGCTCGTCCCCGTCGGCGGGTTCCCGTTCGTGCTCGGCCACGGGGCCACCCTCGCAGATCGACCGCTCGGCACGCAATCACTCTTCGGTGAGCACTCACCCTTGCGCAATCGCTCACGCACACATCATCATTCACCGAGACGTGAACGATGACGGTTGGCGCGAACGATGGGGGTCGGGACATGACGGAGTGCACCACAACAGCGGACGAGCGGGCGACGGACGAGCGGGCGACGGGCCAGCAGCCGGGGGACGGGCAGCCGACGGACGACCGGAGGGCCGACGCACCACCGCCCGTACCACTGCGACGCAACCTGCGCTTCCAGGCCCTGTGGATCGGCCAGTCCTGCGCGACCCTCGGCATGCGGATCGGCGAAACCGCCTTCCCCCTGCTGGTGCTCGCTCTCACCGGCTCCGCCACCGCCGCCGGGGCCTTCGGCGCGGTGGAGATGGCCACCACCCTGCTGCTCGGTGTCCACGGCGGCGTGATCGCCGACCGGCTGGACCGCCGCCGGGTGCTGCTCGTCGCCGACACCGCCCGCCTGCTGGCCCTCGCCAGCATCCCCGCCGCGCTGGCCCTCGGCCGGCCGTCCCTGGTCCACCTGCTGGTGGTGGCCGCCGTGATCGGCGCGACCGTCGCCTACACCGGCCCGATCCGGCTGCTGGCGCTGCGTTCCGTCGTCACTCCGGAGCAGCTGCCGCAGGCACTCGCCCAGGACGAGGCCCGGATGAGCGGCGCCGCACTGGCCGGCCCGCCGCTGGCCGGGTTCCTCTTCGGGCTCGGCCGCTCGGTGCCCTTCCTCGGCGCGGCGTTCGCCTCCCTGGTCTCCCTGGTGTCCGCGCTGGTGGTGCGCTTCCCCAGCCCGGCCGCGCCGCCGCGGGGGGAGAAGGGCGGCGCGCTGGCCGGCTTCCGCGTCCTCGCCGCCTCCCCGCTGCTGCGCCCCGCCCTGGCCGTGCTGCTGGTGATCAACCTGACCGGGGCCGCGCTGCTGCTGCCCGTCATGGTGCTGCTGCGCGAGCACGGCACCGGCAGCGGCGGGATCGGCCTGGCGCTGGCCGGCGAGGCGGTCGGGGCGCTGGCGGGGGCGCTGCTGGTCTCGCGGCTGCACCGGCTGGCCGGCCCCGGCGTGCTGCTGCTGGCCGTGGCCTGGACCGCCGTGCCGGTACCGCTGGCGCCGCTGCTGCCCGGCGGGGCGGTCACCGTCTTCGTCGCCCTGTTCGTGGTCGGCGCGGGTGTCCCGGCCCTGCGGGTGATGCTCGACCTGCTGGTCTTCCGTCAGGTGCCGGACGAGCTGCGCGGCCGGGTGATCGCCGCGACCGTGACGCTGCTGACCGCCGGAATGCCCGCCGGGGCCTTCGCCGCCGGTCTGCTGCTGGACCACCTCTCCCCCGCCGCCGCCCTGGCCTCCATCGCCGGGGTGCTCGCCGCCGCGCTGCTGCCCGCGACCGCGAGCCGCACGCTGCGCCGCGCCGCCTGGCCCGCCGCCGCCACCGCCACGACCAGCTGACCGGCGGTCACCAGCGAGGAGCGGCCGCTGGTGCCCGGCATGCGCTTCTCGATCGAGCCTGGCGCCTACCTGCCGGGCCGGTTCGGGATGCGGACGAGGACATCGTGACCGCCCCCGCGAGCGGCGGACGGCGCCTCGACAACACCCCGCACGAACTCGCCACCGTGGCCTGACACCTGGGGGCCGCCTGCCCCAGCTGCCCCGTCCGGCCCGGTTTGGGGGCCTTTGCCCGGCCGTATTTGACCCAACCGTGGGATTTTCTTACGGCCCGGTCATAGTTCACCCAGAGTCCTTCAAGCTTCCGTTGCTAGTTTCGGTGAGCATGACGAAGCTGCTCAGTCCGGCCCCGCCCTCCCCGGTGCGGGCCGGACGACTGCGTTCCGTGACCGACCGCGACCGCCGAACCGGACTGTCGAGACTTCGGCTGCTGGCCTGGCCGGTCTACCTGACCGCCTTCGTCTGGTTCCTGGCCACCCAGGGAATGGCCTTCGCCAACGACGTGGTGTTCCTCTGGCTGATCGGCGCCCTGCTGACCGCCGCCGTCCACAGCGGCCACGGCGGGCGCGGCTTCCTCCTGGTGCTGCGCGACTGGGTCCCGGTGATGGCCGTGGTCTGGGTCTACTCCCTGCTGCGCGGCTACGGCGCCCACACCCCCTGGGCCCCGCACTGGCTGCCCCAGCTGCGCGCCGACGAGGTGCTCGGCTCCGGCGAGACCTGGACCGTACGGCTCCAGCACGCGCTCTACACCCCGGGCTCACCGCGCTGGTACGACTACGCGGCGACGGCTGTCTACCTCTCCCACTTCCTCGTGGTCTTCGTCCTGCTCGCGGTGCTCTGGCGGCGCGCCCACCAGCGCTTCCGGCAGCTGCTCGCCTGCTACTTCACCCTGACCTTCGCCGGCTTCGCCACCTACCTGCTCTACCCGGCCGACCCGCCGTGGCTGGTCGCCCAGCAGGGAAACCTGCCGCCGCTGCACCGGGTGGTCTGGGAGACCATCTCCACCATGGGCCTGCCGCAGGCCGACTCGCTGCTGGAGAACGGCAGTCAGTTCGCCAACGACGTCGCCGCGGTGCCCTCGCTGCACTCCGCCTACCCGGCGATGCTGCTGTTCCTGTTCTGGCCGACCGCCGGGCGCAAGCTGCGGGCGCTGCTGGTCGCCTATCCGCTCGCGATGGCGATCACCCTGGTCTACGGCGCCGAGCACTTCATCGTCGACGTCCTCATCGGCTGGACGTACGCGGCCGTGGTGGTGTTCGGCCTGCGCATGCTGCGTGACCGCCGTACGGCACGGGCCGCGGCCACGGCAGACTTGGCCGGGTGAAGCCGACACCGCCACCGATGAAGCCGACTCCCGAACAGCTGCTGGCCGCCCAGGACACCACCATCCCGGACGTCACCGGCCCCGGGCTGCGGGTGCTGTTCTGCGGCATCAACCCGGGCCTGTGGTCCGGCGCCACCGGGCACCACTTCGCCCGCCCCGGCAACCGGTTCTGGCCCGCCCTGCACCGCTCCGGCTTCACCGCGCGCCTGTACCGCCCGGACGAGCAGGGCGAGCTGCCCGCCCTCGGCCTCGGTATCACCAACGTCGCCCCGCGCACCACCGCCAAGGCGGACGAGCTCACCGCCGAGGAACTGCGCGCGGGCGGCGAGGCGCTGCGCGAACGCGTGCTGCGGCTGCGGCCCCGGGTCCTCGCGGTGCTCGGCATCGGTGCCTACCGGACGGCCTTCGGCAAGCGGCAGGCCGCGATCGGCCGCCAGCCGGAGCGCATCGGCGACACCGAGGTGTGGGTCCTGCCCAACCCGAGCGGCCTCAACGCCCACTACACCCTCGACGCGCTGGCCGCCGAGTTCCGCAAGCTCCGTCAGAGCGTCGAGGACTGAGCGGCGCTCAGCCCGGCGGGCAGCGGCAGCTCGCGCAGCTCACGGATCAGCGCCCGGACACCGGGCGTCCCGGCCAGCTCGGGCGTGGTGACGTACCCGACGAAGCGGCTGGGCGGGCGGGGGCCGAGGTCGGTGACGGCCAGTCCGGGCGGGGCGCCGAGCAGCGCCGTCCGGGGCATGACCGCCATGCCGAGGCCCTGGGCGACCAGTGAGAGGGCCACCGTGTCGTCCTCCGCCTCGACGGTCGCGGGCGGCAGCCAGTCCTGCCGCTGCCACCAGTCCCTGGTGTAGGAGTCGCAGTTCTCCGCCCAGTCGACCAGCGGCAACCGGCGGGGCTCCGGATGGTCCTGGGGGTGGGCGAGGGCGTACGACTCCCGGTACAGCCGGACCGCGACCAGGCCGGGGACGGGCGGCGGGCCGCCGGCGTCCAGGGTGGCCAGCCCCAGGTCGGCGCGCCCGTCGGCGACCTCCCCGGCGGTGCCCCGGCCGAGCTCCCGGACGATCCGCACGTGCGGGGTGAGCCCCGGGTGCTCGGCGGCCAGCCGGGCCAGCACGGGCGGCAGCAGGTGGGCGGCGGCGCTCCGGAAGGCGGCGATCCGCAGCGTTCCGGTCACCGGCCCCGCCGCACCGGCCCCGGCCACGGCGTCCCGCACCTCGGGGCCCATCACGGCCAGCAGCCGCAGGATCCGGCGGGCGTACCCGACGGCCCGCGCGCCGGCCTCGGTGGGGCGTGCGCCGTGGCGCCCGCGTTCGAAGAGCACCGCACCGAGCTTCCGTTCACAGGCGCGCACGGCGTGCGAGACGGCGGACTGGGTGGTGTCCAGGCGCGCGGCGGCCGCCGTGAAGCTCCGCTCCTCGTCCACGGCGACCAGGACACGCAGCTCGTGCGGGGCGAGATCGGTCATGCGGCGAACCTATCGGCATCCATCGACACCGCTCATGGAACCCCCCGTTC
Organism: Kitasatospora sp. NPDC101157; assembly: GCF_044768255.1. Classification (NCBI taxonomy): domain Bacteria; kingdom Bacillati; phylum Actinomycetota; class Actinomycetes; order Kitasatosporales; family Streptomycetaceae; genus Kitasatospora; species Kitasatospora sp. NPDC101157. The sequence continues at coordinate 505,448 of NZ_JBIWPL010000001.1, read as the reverse complement.
CATCGATGCCGGCCCCTACTCGGCCGCTCCCGGGCTCCCTACGGTGGGCACGTCCCACCGCACCCCACCCCCACCCGCACCCGCACCCCGTACGGAGCACCGCCGATGTCCCGCCCCACCGCCCGCGCCGTCCACCTGGTCTCCCGCCCCTCGGGCGCGCCGAGCGCAGAGAACTTCGCCTTCGTCGACGAGACCGTCCCGGCCCTGGCCGCCGGCGAGGCCCTCGTCGAGAACCTGTACCAGTCGGTCGACCCGTACATGCGCGAGGAGATGGACGAGGGCGGCTGGGAGCTGCACGCCCCGCTGGAGGGCCGCACCCTCGGCCGGGTCGTCGAGTCCCGGGCCGACGCGCTGCCGGTCGGCGCCCTGGTCTTCCACCGGCAGGCCTGGCGCACCCACTCCGTGGTCACCGCCGAGCGCGCCAACCTGCTGCCCGACTTCGCCGGCGTCCCGCTCAGCGCCCACCTGTCGATCCTCGGCGGCACCGGGCTGTCCGCCTGGGTCGGCCTGACCAGGATCGCCCGGCTCCAGCCCGGCGAGAGCCTGTTCGTCTCGGCCGCGGCCGGGGGCGTCGGCACCGCCGCCGGCCGGATCGCCCGGCTGCTCGGCGCCGGACGGATCGTCGGCAGCACCGGCTCCGCCGCCAAGGCCGCCCACCTCACCGAGCACGTCGGCTTCGACGCCGCCTTCGACTACCACGACGGCCCGATCGCCGACCGCCTGCGCGAGGCCGCCCCGGACGGGCTGCACGTCTACCTCGACAACGTCGGCGGCGACCACCTGGAGGGCGCGATCAGCGCCATGCGCGCGCACGGCCGGATCGCGTGGTGCGGCGCCGTCGCCCAGTACGACGACGCGAAGAACCCGCCGGCCGCGACGCGCAACCTCTACGACGTGGTCGGCAAGAGCCTGCGCCTGGAGGGCTTCCTGGTCCGCAACCACCTGGACGCCCGCCCCGAGCTGTACGACTTCCTCGTCCCCCACCTGCGCTCCGGCACCGTCGTCCCGGACGAGACCGTGGTGGACGGCTTCGACCGCGTGGTGGAGGCCTTCCTGGGCATGCTGCGCGGCGCCAACACCGGCAAGATGATCGTCCGGCTCTGAGCCCAGCCGGCCGGGTCCGGGCCCTGCCGCGGGGTGACGGCCTTCAGCACCAACCCCTACAGCGGGGTGACGGCCATCAGCACCACCCCTACAGCGGGGTGACGGCCTTCAGCACCACCAGCAGGGCCACCGCCGCGTTGAGCGCGCACAGCGCCGAGGCCGCCGTACCGACCGCGGCGACCATCGCGGCCAGGCCCGCCGGGGTCTTGGCCGGCGGCCAGTTGCGGGCCGTCGGCACGGGGCCGAGCAGCGCCGCGACCCGGCGCGGCACCGGGCCGGGCTGGGTGGCGGCCGGGGCGGCGAAGGCCGCGAAGCCCGGCGCCGGGGCGGCGTGCGAGACCAGGGCGGCGCGGGCCACCGCCCGGGCGGTGATCCGCCGGTCGCCGACCACCTGGGCCGACTCCTCGTCCGCCCACCGCTCCGCGCTGAACGCCACCGCCTCCTGGAGCGGCCGCAGGAACGGGTTGACGCAGGCGGCGAGCTGGGTGGTCAGCAGGTAGCGGTGGTGGCGGTGGCGCAGGTGCGCCCGCTCGTGCGCGAGCAGCGCCACGCGCTCGTCCTCGGCCAGCCCGTCCAGCATCCCGGTGGAGACCACCACCCGCCCGGGCGAGCCGGGCAGCGCGTAGGCGTACGGACTGCGGTCCGGCAGCACCGCGAGGCCCTCCTCCCCGGCCGGCCCCTCGGGCAGTCCGGCCAGTGCCCGCCGGGCCCGGGAGCGGACCCGCAGGTGCCGCACGACCGTCCGGCAGCAGGTGAAGCCGACCAGCACCAGCAGCCACATCGCGGCCGTGCCGACCGTCTCGTGGTACGGCAGCGCGTGCCGCACCACCGGGTCCGACCAGCTGTCCGGCAGCGGGTTGCCCGGGATCTGCGCGGTGCCCACCACGCCGATCAGCCCCAGGCACAGCACGCTGCACACCGCCATCACGGCGCTGATCACCGTCATCAGCCGGGCCGCACCGCGCGGGTGCAGGTGCTGCTCGGTCAGCCGGGCGATCGGCACCGCGGTCAGCGGCAGGATGAGCGGGAGGAAGACGAAGAAGCCCACGGATCAGCTCTCACGGTCGGCCGCTGCCGGATCCGCGGACGCGGCGTCCAACAGCGCCCTCAGCAGTTCCTCGTCGTGCGGCAGCAGCGCGGTGACGAAACTGGCGAGGACCGCGTCCCGGTCCGCCTCGCCGTCGAGCATCCGGCGCATCCGCAGCGCGGCCAGCCCGGCGGCGTCCGAGGAGGCCTGCCACAGGTAGGAGCGGCCGGAGCGGCTCCGGGAGACGGCGTTCTTGGCGTGCAGCCGGGACAGGATGGTCATCACCGTGGTGTACGCGAGGTCGCCCTCCAGGCGTTCCTGGACCCACCCCGCGCTGGCCGGGCCGGGCGCCTGCTGGAGCACCGCCAGCACCTGCGCCTCCAGCTCGCCCTGGCCGCGCCTGCGGGCCGGCGCGTCCCCGGACGCCGGGGCGTGCCTCTCGTCTGCCATGACGGCCCACTCCCTCCGGATGCCGCGCCCCGGACCGACGCGGGGCGCGGGCTCATCCTAACGAGCGGGAGGCTCCTCCGGACGGGTCAGCGCCGGGGTTCGCGGGCGCACGACATCGCCGGGGAACCGGCCGGACGGCCCTCAGACCCGGGCCCGCTGGGTGACCGCGATGCAGAGCAGCACCACCACCGCCGTCACCGGCGCCGCCACCGGCAGGTCCTCGCCCAGCAGCAGCACCGACCAGAGCAGCGTCAGCAGCGGCTGGGCGAGCTGCAGCTGACTGGCCCTCGGCACGCCGATCACGGCCATCCCCCGGTACCAGAGCACGAACCCGCCGAGCTGCGAGACCGCCGCGACGTACGCCAGCCCCGCCAGCGCCTTCCCGCCGAGGTGCACGGGCTCCGCGGCCAGCCCGTACCCGGAGGTCAGCAGCATCACGGGCAGCGCGGCCACCACCGCCCAGGCGATCACCCGCGCGCCCGGGAGCTCCCGGGACAGCCGCCCGCCCTCCGCGTACCCGGCCGCGCAGACCAGCAGGCCGAGGAACAGGTAGAGGTCGGCGAGGGTCGGCCGGCCGTGGCTCTGCAGCAGGGTGAAGGCCAGTACGGCCACGGCCCCGGCCAGCGCCGCCGCCCAGAACACCCGGGACGGCCGACGGCCGGTGCGCAGCGCCGCGACCACCGCCGTGGCCAGCGGCAGGACGCCGATGACCACCGCGGAGTGGGCGGTCGAGGAGGTCCGCAGGGCGAGCGTGGTGAGCAGCGGGAAACCCACCACGCAGCCGGCCGAGACCACCAGCAGGCCGGGCAGCTGCCGCCGCTCGGGCAGCGGGGCGGCGGAGGCCAGCAGGTACAGCCCGGCCAGCACCCCGGCCACGGCGCCGCGCAGCCCCGTCGAGGTCCACGGGCCGAAGCCGGTCAGGGACCACGCGGTGGCCGGGAAGCTGAGCGAGAAGGAGGCCACCCCGAGGGCGGCGAGGGCGGTGCCGGAGGCGCGGTCGGGGTGCTGCGCCGCTACCGCCACCGTACGAGTAGCGCTATCTTGTGCCGTCATGAACGAGCGTAGCAGCGTGGCCGAACTCGCCGAAAGCCTGCGGCGGGAGGTCGAGCGCTACCCAGAGGGACGGAAGCTCCCCTCCAGCCGGGCCCTGATGGAACGCCACCAGGTCAGCCCCGGAACGGTCTCCCGCGCCATCGCGGTGCTGGTCGCCGAGGGACTGGTGGTCTCCCGGCCCGGCGCGGGGGTGTTCCGGGCGGCGGCCTTCGCGGCGGCCCCGGGCGGCCCGGCGGCACCGGCCGGCCGCCCCGGCGACCTCTCCTGGCAGGAGGTCGCGCTCAGCGCCGGCTCCGGCCCGCGCGACCTGCTCGCCGCTCCGGTGTTCGCCACCCTCCGGGTGCCCCCGCCGGACGTCATCGACCTCAACAGCGGCTACCCGCACGCCTCCCTGCTGCCCGAGCGGCTGCTCGCCACCGCCCTCGCCCGGGCCGGCCGCCGCCCCGGCGCCTGGGACCGCCCGCCCACCGATGGCCTCACCGAGCTGCGCGGCTGGTTCGCCCGCGACATCGGCGGCCACGCCGGGCCGATCGGCGCCGGGGACGTCCTGATCACCTCCGGCGGGCAGGGCGGCCTCACCGTCGCGATGCGCTCGCTCGCCGCGCCCGGCTCACCGGTGCTGGTCGAGTCGCCGACGTACTCGGGCATCCTCGCGGTCATCCGGGCCGCCGGGCTGCGGCCGGTGCCGGTACCGGTCGACGCCGACGGGGTCCGCACCGACCTGCTGGCCGACGCCTTCGAGGCCACCCGGGCGCGGGTGTTCGTCTGCCAGCCGCTGTTCCAGAACCCCACCGGGGCGGTGCTCTCGCCCGCGCGCCGGGCCGAGGTGCTGCGGATCGCCCGGGCGGCCGGGGCCTTCGTGATCGAGGACGACTTCGCCCGGCTGCTCGTCCACGCGGACGCCCCGGCGCTGCCCCGCCCGCTCGCCGCCGACGACCGGGACGGCGTCGTGGTGCACCTTCGCTCGCTCACCAAGGCCGCCTCCCCCAACCTGCGGGTCGGCGCCCTCACCGCGCGCGGCCCGGCGCTCGCCCGGCTGCGGGCCACCCAGGTGGTGGACAGCTTCTTCGTGCCCCGGCCGCTGCAGGAGGCGACGCTGGAACTGGTCGCCGACCCGGCCTGGGCCCGCCACCTGCGCACGCTCGGTGCCGAACTGCGCGACCGCCGCACGGCCGCCGTGGCCGCGCTGCACCGGGAACTGCCCGGCGTGCTCGACGCCTACCGGCCCGGCGGCTACCACCTGTGGCTGCGCTTCCCGGACGGCACCGACGACGACGCCCTCGCCGCCGCCGCCCTGCGCGCCGGCGTCCAGGTCACCCCCGGCCGCCCGTACCACGCCGCCGAACCCCCGGCCCCGCACCTGCGCCTCAGCTACGCCGCCGCCGACGGCCCCGCCCAGGTGGCGGAGGGCGTCCACCGCCTGCGGACGGCGTACGAGGAGTCGGCGGGCTGAGAGGCCGCCGGCCCGCTACCGCCGGTACCCCGCCATCCGCTCCAGCCGGGCGATCCGCTCGGCCATCGGCGGGTGGGTGGAGAACAGCCTGGCGCCGGCCTCGCCCGGGCGGAACGGGCTGGCGATCATCATGTGGCTCGCGGTCTGCAGCTGGGGCTCCGGCGGGAGCGGCAGCTGGCGGGTGCCGGCGTCGAGCTTGCGCAGGGCACTGGCGAGGGCGAGCGGGTCGCCGGTGATCCGGGCGCCGTCGGCGTCGGCCTGGTACTCGCGGGAGCGGCTGACGGCCATCTGGATGAGCCCGGCGGCGATCGGCCCCAGGATCATGATGGCGAGCATCCCGAACAGCCCCGGGCCGTCGTCGTCCTCGCTCCGGCCGAACGGGATCAGCCAGGCGAAGTTCACCAGGAACATCACCACCGAGGCCAGCGCCCCGGCGACCGAGGAGATCAGGATGTCCCGGTTGTAGACGTGGCTCAGCTCGTGCCCGAGCACGCCCCGCAGCTCGCGGTCGTCCAGGATCTGCAGGATGCCCTCGGTGCAGCAGACCGCCGCGTTGCGCGGGTTGCGGCCGGTGGCGAAGGCGTTCGGGGCCGGGGTCGGGGAGATGTAGAGCCGGGGCATCGGCTGGCGGGCCGAGGTGGAGAGCTCGCGCACGATCCGGTACAGGCCGGGCGCCTCGAACTCGCTGACCGGGCGGGCCCGCATGGCCCGCAGGGCGATCCGGTCGCTGTTCCAGTACGCGTAGGCGTTGGTCCCGAGGGCGACCAGCAGGGCGACCAGGAAGCCGGTCCGGCCGAAGAAACTGCCGATCACCAGGATCAGCGCCGAGAGGCCACCGAGCAGGACGGCGGTCCTCAGTCCGTTGTGCCGGCTGTGCACGTCAGGCCCTCCAGTGGTGCGGTGGGGAAGCCCTTTCCGCCTCGTCCCTCTTGCCCGGTCAACGGGCGGGGCCGGGGACCTTGTTCCCTTGTGACCGACGCGACACCGCCGCGCCGCCGCCGCACCACCCGGACGGCCCCCGGGCCGAGGACTCGCGCCCGGCCCGGGCCCGGGCTCAGAACAGACTGCCGCCGGCGACCTGGAGGACCAGCTGCGGGGCGACCGACAGCACCACCGCCGCCGAGGCGGTGAGCCCCAGCGTGGCGGTCAGGCTGACCGGCAGCCTCGGCTCGGCGCCGGGCGCGACCGCCGCTGGGTCCGCCGGGGCGAACAGCCGGGCCGTCCACAGCAGGTAGTAGTACAGGGCGACGACCACGTTGACGGCCATCACCACGGCCAGCCACCCCAGCCCGGCGTCGACCGCCGCGCGGAACACCACGACCTTGCCGAACAGGCCGATCACGCCCGGCGGCAGCCCGGCCAGGCAGAGCAGGAAGAAGGCGAGCGCGAGCGCCGTCCAGCGGTTGCGGGCGAACAGGCCGCGGAAGTCGTCCACGCTGGTCCCGGCCCGGCGGCCGACGGCCGCGACCACCCCGAAGGCGCCGAGGTTCACCACGCCGTAGATCAGCGCGTACGCGGCGGTCGCACCGAGCGGGTCGGCCCCCGTGGGCGCGTACCCGGCGGCGGCGAGCGGCACCAGCAGGTACCCCGCCTGGCCGACCGAGGACCAGGCGAGCAGCCGCACCGCGCTGTACCGGGTGTCGAAGCGCTGCCGCAGCGCGCCGACGTTGCCGACGGTCATCGTGACGGCCGCCAGCACGGCGAGCGCCAGCCCCCACGTGTGGGCGTACGGGCGGAACGCGACGGTGGTGGCGAGCGCCAGACCGGACAGGCCGGCCGCCTTGCCGACCACCGAGAGGTAGCCGGCCACCGGCAGCGGAGCGCCGGTGTAGGTGTCGGGCAGCCAGAAGTGGAACGGGACGGCGGCGACCTTGAAGGCGAAGCCGACCAGCGTCAGCACGGCCCCGGCCTCGGCCAGCGCCTTGAGCTGGCCGGGCGCGTGCTCCAGTCCCTGGGCGACGGCGCCGAGGTGCAGGCTGCCGCTCGCCGCGTAGACGAAGCCGATGCCGAGCAGCATCACGGCGGTCGCGGTCACCGAGGAGACGAAGAACTTGAGCGCGGCCTCCGCGCCCCGGCCGTCCCGGCGCAGCGCGACCAGGGCGAAGGCGGGCAGCGAGGCGACCTCCAGGGCGATCACCATGGTGGCGAGGTCGCGGGAGGCGGGCAGCAGCGCGGCGCCGGTGGCGCTGGAGAGCAGCAGGAACCAGTACTCGCCGCGGGGCAGCTTCTCGGTCTCCACGGTGTGCACCGACAGCAGCGCCGCGATCAGCGCGCCGCCGAGGGCGAGCAGCTGGAACACCAGGGCGAAGTGGTCGGCGACGTAGGAGCAGCCGCCCACGGCGGAGCCGCTGACCGAGGGAGTGTCAGTGGCCCCTGCTACGTTCCGGACACAGAAGGTCGCTCGGGGTGACCCACCGGTCAGCGGGAGGAGTGCGATGAGGGCGAGGGCGAGTCCGGCCGTGGTGATGCGACCGAGCCACTTCTTGTGCCGCTCGGGCAGGAACAGGTCGGTGACCAGCACGGCGAGGGCGGCCACGGCGGCGATCAGCGGGGGCGCGATCGCCACCCAGTCCACGGACTGGATCAGGCTGCCCGGGTTGGCTACGGCGAGGGAGGTCACAGTGTGCTGCCCCGTGGAGTGAGGTCCGAGTGCGGCGGTGTGGGCTGCGAGCACGGTCAGCCACCCCCGAGGAGGTGCTTGACGGCAGGGTCGGAGAGGCCGAGCAGGAGGGCGGGCCAGAGGCCGGCCACCAGCGTGAGCGCGGCCAGCGGCGTCCAGCTGACGGCCTCGTACGGGCGCAGGTCGGGCAGCCGGTCCACCGGCGCGGGCTGGGCGGGGTCGCCCATGCAGACGCGCTTGACCACGATCAGCAGGTAGGCGGCGGTGAGGAGGGTGCCGAGACCGGCCAGGACCATGTAGGTGACGAAGGCGGGGCGCGACAGCCCGGCGGCCGGGTCGAAGGCGCCGAACATGGCGAGCAGCTCGCCCCAGAAGCCGGCCAGCCCGGGCAGGCCGAGGCTGGCGACGGCGGCGAAGGCGAGCAGCGCGCCGATCCGGGGTGCCCGCCCGTACAGGGCGGCGCCGGTGGCCCCGGAGAGGGTGTCGAGGTCCGCCGTGCCGTAGCGGTCCTTGAGCGCGCCGACGACGAAGAACAGCAGACCGGTGATCAGACCGTGGGCGATGTTGGCGAACAGCGCGCCGTTGACGCCCACCGGGGTGAGGGAGGCGATGCCCAGCAGCACGAAGCCCATGTGGCCGACGGAGGAGTACGCGATCAGGCGCTTGAGGTCGCCCTTGGATCCGGGGCGGGCGAGCGCCAGGCAGGCCAGCGAGCCGTAGACGATGCCGACGGCGGCGAAGGCGCCCAGGTAGGGGGCGAGCGTCGCGGTGCCGTCCGGCACGACCGGCAGCAGGACGCGGACCAGCCCGTAGGTGCCCATCTTCAGCAGCACGCCGGCGAGCAGCACCGAGCCCACCGTCGGGGCGGCGGTGTGCGCGTCGGGGAGCCAGCTGTGCAGCGGCCAGGCGGGGGCCTTGACCGCCAGCCCGACCATGATCGCCAGCGCGGCGATCACCTGGGTGGTGTGGCTCAGGCCGCTGCCGTGCGCGGCGGCCAGCGCCTGCATGTCGAAGGTGCCGGCCTTGCTGCCGACCAGCAGGAAGCCGAGCAGCATCACGGCCGAGCCGAGCAGCGTGTAGAGGATGAACCGGTTGGCGGCGGGGGTCTTCGCGCCGCTCCCCCAGCGGGCGATCAGGAAGTACATCGGGATCAGCACGATCTCGAAGGCCAGGAAGAAGAGCAGGAGGTCCAGGACCGCGAAGGTGGCGAGCATGCCGACTTCGAGGAGCAGGAACAGTCCGACGAAGGCCTGTGCCGAGGGACGGTGCTCGTCAGGGGCGCCGCCCCGGACGTCCCCACCCGGCAGCCGCTTCTCCGAGTACAGCGCGCAGAGGAAGGTGAGCAGCGCGGTCAGCACGATCAGCGGCAGCGAGACGCCGTCCACCCCGAGGTGGAAGCGCACGCGCAGCGCCGGGATCCAGGACACGTCGGTGGTGGCCTGCATCCGGGCCGGTGCGCCGTGGTCGAAGCCGGCCGCGAGGGCGACGGAGACCAGGAACACCGCGCCGGTGACCACGGAGTTCAGCCGCAGCGCCCGCCGGTCGGCGACGGCCCGGTCCGGTCCGAACACCGGTGCCAGGGTGAGCGCGGCGCCGAGCAGTGGCAGCACCAGGAGGGCGATGAGGACCGCGTTCATCGGGGGCTCCCAGCTGGGGTGAACGGGACGGGGGTGGAGGACAGCAGCACCGGCTACACCGCCACCAGGACGGCGAGCAGGACGACCCCGGCGAGCAGCGCGCTGAGGTAGGTCTGCGCGTTGCCGGTCTGCGCGAGCCGGACGGCCCGGCCGAGCAGGTTGGCGCCGATCCCGCTGCCCTGGACGTAGCCCTCGACGACCTCGCGGTCGAGGAAGCGGACCAGCTGGGCGGCGGCGGCCACCGGACGGACGAACAGCAGGTGGTACAGCCGGTCGACGCCGAAGCCGTGCCGGGCCGGGCCGAACAGTGGGCCGAGCAGGGTGCGTCCGGGGTCGGCGACGATCACCTCGGCGGCGGGGGCTCCGGCCTGCTCGGGCACCCGGCCGACCGCGGCCGGGGCGGGACGGCCGGTGGCCAGCCGCGCGGTGGCCGAGCGCCAGGCGCCGTAGGCGGCGAGCACCCCGACCACGGCCAGCCCGGTGCCGGTCACGGCGGTGACGCCGGTGGGGCGCAGCGAGCCGCCGTCCAGCAGCGCGGGCAGCCAGTCCGAGCGCAGCCCGGCGACACCGAAGGCCATGGTCGGAACGGCCAGCACCCAGAGCGGCCAGCGCATCGCGGGCGGCTCGGCGGTGGCCGGGTCGGCCTCGTCCAGCTCGGGCGAGTACGGCGCGCCGGCCTCGTGGTCGGCCACCACCGTCGCCCGGTCGGCGGCGGGCAGCACCTCGGGTGCCGCCGCGGCCGCACCGGCCGGGCTGTGGAAGGTGACCAGGAACAGCCGGGTGGCGTAGGCGCCGGTGAGCAGTGCGGTGAGCCCGGCCGAGATCAGCACGATCCAGCCGGCCGCCTGCGGCACGCCCGAGGCCGGGCCGAGCCCGTTGGTCAGCGCTTCGCCGTTGGCGGCGTGCTCGGCGGCGGTCAGCACCGCCTCCTTGCTGAAGAAACCGGAGAACGGCGGCAGCCCGGCCAGCGCGACCAGCCCGATGCCGGTCGTCCAGTAGGCGTCCGGCACCCGCTTGCGCAGCCCCGGGATCCGGGACATCGCGGAGACGGAGTTGGTGTGCGCGGCGTGGATCACCACACCGGCGGCCAGGAACAGCAGCGCCTTGAACGCGCCGTGGCTGACCAGGTGGAACACCGAGGCCTCGCGGTCGCCGCTGGCCAGCGCGCCGGCCATGTAGCCGAGCTGGCCGACGGTGGAGTAGGCGAGCACCCGCTTGAGGTCGTCCTGGGCGAGCGCGCACAGCGCCGAGCCGATCATCGTCACGGCGGCCATCACGGCGAGCACGACCAGGGCCGCGCCCGACTGCAGGAACACCGGCATCAGCCGGGCCACCAGGTAGATGCCGGCCGCGACCATGGTGGCGGCGTGGATCAGCGCGGAGACCGGCGTGGGGCCGGCCATCGCGTCCGGGAGCCAGGTGTGCAGCGGGAACTGGGCGCTCTTGCCGGCCACGCCGGCGAGCAGCAGCAGCGCGATCAGCGTCGGGTGGCCGAGCCTGCCCTCGCCCGCGGCCGCCAGCACGTCCGGGATCCGGAAGCTGTGGGCGTCCGCGCCGAGCAGGAAGATCCCGAACAGGAACGGCACGTCACCGAGCTTGGTGACCAGGAAGGCCTTGAGCGAGGCCGAGCGGGCGTCCGCGGTCTCCCAGTGGTGGCCGATCAGGAAGTACGAGCAGACGCCCATGACCTCCCAGCCGACCAGCAGCACGATCAGGTCGCCCGAGAAGACCACCAGGAACATCGCCGCGGTGAAGAGCGAGACCAGCGCCGCGTACGAGGGGTAGCGCGGGTCCTCCTTCAGGTACGCGGTCGAGTAGACCTGGACACAGGTGGCGACCAGGCCGACCAGCACGGAGATCAGCGAGCTGAAGCCGTCCAGGTGGACGGCCAGCGAGATGTCCGGGCCGCCGGTCGGGGTGAGCCGGGTGGCCGCGTCCAGGGTCTGGCCGGTGCCGAGCTGGAGGGCGACCACCAGGGCGAGCACGGCCGAGACGGCGACCGGGACGATCGCCAGCGGCCGGGCCAGCCCGGGCGCCTTCTTGCCGGTGGCCAGGGTCGCGGCGGCCCCGAGTGCGGGCAGCGCGGGGACGAGGGCGGGCAGGGCGAGGTTCATGCGGTGGGCCGGCCCTTCAGTGCCTCGGCTGCGGCCGGCTCCTCCTCGACGGTGGCGTACGGCTCGGCCGGGTCGCCGAGCGCGGTGGCCCGGTCGATGTCCGCGGTGCCCCGGGCCCGGAACAGCAGCAGGACGATGGCGAGCCCCAGCCCGATCTCGGCGGCGGCGACGGTGAGGGTGAACAGGGTGAGCGCCTGCCCGGCGTGCAGCGAGTCCCGCAGCCAGGCGTCGAAGGCGACCAGGTTGAGGTTGACGGCGTTGAGCATCAGCTCGACGGACATCAGCACCAGGACGGCGTTGCGCCGGGCGAGGACGCCGTACACGCCGACGCTGAACAGCAGCGCGGAGAGGACGACGGGGTACGCGAGGTGCATCAGCTCTCCTCGGTCACGGACGGCGCGGGCGACGCGGGCGGCGCGGCGGCCTCCGGAGCGGTGCGCGGCGCGGTAGCGGCGACGGTTCCGTTGGACCCGACCGGCCGACCGGCCCGCAGCTTGCCCGCCCGCGGCGCCGGCACCCGGCGCTTGGACCCGCGGGACAGCACGATCGCGCCGACCAGCGCCGCCAGCAGCAGCACGGACAGCGCCTCGAAGGGCAGCACCCAGTTCCGGAACAGGCCGGCCCCGGTGACGGCGGCCGAGCCGCCGCCCGCGCCGAGGTCGATCCAGGAGGTCCGGAAGGCGTCGACGACCAGCGTCACCAGCGTCCCGGCCGAGGCCAGCGCGACGACCAGGGCGACCCAGCGGTTCTTGGAGTCGGCGTCCGGCGAGCGCCCGATCGGCGCCTTGGTGAGCATCAGCCCGAACAGCACCAGCACGATCACCGAGCCCAGGTAGATCAGCACCTGCACCCAGGCGATGAACTCCGCCGTGAGCAGCAGGAACTCCACCGCCAGCCCGCCGAGCGCGACCACCAGCCAGAGCGCGGCGTGCACCAGCTGCTTGGTGGTGACGGAGACGACCGCCGCGCCGAGCACCGCGATGCCGACCAGCAGGAAGACGATCTCCTGGCCGGTCGGGGACAGGAACGAACGGGCGGCCGGCTCCAGCGAGCCGGTCGCCGCGAGGAGCGTGGCAGCGCCCGTCATGCGTCGTCACCCTTCTCCTCGGCGGCGGCCGCAGCGGCGGCCGCCAGCTTGTCCGCCGCCTTGCGCGCGGAGGCGATCTCCTTGGGCTCCTCGGCCGCCGGGTCCAGCGCCGGCGGCGCCGGGACGGTCCACATCCACTCCCGGAGCTTGTCCCGCTCGTGGGTCAGCTCGTGGATGTCGGTCTCCGCGTACTCGAACTCCGGCGACCAGAACAGCGCGTCGAAGGGGCACACCTCGATGCAGATCCCGCAGTACATGCAGAGCGAGAAGTCGATGGCGAACCGGTCCAGCACGTTGCGGGTGCGGGCCCGCGCGTTCGGCTCGGCGGCCGGCAGCGTCTCCTTGTGGGAGTCGATGTAGATGCACCAGTCCGGGCACTCGCGCGCGCAGAGCATGCACACCGTGCAGTTCTCCTCCAGCAGCGCGATGACGCCGCGCGAACGCGGCGGCAGCACCGGCTGCACGTCGGGGTACTGCGCGGTGACGCTCTTCTTCGTCATCGTCCGCAGCGTCACGGCCAGGCCCTTCGCCAGGCCGACACCGGGAAAACTCATGAGATCGCCACCTTGATGATGCCGGTGAGGGCCAGCTGGACCAGCGCGAGCGGGATCAGGCCCACCCAGGCGAAGCGCATCAGCTGGTCCTCGCGCAGGCGCGGGTAGGTGACCCGCAGCCAGATGACCACGAAGGCCAGCGCGAAGGTCTTGAGGAGCATCCACAGCCAGCCGAGCTGGTCGGCCATCGGCCCGTGCCAGCCGCCGAGGAAGAGCACCGCCGTCAGCGCCGACACCACCAGGATGCCCACGTACTCGGAGAGCAGGAACAGCGCGAAGCGCAGACCGGTGTACTCGGTGTACGCGCCGAAGATGATCTCCGAGTCGGCGACCGGCATGTCGAACGGCGGCCGCTGCAGCTCGGCCAGACCGGCCGTGAAGAACACGAAGGCGCCGATGATCTGCCAGGGCAGCCAGTACCACTGCCAGGCGTCCAGGATCCCGGGCAGCGACAGGGTGCCCGCGGCCATCGCCACCGAGGCCGCCGCGAGCACCATCGGCAGCTCGTAGGACATCAGCTGCGCGGCCGTGCGCAGGGCACCGAGCAGGGAGAACTTGTTCGCCGAGGCCCAACCGGCCATCAGCTTGCCGATCACGCCGACGCCCATCACGGCCAGCACGAAGAACAGCCCCGCGTCGATCGCCTGGCCGACGAAGCCGTCCGGCCCGACCGGGATCGCCAGCAGCACGAACAGGTACGGCAGCAGCGAGACGGCGGGCGCCAGCTGGAAGACCCGGCGGTCCGCCTCGGCGGGGACGATGTCCTCCTTCTGCGCGAACTTCACGCCGTCCGCGACGAGCTGCGCCCAGCCGTGGAAGCCGCCCGCGTACATCGGGCCGAGCCGGCCCTGCATGTGCGCCATGACCTTGTGCTCGGTCTGGCCGATGACCAGCGGGAAGACCAGGAAGACGACGAGGGTGGCGACGCAGCGGAGCACCGTGTCGAGCAGGTTCACGCGCCGTCTCCGTCCTGGTCGGCCGCTCCGGCCGAGTTCTCGTCCTTCTGCGCCGCCCCGGCCGAGGGCTCCTCGCCCGAGGGCTTCTCGGCCGAGGGCTTCTCGGCCGCGGGCTCCTCGACCGAGGGCTCCTCGACCGAGGGCTTCTCGTCGTGGGCCGGCACCGGGTTGTGCCAGGGCGCGTCGGAGGACCGTGGCCGGGCCGGAGCCGCCGGCTCGGCCGGAGCCCCGGCGGCCGCCGGGGCCTCCTCGGCCGGCTGGCTGACCGATCCCTCGGACACCGAACGGGTCCGCCGCGGCCGGTCTGCCCGCACCGGCGGCGCGCCCTCGGCGACCGGAGCAGCGGGAGCGGCAGGAGCGCCCGGAGCCTCGGCCTCGGCCGCGCCCTGGCTCGCCGACCCCTCGGACACCGAGCGCGTCCGCCGCGGCCGGTCCGCCCGCACCGCCGGGGCGCCCTCGGCACCGGCGGCCGTGGCCGCGGCCGCGCCCGCACCGGCCCGGGGCGTCCGCGCCGCCGCACCCGCCGCCCGCGCACCGCGCGCGGGCCGCTCGGCGACCGGCGGCAGGGTGCCCTTGAGCGGCCCCCACTCGTTCGGGTCCGGCACACCGGCCGGCTGCATCTTGCGGCGGGCCGGCCCGCCGCCGTGGTCCGACTCGCCCGGTTCCTTGGCGCCCGGCCAGTCCTTGGCGACCCGCGCCGCGAGCACGAACTCCTTGCGCAGCGGGTGCCCCTCGAAGCCGTCCGGCAGCAGCAGGGTGGCCAGGTACGGGTGCCCGGGGAAGTCGATGCCGAACATCTCGTGGGTCTCGCGCTCGTGCCAGGCGGCCCCCGCGTACACCGTGACGGCGCTGGGCAGCGCGGCCCCGTCGCGCGGCACCCGGGTGCGCAGCGCGAGGTGGCGCACCCCCGGTGCCTCGGCGGCGGCCAGGTGCGCGACCACGGAGAAGCCCTCGGCGAGCTCGTCGACGGCGCTCAGCCAGTCGAAGAAGCCCAGGCCCAGCACGTCCCGGGCACTGGTGAGCGCCTCGATCCAGCGCTCGGCCGGCACGTCGACGGTGATCAGCCCGTACGCCTCGGCGCCGGTCGCCCACTCCCCGACCGACGCCGCGTACTGCTCAGGCGTGGTCACGAGACCCCTCTCTCGGACGGGCCGGCCGAGGGCCCCGGCACCAGCGGACGGCGCAGCGCCGCCGCGGGCGCGGCGTACCGGCCGGGCAGGGATTCGGCGGCGATCTTCTCCTGCAGCTTGAGGATGCCCTGGAGCAGCGCCTCCGGCCGCGGCGGGCAGCCGGGCACGTAGACGTCGACCGGGATGATCTGGTCCACGCCCTTGGTGACGGAGTACGAGTCCCAGTACGGGCCGCCGGAGTTGGAGCAGGCGCCGAAGGAGATGACGTACTTCGGCTCGGGCATCTGCTCGTAGAGGCGCTTGACCGCGGGCGCCATCTTGTCGGTGACCGTCCCGGAGACGATCATCAGGTCCGCCTGACGGGGGCCGGGCGCGAACGGGATGACGCCCATCCGGATGAAGTCGTGCTTGGCCATGGACGCGGCGATGAACTCGATCGCGCAGCAGGCCAGGCCGAAGTTGAAGCACCAGAGGCTGTAGCGGCGGCCCCAGTTGAGCACGACCTTGACCGGGTCCGGCGCGAGCCGGGCCAGCGGGCCGAGGCCGCGGCGCTCGACGGCGCCGGGGTGCGCGGGGTCGGGCAGGCCGAGCGGGACGGGACCGCCCTGGGCGCCGTGCGAGTGGGTGTGCGTCACGTCCATTCCAGAACGCCCTTCTTCCAGGCGTAGAGCAGTCCGACCGCGAGGAAGCCGATGAAGAGGAACATCTCGACCAGCGTTGCGGCGCCGTACCCGGCGGCGGCGAAGACGGTCGCCCACGGGAACAGGTAGATCGCGTCGACCGCGAAGATCACGTACAGGAAGGCGTACACGTAGTAGCGGATCTGGGTGTGCGCCCAGTCCTCGCCCACCGGGTCCACCCCGCACTCGTAGGCGAGGAGCTTCTCGGGCGAGTACACCACCGGCCGCAGCAGCCGGTTGGCGGTGAACGCCACGGTGACGAAGAGCACCCCGACGACGGCCAGCAGGCCCATCGCGGCGTACGCGTCGAAGTAGCCGCTGCCGACCGCCGGGTCGGCCGCGACGGCAGCCGCCTGCTGCCACTCCATGCCTTCGCCTCCACCTCGGCCGCGAATCCGCCCTCAAGACAGTTCTACGACTTTTCCTCACACGGTCTTAACCGTGGCCAATGCGTGAGTCTAAGGGGACGGCTCCACTCCCCCCGAAACCTGCCCGCTCCGCAAGACGTCCCGTGGACACCCGGATGAACGCCCGGGGACCGGCCGGGGGTGGGGATAACCCCCGGCCCGGAAGATGTATCACCCCCATGGCACGTCCCGCCCCCGATTCGGGAAGCTTGGTCCGCCAGCTCGAACGAGGGGACGGATGATCCGATGAAGTCGCTGAACCGCGCCGTGGACGCCATCAGGGAGCAGGACGCTCGGATGGAGCGCCCGCCGCTGTACGGCGCGCGGATGTGGCGCCAGGTCGGGCACCTGATGCTCAACCTCCCGCTGGGCATCGCCGGCTTCGTGCTCTCGGTCACCGCGCTCTCGGTCGGCCTGGGCCTGTCGGTCACGGTGATCGGCCTGCCGGTGCTGGCCGCCGGGCTGGCCGGCTCCCGCGCCCTGGGCGCGCTGGGCCGCAACCGGGCCCGCGCGGTGTACGGCTCCCGGATCGACGACCCGCAGCCGGTGAAGCCGCGCCGCCCGGGCATGGTGGCGTACACCATCGCCCACCTCACCGACCTGCTGAACTGGCGCTCCGCGCTCTACAACGTGCTGATGCTGCCCTGGGGCATCCTGAGCTTCACCCTGGCCCTGACCTCGGTGATCGTGCTGTGGCCGGTGCTGCCGGTGGTGGTGCGCGCGATGGCGGCCGTCGACCGGATCCTGATCGAGTCGCTGCTCTTCCCCGGCGCGCTGGCCGAGCGGGTGCGCGAGCTGGAGGACGACCGCGGCACGGTGGTCGACACCGCCGCCGCCGACCTGCGACGGATCGAACGCGACCTGCACGACGGCGCCCAGGCCCGCCTGGTCGCGCTGGCGATGGACCTCGGCATGGCCAAGGAGCGGCTGCGCGAGGTGGAGACCCAGGAGGACATGGCGGTCGCCGCCCGGATGGTCGACAACGCGCACGGCGAGGTGAAGCTCGCCCTGCAGGAGCTGCGCGACCTGGCCCGCGGCATCCACCCGGCGGTGCTCACCGACCGCGGCCTGGACGCGGCGCTGTCCGCGGTCGCGGCCCGCTGCACCGTCCCGGGCGGGGTGAAGGTGAACGTCGACCTGGCCGGGCCGGACGGCGAGCCCGAGCGCCCGGACTCGGCGGTCGAGGGCATCGCCTACTTCACCGTCAGCGAGCTGCTGACCAACGTCTCCAAGCACGCGGGCGCCCGGAGCGCCTCGGTGGACGTCTGGCGCTCCGACAACCAGCTGATGGTGCTGGTGCACGACGACGGCAAGGGCGGGGCCGCCCCCTACCCGGGCAGCGGTCTGGGCGGGCTGGCCGAGCGGATCCGGGCGGTGGACGGGGTCTTCCTGGTGAACAGCCCGGAGGGCGGCCCGACCACCGTCACCGTCGAGCTGCCCTGGCGCACCCGCACCGCCCGCCGCCAGTAGTGCTCTGTCAGGAGGCCTGTCGGACGACGAAGAGCGCCGGGCCCCCGTCCGAGGCAGTGGACGGGGGCCCGGCGCCGGTCCGGTGCGCCGGACGGCCCGCGGAACCCTTGCACGGTGGGCGGGCCGGCCCGCGTACCGGGGTCGGACGGGCCCCTACGAGCCGCTCTCCAGCGTGCCGAGCGTGACGTCGGCGGTCCTGCTGTTGCCGTCCCGGGTGTAGGTGACGGTCACCTTGCTGCCCGGGGTGAGCGAGGCGAGCGCGGTGGTGAGCGCGTTCAGCGAGTCGACCGGGGTGTCGCCGATCTTGGTGATGACGTCGCCGGGCTGGAGCCCCGCCGAGGCCGCCGGACCGCCCTGGCTGACCGCCACGATCACCGCGCCGGCCGGCTGGAACTGCTGGTCGAAGGTGGTCCGGGCGGTGATGCCGAGCGCGGCCCGGCCGGAGTTGGTGACCTTGCCCTGCTTGATCAGCTGGTCGGTGATGTTGGTGATGGTGGACGCCGGGATGGCGAAGCCGATGCCGGGGGCCGCCGCGCCGTTGGTCTGCGGCTCGGTCGCCGCGAGGGTGTTGATGCCGATCACCTGACTGTCCAGGTTGACCAGCGCGCCGCCGCTGTTGCCCGGGTTGATGGCGGCCGAGGTCTGCACCATGTTGCCGATGGTGGCCCCGGGCGAGCCGCCGCCGCGGGGCTCGGAGACGGTCCGCCCGGTGGCCGAGACGATGCCCTGGGTGACGCTGCTGGCGAGGCCGAGGGGGCTGCCCATGGCGAGGGTGATCTGACCGAGCTGAACCTTGCCGGAGTCGCCGAAGGTGGCCGGTTTGAGGCCGCTCGGCGGACTGCTGAGCTTGATCACGGCGAGGTCGGAGTCGGGGTAGCTGCCGACCAGGGCGGCGTCCAGCGCCTTGGTGCTGTTGGCCAGGGTGACGGTGAAGGTGGTCGCGGAGCCCACCACGTGGGCGTTGGTGACGATGTCGCCCTTGTCGTCGTAGACGATCCCGGAGCCGAGGCTGTCGCCGGTGATGATCTGGACCACCGAGGGCAGCACGTCGGCGATCACCTTCTGGTACGCGTCCTGCAGCTGGTTGGCACCGCCCGGCTGGGCGCCGGGGGCGGAGGAGGCCTGCTTGGTGGCGCCGGACGGGGAGCCGGCCACCGACGATGCGGCCGAGGAGGAGGAAGAGGTGGAGCCGCTGCACCCGGCCAGCGCCAGCGCGAGCGCCGTCATGACCGCGACCGCACCCGGCGCGAGCAGCCGGCCCCGCGCCGCCCTGGGCCCGGTCGGCCGGGGACCGGCCGGCAGCGGGCGGTTGCGTTCCTTCGTTCGGCTCACCTGGCTGCCTCCGATTCGTCACCACGCCGAGGGCGCGGGCATGAGAGCAAAGGAATCTTTGTCAGCATTTCACCGATTTGTCCGAATTGCCGTACCGACTCGCCCGAACCCGGTGGCCCGAATTCGAACGCCTAGGATTGCCCCATGACTTGGTTGATCACCGGCGGTGCCGGTTACATCGGTGGGCACGTCGTCCGCCAGCTGCTCGACGCCGGTGAGCGCGTCGCCGTCCTGGACGACCTGAGCACCGGCGACGCCTCCCGGGTGCCGGCCGGCGTCCCGCTGATCGAGGGCTCGACCCTGGACCGCGCCGTCCTGGACGCCGCGATCCGCGAGCACGGCATCGAGGGCGTCCTGCACTTCGCCGCCAAGAAGCAGGTCGGCGAGTCGGTCGAGCAGCCGTTCCTGTACTACCGCGAGAACGTGATCGGCCTGCAGACGGTGCTGGAGGCCGCGGCCGAGGGCGGCGTCAAGCGCTTCCTGTTCTCCTCCTCCGCCGCCGTCTACGGCATGCCGGACGTCGACCTGGTCACCGAGTCCACCCCCTGCGCGCCGATGAGCCCGTACGGCGAGACCAAGCTCGCCGGCGAGTGGCTGGTCGCCGCGGCCGGCAAGGCGTACGGGATGTCCACCGTGGCCCTGCGCTACTTCAACGTGGCCGGCGCCGCCTCGCCCGAGCTCTCCGACGCCGGGGTGTTCAACCTGATCCCGATGGTCTTCGAGCGGCTGACCGCCGGCGAGGCGCCGCGGATCTTCGGCGACGACTACGCGACCCCGGACGGCACCTGCGTCCGCGACTTCATCCACGTCTCCGACATCGCCTCGGCCCACGTGGCCGCCGCCAAGCGGCTGGCCGCCGACCCGGCCGGCGAGACCGCGCTGGTGCTCAACATCGGCCGCGGCGAGGGCGTCAGCGTCAAGGAGATGATCGAGGTCATCGGCAAGGT
Source organism: Kitasatospora sp. NPDC101157 (assembly GCF_044768255.1). NCBI lineage: Bacteria > Bacillati > Actinomycetota > Actinomycetes > Kitasatosporales > Streptomycetaceae > Kitasatospora > Kitasatospora sp. NPDC101157. The sequence goes on along the minus strand of NZ_JBIWPL010000001.1, from coordinate 485,427 downwards.
CACCGGTTACGACACCACCGCCGCGGTGACCCCGCGCCGCCCCGGCGACCCGGCCCGGGTGGTGGCCTCCGCCGACCTGATCCAGCGCGAGCTGGGCTGGAGCGCGAGCCACGACGTGGCCGACATGGTCTCCTCCGCCTGGGAGGGCTGGTGCAGCCGCCACCCCGGGGCCCGCAAGGCCTGACCCGACAGCACCACCGGCACGGCGGTGGCCCCCCCCCCCACCGGGGGGGGCCCCCCCCCCCGGGCCGGGAGAGGAGGGAGTCGCTGTTCCGAAGGAGCGCGGCCGGGGCCGGAGGTGGGTGGGTGGGCGGCGGGTGAGGTGGGAGGAGGAGGGCGGGTGGGGGTGGGGGGGGAGGGGCGGGCCCCAAAGCGTCAACAATGTGACCAGGGTCACTATGTGCGGGCAATGAGTCTTGCCCGGTCCCCCGGTCTCCACTGCACAACCCCCAACAAGCAAGCCCCCAGAGGAGCACCCCATGCGCATCGTGATCAGCGAGTTCATCAGCCTCGACGGCGTTGTCCAGGCCCCCGGCGCTCCGCAGGAGGACACCGACGGAGACTTCACCCACGGTGGCTGGTCCCACCCGTTCTTCGACCCGGAGACCATCGGCCCGTTCATCAACGAGGCGATGAGCAGCGCCGACGCCCTGCTCTTCGGCCGCCGCACCTGGCGCACCATGGCCGCCGCCTGGCCCGAGCGGGCCGGCGATCCGTTCGCCGACCAGATGAACTCGATCAAGAAGTACGTCGTCTCCGACACCCTCGCCGAGGCCGACCTCACCTGGACGAACAGCACCCTCGTCCCCGGCACCGGGGCCGTCGAGTGGGCCCGGCAGCAGCGCGCGGCCGACGGCGGGGATCTGCTGGTCATGGGCAGCCCGACCCTCGTCCGCACCCTCCTCGGCGAGGACCTGGTGGACGAGCTCCGGCTCATGGTGATGCCCGTGCTGCTGGGCGGCGGCAAGTCGCTCTTCCCCGCCGACGGCGTACTGCGCACCCTGCAGCTGACCTCCACCACGATCGCCAGGACCGGCGTCCATCTGGCCACTTACCGCCGCACCGCCGAAGCCGACGCCTGAGCTCCCACCCGCGCAGGAAGTCGGCCCAGCCGACTTCCTGCGCCCGCCTCCAAGACAGCACCGCCTCGGGCCCCGGCGCGCCTCCGACCACCGGCCCCACCAGCGCCAACGCCCGCCGGACCGAGCCGCCCAACTCCCCGCAAGGAGCGGCCACCGCCTACCGGCCCCCGTGAAATACCGACGGAAGCAGTCCGGGGAGCGGGCACAATGGCCTAGTGATGGTGGGCCGTCCGGTGTCGGGGGGCCAGGGGATTGGAGGCCCGGGTGAGCGATCTTCCGCGCAAGGCAGTGACCCGCACGGCACGGCTCGCCGCCCTGCCGCTGGGGATAGCCGGCCGCGCCACGCTCGGACTGGGCAGGCGCATCGGCGGCCGCTCCGCCGAGGTGGTGACGGCGGAGCTCCAGCAGGCCACCGCCGACCAGCTGTTCAAGGTCCTGGGTGAGCTCAAGGGCGGAGCCATGAAGTTCGGGCAGGTCCTGTCCGTCTTCGAGGCCGCGCTGCCCGAGGAGGTCGCCGGCCCGTACCGGGCCGCGCTCACCAAGCTGCAGGACGCCGCTCCCCCGATGCCCGCCGCCAAGGTGCACGCCGCGCTGGCCCAGCGGCTCGGGAACGACTGGCGCGAGCTGTTCGTGGAGTTCGACGACCGCCCGGCGGCGGCCGCCTCGATCGGCCAGGTGCACCGGGCGGTCTGGCACGACGGCCGGCAGGTCGCGGTCAAGGTGCAGTACCCGGGCGCGGGTGACGCGTTGCTCGCGGACCTGTCCCAGCTGAGCCGGGTGGCCTGGCTGCTCGGTCCGCTGGTCCCCGGGCTGGACATCAAGCCGCTGATCGCCGAGCTGCGCGAGCGCGTCTCGGAGGAACTGGACTACGAGCTGGAGGCCCAGGCCCAGCGTCGGCACGCCGAGGAGTTCGCGGGCGACCCGGACATCGTGGTGCCGGTCGTGGTGGCGCAGGCCGACCAGGTGCTGGTCACCGAGTGGATGGACGGCACCCCGCTGGCCGAGGTGATCGCGAACGGCACCCAGGAGGAGCGTGACCGCGCCGGGCAGCTGCTGGCCCGGTTCCTGTTCGCCGGCCCGTCCCGGACCGGTCTGCTGCACGCGGACCCGCACCCGGGCAACTTCCGGCTGCTGAAGGACGACGGCCCGGCCGAGGGCTGGCGGCTGGGCGTACTGGACTTCGGCACGGTGGACCGGCTGCCGGGCGGGCTGCCCGAGCCGATCGGGGCCTCGCTGCGGATGGCGCTGGCCGGGGACGCGGCGGGCGTGCTCAAGATGCTCCGCGAGGAGGGCTTCGTGAAGCCCTCGATCCAGCTGGACCCGGACGCGGTGCTGGACTACCTGTTGCCGATCATCGAGCCGGCCGCCGTGGACAGCTTCCACTTCACCCGGGCCTGGATGCGCGCCCAGGCGGCCCGCATCGCCGATCCGCGCTCGCCCGCCTACAACCTGGGCAAGCAGCTGAACCTGCCGCCCGCCTACCTGCTGATCCACCGGGTGACGCTGAGCACCATCGGCGTGCTGTGCCAGCTGGGCGCCAAGGCGCCGTTCCGCGCCGAGATGCTGGAGTGGCTGCCCGAGTTCGCCGACGAGCCACCCGCGAAGCCCGCCAAGCAGGCCGAGCGGGCCCAGCCGGCCAAGACGGTCAAGCCGGCGAAGACGGCGAAGACGGCGAAGACGGCCGAGACACCCGAGGCGGCCGAGCCCGAGAGGCGCACTCCGGCGGCGGCCAGGAAGAGTGGCAGACCCGCCCGCCCCTGACCCGCTCCACAACGGCCGCTCCACAACACCCGCCCCACAACGGCCGCAGGCCGCTCCCCGCGAACGGGGGGCGGCCTGCGGCACGACGGGGGTCAGTCGGATCGGCGTCGGGGCGCCTACATCAGCGCGACGGCGAGCGCCTTGCGGGCCCGCATCGAGGCGCGCTCGGCCCGCTGCCGGAGCTTGCGCGCCCGGACGACCCGGCTGACGAGGCGTTGTTCCTCGGCCTCGTGGAACCTGTCTTGCATATGGGCACGGGCCAGGGATTCATGCAGAAGTTGCATTTCGAGGGTCCTGTTCTGGATCTGAAGTTCAGTGGTCTGCTCGGCGCGGACGGTGGGATCGATGGCGGCGGGGGTCATGTCGTGGTCCTGCTCGTGGTGCGTGCTCGGGAATGGGCGGGTGCTGGCCGCTGAGTCGGCCTTGGCGGCGGCGATCCGTACGGACCGGCGGAGGGCGGTGTCCAGCGGGGGCTGCTCTCCCCTGCGGACGGCCCTGACGTGGTCGGCGGGGTTCACGCCATGACCTCGGTCTTGCGCGGACGGCCACGCGGCCGCTTGCGGGCCACGACCACACCCTGGACGAACAGCTCGCCGCCCCAGACGCCCCACGGCTCGCGGCGCTCCAGCGCGCCGGCCAGGCAGGCCTCCTTCACCGGGCAGGTGCCGCAGAGGGACTTCGCGTACTCGACGTCGGCGGGCGTCTCCGCGAAGAAGACCTCGGGGTCGAAGGCGCGGCAGGGGATGGGGAGACCGAGCGCCTCGGCCTGCTCGATCGAGTTGAGCTGCATGAACGGAACCTCCGGGGGGTCGGCCTGGTCGGCCTTGGTGATCTGGCTTGTCGGCGGTACGGACGGGATGGGCGGCGTGATGACCGTGGACACTGTGGGCGTCTTCCTCGTCTTCTCAGTGGGTCCGGCCCAGTGGACTGGTGGTGCTGGGCCGGAGGCCCCGGGGGGCCTGGGTGGTCTTGCGTACCGGACAAAACAGAAGGGCCGCGGATCCCGGTGTGACGGGTTCCGCGGCCCTGGAGGTGCCGACCTGAGGCTGACTCAGGTTCGTTCTCTCCAGGGTTCAGGCCCGCGGAAGGCCCGCATCCGGATGGCCTCGGCGCCGATAAAGGCGGCCTTGGCCTGGTTGATCTGCTGCTCGTTCTGCTTCTGGGCGTTTCCGGCACCGATGACCTGCGCATAGCCGCCATGCATGGCGGCGGCTACGGCCGCCTTCGGTGCCTGGGTCGGTCGCACATCGCGCTCGGGGCGCGAGGCGTCGACCGACGCCCAGTCACGGGACAGACCGGTCTCGACAACGGTGCCTTCGACACTCCTGCCGCCCGTGAGGCACAGATCAGTGTGTCCAAGACCACTGACAGCGGAGGCGACGGAGACACCGGTGGCGTCGAGACCCAGACCGGTTCCACCGAGCTCGGCGAGCGCCCGCAGACGGGCGGCACGCAGGGAGGCAGCGACAACGGTCTGGCCAGTCATTTTGGTGATCATGATGTTTCCCACTGTCTTCGCCTCCTCTCGGCGTCTCGCGGAGCCTGGTTCCCCTGGCTCCGAATGTTCGGATGTCTGTCTCGGTAGAGCTGTGGGCGAGGGGGATCGGCACAGGTTTCACCCCGTGCGACCGCGTCCCCTTGACCGCTCCGGCAGGCTATTGCGCTCCCGGTATGCCGCGCAAACTATTTTTCACGCGAGTTCACGCGACTCCGTCCCGCGGCACGATCCGCGCGACGTCCGGCGACGGTCGCCACGACGTTCCGCGGCGGTCGCCACGACGTTCCGCAGCGGTTGCGAAGTCCCCCGAGCAGTCCCCTGGACCGCGCCCGTGCCGGCTCACGCCGGATCGACCGGACCGTCGTCCTCGACGCCGTCCGGATCCTCCTCGGGCTCCTCCCCCGCGCACAACGAGAGCACGGCCGACCCGTACTTGTCCAGCTTCATGGCGCCGACCCCCGAGATCAGGGCCAGTTCCTGGCGGCTGGCGGGCACGTCCTCGGCGATCGCCATCAGGGTCGCGTCGGTGAACACGACGTACGCCGGGGCGCCCTGCTCCTTCGCCTGCCGGGCGCGCCACTCGCGCAGCCGCTCGTACAGCGCCTCGTCCATCGTGGACGGGCAGTCCTCGCAGCGGCGCAGCTTGCGTTCGACGGCATCGGTGAGCGGCCTGTCGCAGACCCGGCACTTGACCGGGCCGCGGACCCGTCGGGCGGCCGAGCGCTCGCCGGGCTCGACGCTCCCCCGCCCGCCCCTCGCGCCGGTGCGCGCGCCCGGAGCGGAGGAGCCGGGGCGCAGCCCGTCCATGAAGCGGCTGGGTTTGCGGGAGGCGCGGCCGCCCGGGGAGCGGGAGAGGGCCCAGGAGAGGCTGAGGTGCTTGCGGGCGCGGGTGACGCCGACGTAGAGGAGGCGGCGTTCCTCCTCGATCTGTTCGTCGGTCTTGGCGTAGATGATCGGCAGGGTGCCCTCGGTGAGGCCGACGAGGAAGACGGCGTCCCATTCGAGGCCCTTGGCGGCGTGCAGGGAGGCGAGGGTGACGCCTTCGACGGCGGGGGCGTGCTGGGCGGCGGCGCGGGCGTCGAGTTCGGCGACGTAGGCGGCGAGGTCGGTGCCGAGGCCCTCGGCGGCGCGGGTGCGCTCGAACTCCTCGGCGAGGCGGACGAGGGCGGCGAGGGATTCCCAGCGGTCGCGGACGGCGCCGGAGCCGGCGGGCGGTTCGGGGGTGAAGCCGCGGCTGGCGAGGACGGCGCGGACCTGGCCGGCGAGGTCGGGGGCGCCGGCGGTGAGCGGGTCGGCGGCGGCGCGGGCGGCGCCGCGCAGCAGGACGCCGGCGTCGCGGACCTCGGGGCGTTCGAAGAACCGTTCGGCGCCCTTGAGCTGGTAGGGGACGCCGAGGTCGGCGAGGGCCTGTTCGTAGACCTCGGACTGGCCGTTGGTGCGGAACAGGACGGCGATCTCGCTGGCGCGCACGCCGGTGGCGAGGAGGTCCTTGATCCGGCGGGCGGTGGTCTCGGCCTCGGTGGGTTCGTCCTCGTACTCGGTGTAGACGGGTTCGGGGCCGGCCTCGCGCTGGGAGACGAGTTCGAGGCGGTGGCGGGCGGCCTCGCCGCGGGCCTGGGCGAGCAGTCCGTTGGCGAGGTGGACGACCTGGGGGGTGGAGCGGTAGTCGCGGACGAGTTTGACGACGGTGGCCTCGGGGTGGCGGCTGCGGAAGTTCAGCAGGTAGTCCGGGGTGGCGCCGGTGAAGGAGTAGATGGTCTGGCTGGCGTCGCCGACGACGCAGAGGCTGGCGCCGCCGCCGGGGCCGGTCCACTGGTCGAGCAGGCGCTGCTGGAGCGGGGAGACGTCCTGGTACTCGTCGACGGTGAAGTGCCGGTACTGGTTGCGGACCTGGTCGGCGATGTCCGGGCGGTCCTCCAGGATGGCGGCGGTGAGGAGCAGGACGTCCTCGAAGTCGATGGTGCCGCGGCGGCTCTTGGTCTCCTCGTAGACGCGGTAGACCTGGGCGGTCTCGGCGGGGTCGCGGGGGGCTTCCCGGCCGGACTTGGCGACGGCGGCGGGGTAGTCGTCGGGGCCGGTCTGGGTGACCTTGGCCCATTCGATCTCGGCGGTGAGGTCGCGCAGTTCGGTGCGCTGGACGCGCAGTCCGCAGCGGCCGGCGGCTTCGGCGACGAGCTGCACCTTGCGTTCGAGGAGCTGGGGCACCGGGCCGCCGACGGCGCGGGGCCAGAAGTACTGGAGCTGGCGCAGGGCGGCGGCGTGGAAGGTGCGGGCCTGGACGCCGTCGGCGCCGAGCTGCCGCAGTCGGCCGCGCATCTCGCCGGCGGCGCGGGCGGTGAAGGTGACGGCGAGGACCTGCGCGGGCTGGTAGACCCCGCTGCGCACGCCGTAGGCGATGCGGTGGGTGATGGCGCGGGTCTTGCCGGTGCCGGCGCCGGCGAGGACGCAGACGGGGCCGTGCAGGGCGGTGGCGACGGCGCGCTGTTCGGGGTCGAGCCCGGCGAGCACGGCGTCGGGGCCGGTGGCGGCGCCGGGGTCGGCCCAGGGGGAGCCGTGGGGGCCGTCGTACGGGCTGCCGCTCAAGAGGTCTTCCTGCATGCGTTCCATCCTCTCAGCCCGCTGGGACAACGACGGCGGGGTTGTCCACAGGCCCGGTGTGATCGCAGGATGATCCCTCCGCATCGCCCGGTCCGTTGCCGCGTGGACCACCGGTGGGGTTGCCGGAATGCCGGCCGCCCGGTGGACGTTGCGGCTGTGAGACCGTACGAACCCCTCTTTCGAAGGAGTCCCCTCGATGTCCGGCACCGTGACGATGTACAGCACGACCTGGTGTGGGTACTGCAACCGACTCAAGAGCCAGCTGGACCGTGAAGGCATCGGCTACACCGAGATCAACATCGAGGAGGACCCGGCGTCGGCCGCCTTCGTGGAGTCGGTGAACAACGGCAACCAGACGGTGCCGACGGTGCTGGTCCAGCCGGTGGGCGGCGGCGAGCAGGTCGTGATGACGAACCCGAGCCTGATCCAGGTCAAGAAGGCCCTGGCCGCCTGACCCGGCGCCGGGACGGCCGGCCGGCGTCGGCGCGCCTCACGGCGCGTCGGCCCGGGCCGGATCGACGGGGTTGGCGGGGGCGGGCAGGGTGGTGCGCGCGCCGAGGTCGCCGATGCCGTAGACGAGCCGGCTGCGGTCGGCCGAGTAGCGGGTCTCGATAACCCGGACGGGGCCGCGCCGGTCGTAGGTGACCCGGGTCTGGACCATGAGCGGGACGCCGGGGCCGCCCTGGAACCACTGGGCCTCCTCGGGGCCCGGCATCCGGGCGACGAGGTGGTCGACGGCGCCGACCTCGGTGCGGCCGAGGGCGGCGAGGACGGCTTCGTCCCCGCCTTCGACGGGGTCGGGTTCCATCAGCGGGGTGCCGGCGGCGAGGCCGGCCCGGTAGTGGCTCTCCTCGATGGAGTACGGCTCGCGGTCGAGCAGGCGCAGCTGGCGGCGGACGACGATGGCCTCGCCGGGGCGCAGTCCGAGGCGTTCGGCGATGTCGACGCGGGCCCGGACGATCATCATCTCGAAGTCGGTGCTGAGTTCGCGTCCGGCTTCGTCGGCTTCGCCGAGGTAGACGGCGGAGGGCGCGGCGAGGCAGTCGCGGGGGGCCGGGGGCAGGGCGGGCCCGTAGGCGCGGTGGTCGAGGACGGGGTGTTCGCGCAGGTAGGTGCCCTTGCCCTGGAGTCGGACGAGGCGGCCTTCGTTGACCAGGACGTCGACGGCGAGCCGGACGGTGTTGCGGGCGACGCCGTACTGGCGCTCCAGTTCGCTCTCGACCGGGAGGGCGGCGTCGGTGGTGAACTCGCCCTCGGCGATCCGGCGGCGCAGGTCGGCGGCGAGGCGCTGGTATTTGGGGGATTGGGCGGTGCCCCGGGGGATTGTCACCCGAGTGAATGTAGCGAGCGTGGTGACGCGGTTTCAGCCGTTTCCGGCAATGTCGTCCGCGCGGGTCGGCGGTGGGGGCCTCGGGGGCTCCTGCGGTAGCAGAACTGGCCCGTCCGGCCACGAACAGCCGGTCGTGGCGGATTCGGGAAGGGCTGGGAGGGAAAAGCGGGGGCGCGCGGCATAAGCCACGCGCCCCCTGGATGCGGAACCGCACCGAACTCACCGGAACAGCCCGGGGCTCACCGGAACAGCCCGGGGCTCACCCGAATCTCACCGGACTCACCGCAACCGCACGGAACTCCCCGCGGCCGCCCGGGATCCGTACGGGACTACCAGCGCGCCGCCGACGGCAGCCGCTCGCCGTACCAGAGTTCGACCAGGTGGCGGGCGATCGAGATGCCGGAGGGCGGCAGGATCTCTCCCGCCTCCATCCCGGCGCGCAGCTCCTCGCGGGAGAACCAGCGCGCCTCGGCCAGCTCCTCGCCGTCCACGGTGATGTCGGTGCCGCCGGGCAGGGCCTTGCCCGTGAAGCCGAGCATCAGGCTGGACGGGAACGGCCAGGGCTGGCTGGCGACGTAGCGGACCTCGCCGACCCGCACGCCCGCCTCCTCCTGCACCTCGCGGGCCACCGCCTGCTCGATCGACTCCCCCGGCTCGACGAAGCCGGCCAGCGTGGACCAGCGGCCCTCCGGCCACAGCGCCTGGCGGCCGAGCAGGCAGCGGTCCTGCTCGTCGGTGATCACCATGATCACCGCCGGGTCGGTGCGCGGGTAGTGCTCGGCCGCGCAGGAGGTGCAGCGCCGCACGTGCCCGGCGCCGGCCTTCTCGGTCGGGTGGCCGCAGCGCGAGCAGAAGCTGTGCAGCCGGTGCCAGTGCTCCAGGGCGACGGCGTGCACCAGCAGGCCGGCGTCGCGGTCGGACAGCAGCGCGCCGACCTCGCGCAGTCCGGCCGGGCGGGCGTCGCCGTCCAGCCGGCCGGGCAGGCTCTCGCCGGCCAGCGCGAAGTAGGAGACGCCGTCCTCGTCGGTGCCGAGGAAGTAGCGGTCACCGGTCTGCGGCGCCTCGAAGGAGGGCAGCAGGACGAGCTCGGTGCCCTGCGCGGTGTCGACGACGAAGGCCTCGCCGCCGGCGATCGGCAGGACCCGGGTGGCGGGGTGGCTCCAGGCGGCGGCCAGCCAGGGCTCGTCGAACCGGTGCTCGGCGGCCCGGTCCACCCCCGCCCTGGCCAGGGCCAGGGCCTGCGGGCGCTCGGTCTCAGGCACGGTGCTCACTTCGTTCCATCCCCACGTGGTGAATCATCCGGATGAGTGATCTGACTGCGGTGTGCGCGGAAGGGCCCGGAGCGGAAGGGGCCCGCAGCGCGTCCCCGGCTCGGGGGCCCGACTCGCGGGCCCACGGCGCGTGGGCTCACAGCGCGCGGGCCCACGCGCCGGGCCCACAGCGCGCGGGCTCACGCGCCGGGCCGGAAGTTCTCGGCCAGGTCGCCCCACAGGTAGGCGGCGGTCTCGACGCCCTTGGCCAGCAGGTCCAGCTCGACCTTCTCGTTGACCGAGTGCCAGCCGTCCGAGGGCACCGAGATGCCGAGGAACAGCACCGGCGCGCCCAGCACGTCCTGCAGGTCCGCGGCGGGGCCGGAGCCGCCCTCGCGGGTGAAGAGGATCTTCTGCCCGAAGGCTCGGCCCATCGCGCGGACCGTGGACTGCAGCGCCGGGTGGTCCAGCGGGGTCAGGCAGGGCCGGGTCGCGCCCGGGAAGACCAGCTCGTACCGGATGCCCTCGGGCACCCGCTCGGCGACCCAGGCCCGGACCGCCTCGCGGACCTTCTCCACCTCCTGCCCGGCGACCAGCCGGAAGGACAGCTTGAGGTGGGCCGAGGACGGCACGATGGTCTTGCCGCCGGGGCCGGTGTAGCCGCCCCAGATGCCGTTGACCTCGGCGGTCGGCCGGGCCCAGACCCGCTCCAGGGTGGAGTACCCGGCCTCCCCGCGGGTGCCGTACGACTTGGCGACGCGCAGCCACTGCGCCTCGTCGAAGGGCAGTTCGGCGAACAGTTCGCGCTCGCGCTCGGTCAGCTCCACGATCCCGTCGTAGAAGCCCGGGATCGCGACCCTGCGGTCGTCGTCGTGCAGGGCGGCGGCCAGTTCGGCCGCGACCTGGGCCGGGTTGGGGACGGCGCCGCCGAAGGAGCCGGAGTGGATGTCGGTGTCCGGCCCGTACAGGTCGAGCTGGGCGTCCGCGAGGCCGCGCATGCCGGTGCACACGGTCGGGGTGGTCTCGGACCACATGCCGGTGTCGGAGATGACCACCACGTCGGCGGCCAGCCGCTCGGCCTCGCGCCGGACCAGGTCGGCGAAGTGCGGCGAGCCGGACTCCTCCTCGCCCTCGATCAGCAGCTTGAGGTTGACGGCCGGCGCGGTGCGGCCGGTGGCGGCCAGGTGGGCGCGCACCCCGAGGGTGTGGAAGAAGACCTGGCCCTTGTCGTCGGCCGCGCCGCGCGCGTACAGCCGCTCGCCGACCACGGTCGGGGTGAAGGGCTCGGTGTCCCAGCCGTCCTCCTTGGCGGCGGGCTGCACGTCGTGGTGCCCGTAGACCAGGACGGTCGGTGCGGACGGGTCCCCGGACGGCCACTCGGCGAACACCGCGGGCAGCCCGTCGGTCTCCCACACCTCGGCGACCGGGAAGCCGGTCGCGCTCAGCTTGGCGGCCAGCCACTCGGCGGAGCGGCGCACGTCGCCGGCCCGCTCGGGGTCCGCGGAGACCGAGGGGATGGCCAGCCACTCGGAGAGGTCGGCGAGGAAGGCGGCCTGGTGCTGGTCGATGAAGGAGCGGACGGCGCTGTCCGGGGTTCTCGTCATACCGACGACTGTAGTTCGCCCGTGTGGGTGCCCGCCCCGGGCCTCCGGGTGCCGGACGCCGTCAGGGCTGTAACCTCCGTCACCCCCGCCGCTTCCGCCGCTCCCGCGACGGCCGTCACCCCCGCCGCGACGGGTCGCGCGGACGGGGGTGACGGGGATGACGGGGTGCTGAGGGTGACGGGGGTGACGGGGGTGACGGGGCACCCCCGGGAGCGGGCGGCCGCCGCCCTCAGCCGGTGCGGCGCAGCAGCGACATCCGCGAGCGCGTGAGCAGCGCGGCCAGGGCCGCCGCGAGCAGCGGCAGCACCACGACGGTGGCGGCGATGGTGGGCCAGGGCAGGACCACGGACGACTTGTCGGCGAGTTCCTCGGGGCTGATGCCGGGATAGTCGGCCGCGAGGCCCTGGACCTTGCGCAGGGCGATGGCCGGCAGGAGGCCGCAGACGGCGCCGAGCAGGGTGCCCATGGCGGCGATGACTCCGCACTGGAAGCCGGACAGCGAGCGGCGGATGCGCGGTTCCGCGCCGACGGCGGCGAGGGTGGTGAGGTCGCGCTGGGAGTCGGCGGCGGCCAGTCCGGTGGCGATGCCGGCCGCGCCGAGGGCGACGAGTCCGGCGAAGCCGGCCAGGCCGAGGCCGACGAGTCCGGCCTTGGACTGGTAGCCGCGTTCGACGCTGAGGACGGTGTGGTCGGTGAGCTTGCCGAGGGCGCCGTCGGCCTTCTGCTGGTCACCGTCGGAGGGGGTGGCCCCGGGGAGCCAGACGGAGCCGGCCGGCCGGGTGGTGAAGCCGAGCCGGGTGGCGGTGTCCGGGGTCATCACGATCTGGCCGGGGGCCGGCATCGCGGAGGGGGCGAGGACGGCGTCGACGGTGGTCTCGGTGATCCTGGGCTTGGCGGGGGTGCCGCCGGTGCCCGTGGTGGCGGGCTCGCTGAACCGCAGGACGACCTTGCCGTCCTCGTAGTAGCGCGGGTCGAAGACCACGGCCTTGCCGGCGGTGAGGGCCTGGCCGGCGGCCGGGTCGGTGACGCCGTACAGGTTGCGCAGCAGCGTGGCGTCGCCGGCGGTGACGTCGCCGTACTGGCTGCCGCGGCGTTGGTTGACCTGGCAGCGCGGGTCGGTGCTCATCACGCGCTTGGTCTCGTCGGGGTCGGCGGGGACGTCGCGGTCGAAGACCGGGCAGCGCCGTTCCTTGGGCGGCATGACCTCGACGTAGCCGCAGGAGGTGCCGTCCTGGCAGTCGCCCTTGTAGTCGACGTGGGAGACGTCGGCCCGGGGGCCGAGGCCGGAGATGCTGCGTTCGACGGTGTCGCGCATCTGCGGGAGCAGTTTGGTCTCGGTGCTGGTGCCGTAGCCGGTGCCGAGGATGACGGCGCCGGGCGGGCCGGCGGCGACGTACTCGCGGCGGTACTGGTCGTCGTAGCTGGCGAGGTAGACGTTGACGGCGACGGAGCCGGCGACGGCGGCCATCACGGCGGCGACGGCGGGCGCGGTGCGGCCGCGGTGGCGGACGGAGTCGCGCAGGGCTAGCCGGGGGCCGAGCGAGAGCCAGCGGCCGAGCTTGCCGAACAGGCCGACCAGGTACGGGGTGAGGGCGACCATGCCGAGTTCGGCGATGAGGGAGCCGCCGAGGACGGCGAGGGTGCGGCTGGAGAAGCCGCTGGTCGCGCCGACGAGGGCGAGGGCGGTGCCGGTGCCGAGCATCAGCACGCCGAGCAGGGCGAGTTTGCGGCTCGGCGGCTTGAGCGAGTCGCGGCCGGTGAGGGCGGAGACGACGTCCTGGCGGGAGGCCTGGACGGCGGGCACGATGGCGGCGAGCAGTCCGGTGACGAGGCCGACCAGGAGCACGCCGAGCAGGTCGAGCGGCTGGAGGTTGAAGTGGCCGAAGCGGGCGCCGGAGTACTCCTCGGCGCGGGTGCGCAGCAGGCCGACCAGGGCGATGCCGAGGCCGAGGCCGATGGCGGCGCCGGTGAGGCCGAGGACGACGCCGCCGCCGAGGACGACCGCGCGGACGTTGGCGCGGTCACCGCCCGCGGCGGCGAGCAGGCCGAGCTGGCGCCGTGAGCGTCGGGCCCCGACGGCGAAGGCGGGGCCCGCGAGGAGGACGATCTCCAGGAGGGCCATGCCGACGACGGTGGCGAGGATGACGACGTAGGTGCGGTCGAGCAGGGCGGTGCCGCTGCCGCCTGTGCGGTCCATCTCGACGTAGAAGGGCACGTCGGCGCGGGCCGGCGGGTGGAGGATGACGCTGCGGGAGGCGAGGACGAAGCCGTAGCCGTTGAGTTCGGTGACCTTGGCCCAGTCGAGGGTGGCGCCGGCCGGGAGTTTGACCAGCCAGCGGGTGGCGGCGGCGGTGGTGCCGTGGCCGGAGGTGTCGGGGAGCTTGCCGATCAGGGTGCCGGGGCGGGTGACGAGTTCGGTGCCCTTGAGGTCGTCGGGGTACTCGACGACGGCGGTGATGGTGAAGGGGGTGGACTCCAGGCCCCGGACGGCGGTGCGGTCGCCGATCCGCAGGCCGGAGCGGTTCAGGAACTCGCGGGTGACGGCGGCCTGTTGGTCGTTGGCGGGGGCACTGCCCTCGACCACGTCGAGCCGGCCGTGCCAGACCGGGTCGGTCAGGTCGGCTTCGCTGGTGCGGGTGGTGAGCAGGCCCTCGGTGCTGCTGGCGGCGGTGTCCGGGCCCTGGGGTTCGGGCACGAGGGTGCTGCCGGGCGGCAGCAACTGCTGGGCGAGCCGGGTGGGTTCGGTGTCGCGGGAGCGCTGCTGCTCGGGGGTGTACCGGGGGGCGGCGCCGTCCTTGGCCTCGTACTTGGGGTCGAAGACCCGGTAGGAGTGGTCGCCCGGGTCGGGGGCCTGCGTGACGGAGGTGCCGCGTTCGACCATCTCCAGTTGGCCGTCGGCCTGTCCCATGGTCCGGACGACGCGTTCGGCGGGTTCGAGGGTGGCGCTGCGGAAGAACACGTCGGCGCCGGTGACGCCGAGGACGGGCAGCGCGACCATGGCGATCACCAGGGCGCTGCGGCCCTTGGCGCGCAGGGCGTCGCGGCGGGCGATGCGCAGGGCGAGCCGCCAGGCTCCGGGCTTCACTCGTCCACCTTCCTGCTGTTGGCGGCGGCGCTGACGAGGAGGCTGGCGGCGTCCTGGCTGACGGACTCGTCGACCATGCGGCCGTCGCGCAGGAAGACGACGCGGTCGGCCCAGGCGGCGTGGCGGGCTTCGTGGGTGACCATCATGGCGGCGGCGCCGGCGTCGCAGCGGGCGCGCAGGACGGCGAGGACGGCTTCGCCGGTGGTGGAGTCGAGGGCGCCGGTGGGTTCGTCGGCGAGGACGAGGCGGCGGTCGCCGATCAGGGCGCGGGCGATGGCGACGCGCTGCTGCTGGCCGCCGGACATGTCGTCGGGGAAGCGGTCGGCGAGTTCGGGGATGCCGAGTTCCTCCAGGGCGGCGAGGGCCTCGCGGCGGGCGGCGCGGGCGGAGACGCCGTCGAGTTCGCGGGGCAAGGAGATGTTCTCGGCGGCGGTGAGGGCCGGTATCAGGTTGTAGTCCTGGAAGACGTAGCCGACGGAGCGGCGGCGGACCTGGGCGAGTTTCTTGCGGGTGAGGGTGCCGAGGGCGACGCCTTCGACCAGGACCTGGCCGGTGGTCGGGGTGTCGAGGCCGCCGGCGAGGGTGAGCAGGGTGGACTTGCCGGAGCCGGAGGGGCCCATGACGGCGACGAATTCGCCGGGGTGGACCTTGAGGTCGACGCCGCGCAGGGCCTGGACCTCGGCGGCGCCCTGGCCGTGGACGCGGGTGACGTCCTCCAGGTGCAGTACCGGCGTCTGCCGGGACTGGTCGGTGTGGGACACGGTTCCCCCCTAGTACTGGGTGCGGGCCGGGCGTTCGGGGCGCCGGGCCCTGTGGATCGGGTGGAGGCCCGAGGGCCGGGCTCAGGCGCGGGTGCGGCGGCCGAGCCGGCCGGGCTTCTTGGTGGCGCCGTCGCGGGCGGCCTCGGCGGCGCGGGCCTGTTGGAGTTCGGCCTGCTGGGCGAGCCGGGTCTCGCAGTGGTCGAGCCAGCGGATCTCGGCCTCGGTCTGGAAGATCAGCTGGTCGAGGACGAGCAGCCAGGCGAGGTCGTTGCCCTCGGTGGGGACGGTGCCGGGTCCGGTCTCGCCGGCGAGGGCGCGGCCCTTGAGCCGGGTGTAGTCCTGGAGGGCCTTGATGCTGTGCCGGCGCTGGCCCTGGACGACGGCGGAGACGTCCACTCCGGGGACGGTCACGGCCATGGCGAGCTTGATCGCCAGTTCGTCGCGCGGGGGGCTGGTCCGGGGCACCGGGGTGTCGAACCAGGCTCGCAGTTCGGCGCGGCCGGCGTCGGTGACGGCGTAGAACTGGTGGCCCTCCTCGTCCTCCCCGGCGGCTTCGACCAGGCCGTCGCGTTCCAGTCGGGACAGCGTGGTGTAGACCTGTCCGACGTTGAGCGGCCAGGTGGCGCCGGTGCGCGCCTCGAACTCGGTGCGCAGCTGGTAGCCGTAGCGGGGGCCCTGGTCGAGCAGGGCGAGCAGACCGTGGCGGATGGACATACTCAGTATGTATACCCGGTATGCCCTACGGCCTCAAGCCGCGCCCCCTCGGGTACCGTCGTGCGGTGTGAGCCAGTTGCGCATCGCCACCTTCAACCTGTTGCACGGTCAGCCGCTCGCCGCGGACGGCGCGCCGCGGCCCTACCCGGCCGACGCGGGGGCCCCGCTGGCCGAGGCGATCGCCGCGCTGGACGCCGACGTCCTGGCCCTGCAGGAGGTGGACCGGCACCAGCCGCGCTCGGGCGGCACCGACCAGGCGGCGGTGGCGGCCGGGGCGATGGGCGCGGGCGACTGGCGCTTCGCCGCCGCGCTGCACGGGCGCCCGGCGCCGGTGGCGGGCTGGGTGCCGGACCCGTCCGGGCCGAACGGCCTGCGGGTGTACGGGCCGGGCGAGGTCGGCGACGACGCCCCGCCCTCGTACGGGACGGCGCTGCTGACCCGGCTGCCGGTGCGGCACTGGCGGGCCCGGCGCTTCGCGCCGGCGCCGTTCGGACTGCCGCTGCGGGTGGCCGGGCGGCGGGGGCTGACCCCGGTGCCGGACGAGCCGCGGGCGGCGCTGGCGGCGGTGCTGGAGGGCGAGCGCGGGCCGTTCACCGTGGTGGCCGCGCACCTGTCCTTCGTGCCGGGCTGGAACATGGCGCAGCTGGCCGGGATCCGGCGCTGGATCGCCGACCTGCCGCAGCCGCACCTGGTGCTGGGGGACTTCAACCTGGTGGGCGCGGTGCCGCGCACGGTGCTCGGCGGGGCGACGGCGCTGGAGCGCACGGCGCCGCGGGCACGGGTGCGGGTGCGGGAGCTGCGGGCGGTCCGGCGGGCCCGGCAGGCGGCGGTGGAGCCGCGCCGGCGGCGGGTGCGCGAGCCGCGGACCCGGCTGCAGGGCTGGTACGACCTGGCGCGCACGCCGACCTATCCCTCGCACCGGCCGGCGGTGCAGTTCGACCACGTGCTGGCGGTGGGGGTGCCGCGCGCGGCGGTGGGTCCGGCGGCGGCGCCGCGCGCCGCGGTGTCGGACCACCGTCCGCTGCTGGTGCGGGTCTCGCTGTAGTCGCAGGCGGCCCCGGGCGATCCCGGGCGATCCCGGGGTCCCGGGCGGTCCTAGTGGTTCGTCAGGACGCCGGCCTGCTGGGGCAGGTGGGCGGCGGCGGGCGGGGTGGGGTCGTACTGCAGGAGCAGCATGGCCGCGTCGTCGCCGAGCTGGCGGCCGACGTGGCGCACCACGTCCTCGTGGAGGCGCTGGAGGACGTCGGCGGGACGGCCGTCGGCGCAACGCGGGAAGCGGTCGGCGAGCGGGTAGAAGGCGCCGGAGCGGTCGCGGGCCTCGATCACCCCGTCGGTGAACAGCAGCACCCGGTCGTCGCCGTGCAGCGGGACCCGGTGAACCGGGGGGTGGACGTCGGCCGGGTCGAGGACGCCCAGCGGCGGTACGGTCTCGGCGAGTTCGAGCGGGCGGACCAGTCCGCCGCGCAGCAGCAGCGGCGAGGGGTGGCCGCAGTTGACGAGTTCGGCGGTGCCGTCGGGCCGGACCCCGATCAGCACGAGGGTGACGAACTCCTCCTCCACGCCGGGGTGGTCGTTCTCGTGCAGGGCGCGGTCGAGGCTGTCGGCCAGCCAGCCGGCCACCCGGTCGAGGGCGGGCTCCTGGTGGGCGGCCTCGCGGAAGGCGCCGAGGACGGCGGCGGCGGTCTCGACCGCGCCGAGGCCCTTGCCGCGCACGTCGCCGACCACGGCCCGGACGCCGTGCCGGGTGTTGACGACCTCGTACAGGTCGCCGCCGATGCGGGCATGGGCGGCGGCGGCCTCGTAGTGGACGGCGGCGCGCACGCTGCCGACCCGTTCGGGGACGGGCCGCAGCAGTACCCGGCGGGCGATCGAGGCGACCAGCTGGGCGTCGGCCAGGGCGCGTTCCTGGCGCAGTCTCAGGGTGGCGCTGACCCAGCCGATCGTGGCGACCAGCAGGATCGCGATGACGCTGGCGGCGTGCACGGACTCGCCGAGCGTGTCACTGCGGAAGGCCATCAGGAACGCCGCCGCCTCGGTGCACAGGCCGATGGCGAGCGGGTACCAGGTGCGGTGGCTGACCACGGCGGCCAGCGCGGGTACGGCGGTGAGGGCGGGTTCGACCGTCACCCCGGTGCCGCTGAGATGGTCGAGGGCGACGATCAGCGCCATGCCGATGAAGGGCAGCGCGAGCGCCGTCCTCGGCCAGGTGCCGGTCGTGCCCGGTGCGGGTCCCGGGGTCGGCCCGGTGAACCGCTCTCTGATCCATCCGGTCGCGCTCAACTTCGGTCTCTCCAGCAGAAGGCGCCGATGCCCGGGGGCACCTGCGGTGATGACTGAGGGTCAGGGAGTACGGGCCTCGCTGGCGGCCGGAGCACGGGGGTTGACCGGTTACCGACCCCACAATAGGCGCGAAACGTGCACGACGCACAGGTTTCGGGCGTCGGCGTGATGACTTGGATGCTCTGCGTGACTCATTAGTCACTGTTCCCGATCAGGAGCCGTTCCAACTCTTTTCGGTCGGGAAGTCGTTCCGGGCGTACGATCCGTCCGCTGCGGACGTACAGGAACGAAGCCGTGACCTGCTCGGGATCGACGCCCGCCTGCTCGGCCCAGGCGAGCCGGTAGACCGCGAGCTGCAGCGGGTCGGCGGTCTCCTCGCGGTGGGTCTTCCAGTCCACCACTTCGTAGCGTGACGCACCGACGGATTCCGTCACCCCGTCACCGTCCCGGTAGACCGCGTCGATCCGGCCGCGCACCACCCGCCCCGCGAGCACCAGTTGGAACGGCGCCTCCACCCGGTGGGGCCTGCGCCGGGCGTACGGGGTGCGCAGGAACGCCTCCTTGAGCCGCTCCAGGTCCTGCTCGTCCTCGATGCCGTCGTCGTCGGCGCCGGGCAGCGCGTCGGGCTCGATCAGCAGCAGCGGCTCGATCCGGGACTGCACCCAGGCGTGGAAGCGGGTGCCGCGCCGGGCGGCGGGCTGCGGGGGGCGGGGCATCGGGCGGGCCAGGTCGCGGGCGAAGCCGTCGGGGTCGGCGGCCAGCCGCAGCAGTTGGGTGGCGGACAGCGCGGGCGGCAGCGGAACCTCCCGGGCGGTGCGCCGGGAGCGCTCCAACTCGCCCAGCAGCGCGGTGAGGTCGCGGTCCCAGGAGGCGACCTGGCGCTGGTCCTCGGCCGCCATCGGCTCCGGTTCGGGGGCGGGCGCGCCGGCCACCCGGGCGCGCACGACCTCGGCGACCCGGCGGCGGGCGTGCTGGGCGGCCGGGTCCAGCGGCAGCGGCCAGGGGCGTTCGACGGCGGTGGCCAGCGCCGGGTTCACCGCGCCCTTCTCCGGCTGCTCGGCCCAGTGCTCGACCTCGCCGGCGCCGGGCCGCTCGCAGTGCGCGCGCAGCTGCTCCAGGAAGGCGGACGGTCCGCGGACGGTCTTCTGGCTCGGGCCCCACCAGTGACCGGAGGCCAGCAGCAGGGAGCGGGGGCGGGTGAACGCGACGTAGCCCAGGCGCAGTTCCTCGGTGCCGGAGTGCTCGGCCAGCTCCTTCTTGAACGCCGCCATCGACTTGCTCGTCCAGCCGCCGCGCACGTCGGGCAGGGTGGCGGCGTCGCCGCGCAGGGCGTGCGGGAGCACCCGCTTGGTGCTGGTCCAGCGTTCGCGCGCGGTGCCGGACGGGAAGGCGCCCTTCACCAGGCCGGGGACGGCCACCACGTCCCACTCCAGGCCCTTGGACTTGTGCGCGGTGAGCACCTTCACGGTGTCCTCGCCGCCGGGCAGGCTGCTGTCCAGGCCGCGCTCGTACTCCTGGGCCGCGCGCAGGAAGCCGAGGAAGGCGGCCAGGCCCGGGTCGCCGTCCAGGTCGGCGAAGGAGGCGGCGACGTCCAGGAAGGCGTGCAGGGTCTCCCTGCGCCGGGCGGCCAGGGCCTGCGGGGAGGCGGCGAGCTCGACCTCCAGGCCGGTGACGGTCAGCACCCGGTGCAGCACGTCCATCAGCGGGTCGGCGAGCGAGCGGCGCAGCTCGCGCAGTTCGGCGGCGAGCCGGGCGAAGCGCACCCTGGCCTCGGCGGAGAACGGCAGGTCGTCCGGCTGGTCCCCCTGCTCACCGGTCGAGGAGGTCAGGAAGGTCTCCACCGCGTCGGCGAGCGACACCACCTCGGTCGGGTCGGCCTCGGCGACGGCCGCGGCCAGCGCCTCCACGCCCTCGGGGCGCTCGGTGCGCACCAGTTCGGCGGCCCGGCGGCCGAGCAGGGCGAGGTCGCGCGGGCCGATCCGCCAGCGCGGGCCGACCAGCAGGCGCACCAGGGCGGCATTGGCGGTCGGGTCCTGCAGCACCTCGCAGACCGCCACCAGGTCGGCCACCTCGGGCAGTTGCAGCAGCCCGCCGAGGCCCACCACCTCGACCGGCACCTCGCGGGCGACCAGCGCGGCGTGGATGTCCGGGAAGGCCGCGCCGCCCCGGCACAGCACGGCGATCCGGCCGGGCGCGGTGCCGGTGCGCACCAGGTGGGCGATCGAGTCGGCGAGCCAGTCGACCTCCTCGGCGTGGGTGGGCAGCAGGGCGGCCCGCACGTAGCCGTCCTGTTCGGCGCCGGGGGCCGGGCGCAGCGCCTCGACGCCCTCGTGCACGGCCCGCAGCGGGGCGGCGAGTTCGTTGGCGAAGGCGAGCAGGCGTCCGCCGCTGCGGCGGTTCTCGCTGAGCGCGTACCGGTCGGCGGGGCGGCCGTCGGCCTTCGGGAAGTGCCGGGGGAAGTCGTCGAGGTTGGCGACGGAGGCGCCGCGCCAGCCGTAGATGGCCTGGCAGGGGTCGCCGACGGCGGTCACCGGGTGGCCGGTCCCGGTGCCGTCCGGGCCCGCGCCGAAGAGGCCGGCGAGCATGAGCCGCTGGGCGACGGAGGTGTCCTGGTACTCGTCGAGCAGGACGACCTTGAACTGGCCGCGCAGCAGGGCGCCGACCTCGGGGCGCTGCTGGGCGAGGCGGGCGGCGGCGGCTATCTGGTCGCCGAAGTCCATCAGTCCGGCGGCCTGCTTGCGGCGGCGGTAGTCCTCGACCAGGCGCAGCAGTTCCAGCCGGGCGCGGGCGGTGGCGGGGACGGCCCGCAGGTCGTCGTTGCGCAGTTCGACGGTGGCGAGGGTGTCGAGCAGTTCCTCGTCGTGGGCGCGCAGCGCGGCGGGCTCGACCAGGTGTTCGGCGAGTTCGCCGTCCAGGGCGGTGAGGTCGGCGACGAGGTTGGCGAAGGTGCCGGTGAGGGCGGGGAAGGGGCCGCGGGCGGTGCGCAGCACCTTGGCGGCGAGCTGGAAGCGGGTGGCGTCGGCGAGCAGCCGCACGTCCGGTTCTATGCCGATGCGCAGGCCGTGTTCCTTGAGCAGCCGGCCGGCGAAGGCGTGGTAGGTGGAGATCTCGGGTTCGCCGAGCGGTTCGGTGTCGTCCCGGTCGGGGACGCGCCCCCGGCCTTCTTCCGGGGGGAGCCCCAGCCCGCAGACCCGCAGGGCGGTGCGGACGCGTTCGGCGAGTTCGCCGGCGGCCTTGTTGGTGAAGGTGAGGCCGAGCACCTCCTCGGGGCGTACGGCGCCGGAGCCGACCAGCCAGACGACCCGGGCGGCCATCACGGTGGTCTTGCCGGAGCCGGCGCCGGCCACGATCACGGCGGGGGCGAGGGGGGCGCCGATGGCCGCCATCTGTTCCCGGTTGAACGGGATGCCCAGCAGCTCCTTGAGCTGGTCGGGATGGCTGAGCACGGCGGTCACCCCGCAACGTTAACGGGCGGAACCGACACTCCGGGCGCCCGGCGGGCGTGACACCGGCTACTCCACCAGCTGGGCACCGTCGCGCTGGGCGGAGCAGCTGCGGCGGAAGGCGCAGCGGTCGCAGCCGCCGCCGGTCTGCGGGACGAAGCGTTCGGCGAGGACCTTGCCGGCGGCCTCGGCGAGCAGGTTCTCGATCCACGGTTCGCCCTCGGGCGGCTCCTGCCGCTGCACCTTGGGGGCGTCCGGGGCGGTCCTGGCGGCGGCCTCGCGCAGGTGGACGAGTTCGGCGCCGCCGGTGGCCGGGGGCCGTTCGGTGAAGCCGGGGAGCTCGTTGAGGGCGCCGGCCCGGACGGCGAGCTGGTAGACGGCGAGCTGCTTGTGCTCGGGCAGCGACCGGTCGGTGGGGATCTGCTTGCCGGTCTTGAAGTCGACGACGTAGGCGCGTCCGGCGTGGTCCTTCTCGACCCGGTCCATGGAGCCGCGGATGCGCACCGAGACGCCGCCGACGTCGAGGGTGACGTCGAAGCCGTGCTCGGTGGCGACGAGGTCGCGGCCGCGTTCGAGGACGTGCCAGTTGAGGAAGCGCTCCAGGGCGGCGCGGGCCTCGGTCTTCTCCTGGTGGGACTTCCAGGGGGCGTCGAAGGCCAGGGCGTCCCAGACGGTGTCCAGGCGGGCCATGAGCACGGAGAGGTCGGCGGGGGTGCGGCCGGAGCCGACCTCGTCGGCGAGGGCGTGCACCACGTTGCCGAAGCCCTGGGCGGCGGTGCCGGCGCCGCGGGCCCTGACCTCCTTGTCCAGGAACCACTGCAGCGAGCAGTTCTCCAGCTGTTCCAGGCCGCTGCCGGACAGCCGTACGGGCGCGTCGGCGCTGCGCAGCGGCTCGGGGGCGGCGGTCGGGTCGTCCAGGCCCCACCAGCGGTCGGGGTGGGCGGCGGGCACCAGCGGCAGGCCGTCCTCGTCGGCGGCGGAGGCGAGGACGGCGAGGCGTTCGGCGGCGGCGCGGCGCAGTTCGGGCGATCGGGCGGGGTCGACGGTGACGGCGCGCAGTTCGGCGACCAGGGCGGCGACCGAGAGGGGGCGGCGCGGGCGGTGGGTGACGTCCTCGACGGTGACGGGCGGGGTGCGGCGCACGGCCTTGCCGGTGCGCGGGTCGATGTCCTCCCGGTAGAGCTCGCGCAGGAAGCGGGAGGGTTCGTCGCCGTCGTCGGCGGGGGCCTTGACGGCGGTGACGATCAGCCGTTCCTTGGCGCGGGTGGCGGCGACGTAGAAGAGGCGGCGTTCCTCGCCGAGCAGGGCGGCCGGGGAGAGCGGTTCGGCGAGGCCGTCGCGGCCGATCCGGTCGGCCTCCAGCAGGGAGCCGCGGCGGCGCAGGTCGGGCCAGAGGCCGTCCTGGACGCCGGCGACGACGACCAGGCGCCATTCCAGGCCCTTGGAGCGGTGGGCGGTCATCAGCCGTACCGCCTCGGGGCGGACGGTGCGGACGGTGAGGGTGTCGGCGGCGATGTCCTGGGCTTCGAGTTCGGCGAGCAGGTCGAGGGCGCTGCGGTGCCCGGTGACCTGTTCCTCTGCGCGGGCGGCGGTCTCGAAGAGGGCGCACAGCGCGTCCAGGTCGCGGTCGGCGTTGCGGCCGGCGGCGCCGCCGCGCAGGGCGGCCCGCTCCAGGCGTTCGCGCCAGCGGCGGCTGCCGTCCCACAGTTCCCAGAGGGCCTCCTCGGCGGTGCAGCCGCCGGCCAGCAGTTCGCGGACCTTGCGCAGCAGCGTGCCCAGGTCGCGGGCGCGGCGGGCGATCGCCGGGTCGAGGGCGATCAGGCGTTCGGGTTCGGCGAGGGCCTCGCGGATCAGCTCGCCGGCCGGGCGCGGGGCGGCGGGGCGGTCGTCGGCGCCGGGGGCGGCGCCCGGGCGGGCGCGCAGGGCGGCGCGTTCCTCCTCGCGCAGGGCGCGGCCGAGGCGGCGCAGGTCGGAGCCGTCGAGGCCGCCGAGCGGACCGGTCAGCAGGGTGTGGGCCAGGTCGGTGGTGAGCGGGTCGGGGGCGTCCGGGTCGCCCTGCTTGTCGCGGGCGGCCTGCTCGGCGCAGACCCGCAGGGCGAGCAGCAGCTGGGCGACGGCGGGTTCCTCGCGCAGCGGCAGGTCGTCGCCGTCGATCTCCAGCGGGACGCCGGCCGCGCCGAGGGCCCGGCGCACGCCGGGGATGGAGCGGGCGCCGGCCCGGACGAGGACGGCCATCTCGCCCCAGGGCACGCCGTCCTCCAGGTGGGCGCGGCGCAGCAGGTCGGCGATCGAGTCGAGTTCGGCGCCGGGGGTGGGGTAGGTGTAGACCTCGACCCGACCGCCCTCGCGGGACGGCAGCAGGGCGCGGTGCTGGGCGAGCTTGTCGGCGGGCAGCCGGCCCATCGGCATCCGGCGGGCGAGTTCGCGGGAGGCGGCGAGCAGGACGGCGCCGGAGCGGCGGGAGACCCGCAGCACCTTGACGTCGGCGGGGCTGCCGTCGGCCTGCCGGAAGGCCTGGGGGAAGTCGAGGATGCCGTTGATGTCGGCGCCGCGGAAGGCGTAGATCGACTGGTCGGGGTCGCCGACCGCGACCAGGTCGCGTCCGCCGCCGGCGAGCTGGCGCAGCAGCCGGACCTGGGAGGGGTCGGTGTCCTGGTACTCGTCGACGAAGACGACCTGGTAGCGCTCGCGGAGCCGTTCGCCGACCTCGGGGCGTTCGGCGAGCAGGACGGCGCGGTGGACGAGTTCGGCGTAGTCGAGGACGCCGCGCAGGTCGAGCACGTCGAGGTAGTCGGCGAGGAAGTGCGCGGCGGCGACCCAGTCGGGGCGCTGGACGCGCCGGGCGAAGCGTTCGAGTTCGGCCTCGCCGAGGCCGAGTTCGCGGCTGCGGGCGAGGACGGCGCGGACCTCGTCGGCGAAGCCGCGGGTGGTCAGGCAGGCGCGCAGGTCGAGCGGCCACTGGATGCGGGTGCCCGCGGCGGAGCCGCCGGTCGACTCCGTGCGCTTGGCGTCCTCGGCGCCGCCGGCCAGCAGTTCGCGGACCATGACGTCCTGTTCGGGGCCGGAGAGCAGCCGCAGCGGTTCGGCGTAGTCCTCCGGTTCCTGGTGGGCGCGCAGCAGGGCGTAGCAGAAGGAGTGGAAGGTGGTGGCCTGCGGGGCGGCGGCGGAGCCGCCGAGCCGGCCGGACATCCGGTCGCGCAGTTCCACGGCGGCCTTGCGGCTGAAGGTGAGGACGAGGATCCGCTCGGGGTCGGTGCCGTCCTGGATGCGCCGGGCGACCGCCTCGACGAGGGTGGTGGTCTTGCCCGTGCCCGGTCCGGCGAGGACGAGCAGCGGGCCGCCGGTGTGCTCGACCACGGCGCGCTGGTAGTCGTCCAGCACGGGCGGGTCGGGCTGGACGAGCGGGCTGCGCACGAGCCGGTAGGGGGAACTCACGAACAAGGTCCTGGGTGGAGCGGAGGGGCATGGCCGGGGCGGGCCCGTGGGGCCCGCCCGCATCGAGCCTACGATCCTGCCCCGTCAATCACGTCGGCGCGCGGGGTTCGGTGGAATCTCCTCGCCGTCCCAGCGGGCCCGCCTCAGGTCCACCCGGGGCGGGTCGGCGAGTTCGCGCAGCGGGGTGCCCTCCTCGCCGTAGTGGGCGAGGGCGCGCTGTTCGTGCCCGGGCAGGAGGCGGCCGTCGGCGCGGATGACCCGCCACCAGGGCACCGAGCCGCCGTACAGGGCCATCACCCGCCCGACCTGCCGGGGGCCGCCCTGGCCGAGGTACTCGGCGACGTCGCCGTAGGTCATCACCCTGCCGGGTGGAATCCGCTCGGTCAGGTCGAGCACCAGTTCGGCGAACGGTGGTAGGGCGCCCGGGACGCCGTCGTCTGTTACGTCCGTCACCTGCGGCATTCTTCCTTACAGGGACGCGTGCGCGGCCCCGTACGAACGATCCGCCGCGCCCGATCCGGCCCCTGTCCAGCACGGGGGGCCGGGGCATGCCACCATCTTCGGGGCGGTGAGTGGTGATACGAGGACAAGACCAGATGACCGGGACGGCTGACGTGGGCGTGGACAGGGACTCCGACGAGTCCGGCTCCGCCGTGCCCCCGGCTCCCGGTGACGAGTCCGAAGGGCGGCCCGAGGACGGGCCGACGCCGGAAGTCTCCCTGATCAAGGACCTGACGATCAAGACCCCCACGCCCGAGAAGGCCCCCGAGTCCCAGCCGCAGCCTCCCGCCGCGGCGCCGCCCGCCCCGCGGACCGAGTACCACGACCCGCTGGACGACGCCCCGCACCTGGACGTCGACGAGCCGCTGCTCGCCGCCCGCGCGCACCGCCCGTCCGACCTGATCCGCTTCCTGGCCGGGGTCCTCGGGATAGTCGCCGTCTTCGTCCTGGCCGGCATCGCCACGTCGACGACCACCGGCATCGAGCAGGACATCGCCACCAACGCGCCGCACTTCTCGGCGGTGCTGTCCACCATCACCGGCCTGGTCTCCAGCGTCGCGGTGCTCGCCGTGCCGCTGGCCTTCGCGGTCGAGCGGCTGATCAAACGCGACGGCCTGCGGGTCGCCGACGGCGTGCTCGCCTCGGTGCTCGCGTACGGCGTCTCGCTGGGCATCGACTGGTGGGTGGCCGAGGGTGCCTCCACGCACATCCGGGACGCGCTGACCCGGCTGCCGCTGGACAGCAACAGCACCCTCACCGACCCGGTGCACGGCTACCTCGCCCCGGTGATCGCCTACATGACCGCCGTCGGCATGACGAGCAGACCGCGCTGGCGGGTGGCCCTGTGGGTGGTGGTGGTCTTCAGCGGGGTCACCGAGCTGCTCGGCGGCTACACCACCCCGCTGTCGCTGATGCTCACCGTGCTGATCGGCTGGTCCGTCGCGTACGGCACCCTGTACGCGATCGGCTCCCCCAACATCCGGCCCACCGGCCAGCACCTGATGATCGGCCTGCGCAAGGTCGGCTTCACCCCGGACGGCGCCCACCGCGCCCCGGACGCCCCCGGCGGCACCCGGCGCTACTACGTCACCCAGCAGGACGGCCCGCCCCTGGACGTCCACATCATCGACCGCGAGCAGCAGGCCTCCGGCTTCTTCTACCGGGCCTGGCGGCGGCTGCGGCTGCGCTCGGTCGCGGTGCGCCGCAGCCCCCAGTCGCTGCGCCAGGCGCTGGAGCAGGAGGCCCTGATCGCGTACGCGGCGGCCGCCTCGGGCGCCCACGCGCCGCAGCTGGTGGCCACCTCGGAGCTGGGCCCGGACGCCGCGATCCTGGTGTACGAGAACGTCGAGGGCCGGACCCTCGACGAGCTCGCCGACGAGGAGGTCACCGACCTGGTGATGGCCTCGCTGTGGCGCTCGGTGGCGGCCCTGCACGAGCGCCGGATCGCCCACCGCCGGCTGACCGGCGAGTCGCTGCTCGTGGTGGACGACAAGGCGGCCTGCCTGGTCAACCTCTCCGGCGGGGACATCGCCGCCACCGACCTGACGCTGCGCATCGACGTCGCCCAGCTGCTGACCACCTTCGCGCTGCGGATCGGCCCCGAGCGGGCCGTCGCCACCGCCAACGCGGTGCTCGGCGCGGACCGGGTCGCCCAGGCGCTGCCGCTGCTCCAGCCGGTCGGGATGAGCCGCTCCACCCGGATCGACCTCGCCAAGCTCACCAAGGAGCGCAAGGCCGCCGCCCGGGCCAGGGCCCTGGAGCAGGTCGCGGCCGGCGAGCGCACCCAGCAGCAGGCCGAGGAGGACATCGCGGCGGCCGGCGAGGACCTGCTCAGCCGCATCCGCGGCCAGATCCTGCAGATCGCCCCCGAGGCGCCGATGGAGCCGGCCAAGCTGGAGCGGCTGAAGCCGAAGAGCCTGATCATGGTGATCGCGCTCACCTTCGCCGCCTACCTGGCGCTGACCACCATCAAGCCCGCCCAGCTCAAGCTCTCCCAGATGAACTGGGCCTGGGCGGCGGCGGCCCTGCTGGCGGCCGCGTTCAGCTACGTCGCCGCCGCGATGAGCCTGACCGGCTTCGTCCCCGAGCGGCTGCCGTTCCGGCGCACCGTCGCCGCCCAGCTGGCCGGCTCCTTCGTGAAGCTGGTCGCCCCCGCCGCGATCGGCGGCATCGCGCTCAACACCCGCTACCTGCAGAAGGCCGGCATCCGCCCCGGCCAGGCGGTCGCCTCGGTCGGCGCCTCCCAGCTGGCGGGCCTGGGCGGCCACCTGCTGCTGCTGTTCAGCTTCGGCCTGATCACCGGCAGCCAGACCAACGGCGACCTCTCCGCCTCCCGGGCGGTGATCATCGGGGTGCTGACCGCCGCGGTGCTCGCCCTGGTGGTGGCCGCGGTCGCGCCGCTGCGCCGCTTCGTCCTGGGCCGGCTGCGCTCGCTGTTCTTCGGCGTGGTGCCGCGCATGCTCGACCTGATGCAGACGCCCAGCAAGCTGGTCACCGGCTTCGGCGGCATCCTGCTGCTGACCCTGTCCTTCACCGCCTGCCTGGACTTCTCGGTGCAGGCCTTCGGCGGCGACGTCAGCTTCTCGGCCGTCGCGGTGGTCTTCCTGACCGCCAACGCGGCCGGCTCGGCGATCCCCACCCCGGGCGGCATCGGCCCGGTCGAGGTCGCCCTGATCGGCGCGCTGACCGTCGCGGACGTCTCCCCCGCGGTCGCCACCCCGGCGGTCTTCCTCTACCGGGCGCTGACCTTCTGGCTGCCGGTGCTGCCGGGCTGGATCGCCTACAACGTGCTGCAGCGCAGGCACGCGCTCTGAGTCCCCCGCTCGCACGGGTCGTCGAACGCAGGAGGGCCCCACCGCCGAGCGGTGGGGCCCTCCTCCGTGAAACGGTCGCCTAGTAGACCGGCTTGTGCGGCTCGATCTGGTTCACCCAGCCGAGCACGCCGCCGCCCAGGTGGACGGCGTTGGCGAAGCCCGCGGCCTTGACCACGGCCAGCACCTCGGCCGAGCGCACGCCCGACTTGCAGTGCAGCACGATCTTCTTGTCGTGCGGCAGCTTCTCCAGGGCGTCGCCCATGAGGAACTCGTTCTTCGGGATCAGCACCGCGCCGGGGATGTTGACGATCTCGTACTCACCGGGCTCGCGAACGTCGATGAGGTAGATGTCCTCCTCGTCGTCCTGCCACTGCTTGAGCTGCCGCGAGGTCACGGTCGACCCGGCGGCGGCGGCCTGCGCCTCCTCCGACACGACGCCGCAGAAGGCCTCGTAGTCGATCAGCTCGGTGACCGTCGGGTTCTCGCCGCAGACGGCGCAGTTCGGGTCCTTGCGGACCTTCACCTGGCGGTAGTTCATCTCCAGGGCGTCGTAGATCATCAGCCGGCCGACCAGCGGCTCGCCGATGCCGGCCAGCAGCTTGATCGCCTCGTTCACCTGGATCGAGCCGATGGACGCGCACAGCACGCCCAGCACGCCGCCCTCCGCGCAGGAGGGGACCATGCCCGGCGGCGGGGCCTCCGGGTAGAGGCAGCGGTAGCACGGGCCGTGCTCGGCCCAGAAGACGCTGGCCTGGCCGTCGAAGCGGTAGATGGAGCCCCACACGTACGGCTTGCCGAGCAGCACCGCGGCGTCGTTCACCAGGTAGCGGGTGGCGAAGTTGTCGGTGCCGTCCACGATCAGGTCGTAGCCGGAGAAGATCTCCATCACGTTCGAGTTGTCGAGGCGCTCCTCGTGCAGCACCACGTCGACGTAGGGGTTGATCTCCTTGACCGAGTCGCGGGCCGACTCCGCCTTGGAGCGGCCGACGTCCGACTGGCCGTGGATGACCTGGCGCTGCAGGTTCGACTCGTCGACCACGTCGAACTCGACGATGCCCAGCGTGCCGACACCGGCGGCGGCCAGGTACAGCAGCGCGGGCGAGCCGAGGCCACCGGCGCCGACGCACAGCACCTTGGCGTTCTTCAGCCGCTTCTGCCCGGCCATCCCGACGTCCGGGATGATCAGGTGGCGGGAGTACCTGCGGACCTCGTCAACGGTGAGCTCGTCGGCCGGCTCGACCAGGGGTGGCAACGACACGGGGACTCCGATGGGTGTCTTGTTCAGGTGGCCAAGGGCCAGCCTCGGACGGGGTTGTTGCTCCGCCACGCGGGTGGCTCTCTCGGCCAACAGTGTCACGCCCCTCCGGTATTCCGAGACAGCCCGTCCGAAGGGCGAGACGGGCCGCGCCGGATCGTGGAACCGGCCGCCGGGCCGCTCAGGGCCCCCGGCGCGCGCCCCGGGCCCGGTGTTCCGGGGCCCGGGGCGCCACCCGGGAGCGACCGGCCGGCCTCAGACCCGGCAGGCCGTCTCCAGCCAGATGTCGCCGAGCGACTCCTCCAGCGGCACCTGTGTCCGCCAGCCGAGACGGTCCCGGGCGGTGCGCACGTCCGCCTGCCGCCACGGCACCGGCTCGCCCGGGGCGGGCCGGCCCTCCGGCCGCCGCTCCTCCGCCCGGTGGCCCGGCAGGTACTGCCCCGACTGGTGACCGTGGCCCGGCAGGTGGTCGCCGCCCTGCCCGCCGACCTGCGCGGGAAGCAGGACCTGCCGGTTCTCCTCCACGATCGACCCCTCGAAGCCCGACGCCCGGACCAGCAGCTGGGCCGCGTCCCGGGCCCGCACGGCGTGCCCGCTGCCCACGTTGATCACCCCGGTCGCGGCCGAGACCGCCGCCGCCTGGATCGCCCGAGCGACGTCCCGCACGTCCACGAAATCCCGGTATCCGGACAGATCCGGCATCCGCACCTGGTGCTCGTCCCGCTCCAGCGCCCGCCGCAGGCCCTCCGCGAGCCGCCCGAACAGCGAGGCCGTCGGCGCCCCCGGGCCCACCACGTCGAACACCCGCAGCACCGCCGCGTCCAGCCCGGAGGCCAGCACCAGCTCCGTCCCGGCCAGCTTGGACACCCCGTACGGGCCGACCGGCCGCGGCTCGGCCTGCTCGGACACCGGCACCCCGCCGGGGACCGGCCCGTACTCGGCGGCCGAGCCGACGTGCACCAGCCGGGCCGGCTCCCGGCTGCGCCGGATCGCCTCGCAGACCGTCGCGACGGCCAGCGTGTTCGACCGGATCAGGGTCCGCGAGCTGCCGTAGGTGGCGCCCGCGCAGTTGATCACCACCTGCGGCGCGACCGCGTCCAGGAAGCGGGCCAGCGCGCCCGGGCTCCCGGTGGTCAGGTCGAAGCGGATGTCGGCCGAGTCGCGCCGGCCGAGCACCGCCACCTGCAACTCCTGGTCCATCAGCAGACGATCGGTGACCCGGCGGCCGATGAAGCCGTCGGCGCCCAGCAGCAGCACCCTCATCGGGGGCGTCCTTCCACGAAGCGAGGTCGGGGACGACCTGGCGGACTGAGAACAGCGAGAACAGCGAACGAGATCTGACAGGGGTCACCGGGCCGGGCTCACCGGTGCGAGCCGGCCCGGCCGAGCACCGCCCAGCCGTGGGCGACCAGCACCGCCGCGACCGCTCCGCCGCCCAGCAGGACGGCCGAGGGCCAGGGGCGGCCCAGCGCCAGCAGCACCCCCGTCGCGGCGGGCCCGGCCACGGCGCCCAGTGCGGCGGCCGCCGACCGGCCGCAGCGCGCCAGCAGCGCGGGCAGCACCAGCAGCAGGCCCAGCACGCCCTGCGCCGCCCACGCCGTGGCGCCGGCCCGCTCGGCGGCCAGGTGCAGCAGCCCGCCGCCGTGGCCGGGCCCGGGCCGCGGCGCGACGACCGCGAGCACGGCCAGCGCGGCGTAGGTCAGCACCCCGAGCACCGCCAGGTGCAGCGCCACCGCGACCGGCAGCACCGGCCGCATCCGGGCCCGGAACTCGGCCAGCGTGCGGGCCGCCCCGAGGTGCCCCAGGCCGACCCGGCGGTACCAGCGGGCCGCCCGCTCGGCCGCGCCCGCCGACGCGGCGGCGGCCAGCACCAGCGCGGCGGCCAGCGGCCGGTCCGCGCCCGGCGCCGCCAGCGGGAGCAGCAGCAGCGCGGCCAGGCCCAGCCCGTACCCGAGTGCGGCCGGACGCCACCGGGAGCCGGCCGGCCCGACCGGCGCGCGCACCGGACCGAGCTCCCCCGGGCGGGCCGCTCCGCACGGCGCCGGGCCCGGTTCGGCCGGGGGCGGCGCGGTCAGCGCGGGAAGCAGCACCAGCGGGACGGCGGCGGGCAGCAGCACCGGCCAGCGGGCGCCCAGCGCCACCACCCCGGCGCAGGGCAGCACGGCCAGCGCGGCCGCGGTCAGCGCGGCCCGTCCGGCGGCCCCGCCCCGCCGCTCCCCGGACGGCTCGGGCCCCGGCGGCCGCCGGGGCACCCGCGCGTACAGCTCCTCGGCCAGCGAGAACAGGTCGGCGTGCCGGCAGCGCGCGGCGTCCTCGGGGCCGAACCCGGCCTCCTCCAGCCCGGCGGCGATCTCCAGCGGGTCGACGGCACGCTCGCACAGCTCCCGGTGCTCGGCCATCACCTCGCGCACCGGGTCGGCGCTGGCGCCGCCGACCGCCGGGCCGGGCATCAGACGGCCTCCGCGAAGGCCGGGCCGGCGGGTCTCGCCGGCTCGGCCCGGGCTCCGGCGGCGGTCCCGAGGGCGGCCGGCTGCCCGGGCCCGTCGTCGGGCGCCCCGGAGTCCCCGTCCCTGGAGTCCCCGTCCCCGGCGTCCGGGTCGGCCCCGTCGTCCCGCTCGGCCCGCTCGCCCTGCCCGTCCCGGCCGCGCGGGCCGTCGGCGAGCCAGTACTCGGCGGGACGGGCGAACGGGCGCGGTGCCCGGCCGCCCTCGCCCGCGCCGCCGCCCTCGGGGAAGGCGGGGTACTGCGAGACCAGCTCCAGGTAGATCTCCCGGAAGGCGCCGAGCACCGGCTCGACGGCGAAGCGTTCCTGCGCCCGCAGCCGTCCCGCCAGGCCGAGCCGGGAACGCCGCTCCTCGTCGCGCAGCAGGGCCAGGCAGGCCCCGGCGAGGGCGCGCGGGTCGCGGGCGGGCACCAGCAGTCCGGTCGGGCCGACCACCTCGCGGGTCACCCCGACGTCGGTGGCGACCACCGCGCGGCCGCTGAGCATGGCATCCGCGAGCAGCCGGGGGCTGCGCTGGGAGAGCGCGGAGAAGACGGCGACGGTGCCGCCCTGCCAGGCCTCGGCGAGCGAGCCGGGCCGCCCGGCGAAGTCCACCGCCCCGGCCACCCCCAGCCGTTCGGCGACCGCCGCGCAGTGGGCGAGGTAGCCGGGGGCCGTCTCCTCGCCGTGCACCACCAGGCGCGCCGCGGGCAGTTCGGCCCGGACCCGGGCGAAGGCGTGCAGCATCAGTTCGGTGTCGCGCCCGGGCTCCAGCGCGCCCGCCCAGACCAGGGTCGGCCGCGCGGGCTCCGCTCCGGCCGCCGGTCGGCCCACGGCCGGGGTGCCCTCGTACACCACCCGGGTCCGCGCCGGATCGGCCCCGCAGCGGCGCTGCCACTGCTGGTCGTGGGCGGTGCCCGGGGTGAGTATCGCGGCCTGCCGGTAGGTCTCCTCGGTGAGCGCCCGGAAGAAGGACAGCAGCAGCGCCCGGACCGGCCGGCGGTACGGCGCCTCGTGACTCGCCCGCTCGCCTCCGGGCGCTCGAACCCGATGCCGACGGTCGTCGCTCCGGCACTCGTCCCTCGCTTGTCGTGCCTCGCTTTCGGCACCGGCGCCCCCTTCGGCTCGGGGCGGGTAGCCGAGGTACTGCTCGCGCAGGTGCAGCCCGTGCTCGGTGACCACGAACGGCACCCCGTGCAGGTGCCGGGCGACCAGGGCGGGCAGCGCGGCGGGGCCGCCGCCGACCACGTGGCAGAGGTCGGCGCCGCCGAGGCCGCCGGGCCCGGTGCCGTACCAGGGCGCGGACAGCGGGCGCAGGCACTGCTCCAGCAGGTCGGCGGCGACCAGGACGTCGCGGACCAGCGGCTGTCCGGCCGAGGTGTCGGCGCCGGGCAGCCGCCAGCTCCGCTCCAGGACGCGCCGGGCGTGGGCGGAGGCGAGGAAGGCGGGCAGGGTGCCCCCGTCCTCCCGGGCCAGCGCGGCCAGCCGGTACAGCCCGGCCCCGAAGCCGCCCCGCGCCCCCGGCAGCACCAGGGCCCGTACCAGTTCCTCGTACGCCCGGGCGTACTGGCGTCTGCGCAGCGCCCCGGGGGCCCGGCCGCGCGGGCGGGGGCCCCACAGCGCCAGGTCGTGGACGCCCCGCCAGGCGGGTGAGAGCCGCCGGGCGGGCCCGGGGCCGGCCGGGCCGGTCAGCAGGTGGAGCTCGAACTCGTGCTCCGGCAGGCCCTCGGCCAGCCGGTCGCACCAGGCTCCGGCGCCACGGTCGGGATGCGGACGGGCACCCTCGGTGAGCAGGGCGACGCGCACGGGAGACCTCCTCTGGTTGCTACCCCTGCGAGGGGCTACCGGAGCCGCGGGGCCGTACGCCGGGACCCATGCTGTTGCCCGCCACCCACCGAGTGGTCCGGTGTCTGCGGCTCTCCCCCACACCTGTTCGGTCCGGCAGCAGAACGGTAGGACCGGCCTCCGGTCACCCATCGCTCACATGCCTGCGTGCCACCTGAACGAGTGAACCGCCGTGACCTCGACCGGAACCGGGGCGTTAGCGGGCGCTATACGCGGAGGTCTCCCCGCCCGCTCAGCGGGCGCCGGCCGCGATCAGCTCGCGCACCGCCCGGGCGACCGCGTCGGGGTGCTCCATCATCGCCACGTGCCCGGACTCCGGAAGCACCAGCAGCCGGGCGTCGGCGAAGGCCGCGCAGGCGCGGCGGGCGGAGCGGTAGGCGACCAGCTTGTCGCGCAGCCCGTACACCAGCAGCACCGGCGCGGTGACCTGCTCGGCCTGGCGCCACAGCGCCTGGTCGCCGCGCTCGGTGTACGCGGAGACGATGCCGCGGGCCGAGCCGACCAGGGCCGTCATCGCGTGGGGCAGGTCCATCCGGCGGCGGTACTCGGCCACCGCCTCGGCCCGGGCGACCGCGCTCAGGCCGGTCGGGTCGCCGTAGACCAGGCGCAGCAGGTCCTCGGTGGCCGCCTCGGCGTCGCGCCGGCCGCCGGGCAGTCGGCGCAGCAGCGCGGGCACGCCGGGCAGGGCGAGCAGGCCGGTGGACCAGGCGGTGCGCTGCGGGGGCAGTTCGGGCAGGGCGGGCGAGACCAGGGTGAGGGTGCGGACGAGGTCGGGGCGCAGCGCGGCGAGGCGGACGGCGACGGCGCCGCCGAGCGAGTTGCCGAACAGGTGGACGGGGCCGCGGCCGGAGGCCTCCAGGTAGCCGATGACGGCGCGGACGTGGCCGGAGAGACTGAGGTTGCCGTCGGCGGGCGGGTCGGAGTGGCCGAAGCCGGGCAGGTCGACGGCCTCGCCGTCGACGAGGCCGGAGAGCCGGTCCATGAGGGCGGTCCAGTTGGCGGCCGAGCCGCCGAGTCCGTGCACGAAGAGCCCGGGCTCGCGCCCGTCGGCGCCGCCGGCCGCGATCCGGGGCGCCTCGGCGGGCCGGTGCACCGCGAGCACCGCGCCGGGGACCTCGACCGTTCGTACCTGCTGCTCAGCGCTGCTCATGGTGGACGATGGTAGTGAGCCCCGGGCCGGGGCGGTGGGGGCGGTGCGGCTGTCCCATCCCTGTCACACGACTGCCGAGGCCGAGGTCAGCGCCGTATTGTGGGCTCCTGACAAGGGGACCGGGCAGCTTTTCTCGCTTCCGCAGGACGCGGGCGCGGTTACCGAAAAGTAGAATCGGCCCTCTTGCCACCCCCGAACAAGTCCGAAGTGAGGAGCGCCGTGACGGCCATCCAGGAGGCGCAGGAGCGCCCGCGCGGTGCCCGCCTGCCGCGAAGCGCCCGCCGTGAACAACTGCTCGGTGCCGCCCAGGAGGTGTTCGTCGCGCAGGGCTACCACGCGGCCGCCATGGACGACATCGCCGACCGCGCCGGGGTGAGCAAGCCGGTGCTGTACCAGCACTTCCCCGGGAAGCTGGAGCTCTACCTGGCGCTGCTGGACAAGCACTGCGACGCCCTGGTCGAGTCGACCCGCGAGGCGCTGAGCACGACCACCGACAACAAGCTGCGGGTGGCCGCGACGATGGAGGCGTACTTCAACTACGTCTCCAGCGAGTCGGGCGCCTTCCGGCTGGTGTTCGAGTCGGACCTGACCAACGAGCCGGCGGTGCGCGAGCGGGTGGAGCGGGCCTCCGAGGCGAGCGCGACGCTGGTCAGCAAGGTGATCCAGGAGGACACCGACCTGCCGGAGGCGGAGTCCAAGCTGCTGGCCGCCGGGGTGTGCGGCCTGGCCCAGATCACCGCCCGGTACTGGCTGTCGCAGGGCCGCGAGATCCCGCGCGACGAGGCGGTGCGGCTGGTAGCCAGCCTGGCCTGGCGGGGCCTGAAGGGCTTCCCGATGCACCCGGGCGACGCCGCCGCGGACGGTTCCGCTCAGCGCTGACGATCCGCTGACCTTCGCCGGAGCGGTGATCGGGTGCTCTATGGTGAAGCCGTACGGCGCGGTCGCCGCGAACGCTTGTTCCAGGCGGTCAGGTGCCCGCGCGTGGAGGCTGCAACCCCGGAGGGACGGAAGCCGTGGAGGTCAAGATCGGCGTGCAGAACGCGCCGCGCGAGATCGTGATCGAGAGCTCGCAGACTGCCGATGAGATCGAGAGCGCGGTCGCGAAGGCGCTGGAGGGCTCCAGCAAGCTCTTCTCGCTCACCGACGAGCACGGCCGCCGCGTCATCGTCCCGGCCGAGCGCCTGGCGTACGTGGAGATCGGCGAGCAGGCCGCCCGCAAGGTCGGTTTCGGCACCCTCTGAGGCGCCGCCGCTCATCCTTCGGTGCCCCGTTCCCTCCCGGGAGCGGGGCACCGTCGTGTGTACGGGCGGATCGGCCGGGGTACGGCGAACAGGGACGGCACCGGTGCCGTACGCCCGTCCCCCGGGAGGCCGCCTTGCTGGTCGAAACGATCGTCTTCGCGCTGGTCGGACTGGTCGCGGCCGCGGCCGCGCTGCTGGGCCTGCCGGGGTACTTCCGGGCCTCCCGCCCGGCGGTGGCGGGGACGGCGCTGGCGGCGGCGCTGCTCGGCGGGGCGGTCGCGCACTTCTGTCTGGGCGGGCGCCACCCGGTGGTCGCGGTGGCGTTCTCGGCGCTGGCCGCGGGTGTGCTCACCTCGCTGCTGGCCCGGCCGGACCTCGCCGCCGGGCGGGCCCCGGCGCACCGGCACCACCCGCACCGGGCCGGCGCCCACCGCGCGCGGCGGCGGCACCGGCCGGCCTGAGGCCCGTTGCTCAGCGGGCCCCGTCGCTCGGCGCGCCCGGTCGCTCAGTGGGCCCTGTCGCTCAGTGGGCCCCGTCGCTCAGGAGGCCAGGCCGAGGGCGGCCATCCGCTTGGTGTGCGCCTCGGTGATCCGGTTGAACATCTTGCCGACCTCGACCAGGTCGAAGCCCTGCACGTGAACGCCGCCGACCAGCAGGTTGGACAGCGCGTCCCGCTCGGCGACGACCCGCTGGGCCTGGCTGAGCGCCTCGCCCATCAGCCGCCGGCCCCACAGCGCGAGCCGCCCGCCGGCCCGCGGGTCGGCCTCGATGGCCTGGCGGACCTTGTCGACGGCGAACTGGCCGTGGCCGGTGTCGGACATGACGCCGAGGACCAGCTCGCGGGTGTCGTCGTCCAGCCGGACGGCCACCTCGCGGTAGAAGTCGGTCGCGATGGCGTCGCCGACGTAGGCCTTGACCAGGCCCTCCAGCCAGTCCGAGGGCGCCGTCATCCGGTGGAACAGCTCCAGCGGCTCGACGAAGGGGCGCATCGCCTCCTGCGGGTCGGCGCCGATCTCGGCGAGCCGGTCGTGCAGCCGCTGGTAGTGCTGGAACTCGGCGGAGGCCATCCGGGCCAGGGCCGCCTTGTCGGCGAGGTCGGGCGCCAGCTTGGCGTCCTCGGCGAGCCGCTCGAAGGCGCTCAGCTCGCCGTACGCGAGCGCGCCGAGCAGATCCAGCACCGCCGCGCGGTAGCCCGGCTCGGCCGAGCACGTGGCCCAGTCGCCGATCGAGCCGGCGCCGTCCTGCGTCTCACCATGGGTCTCCATGACCCGCCACCTTAGTCCCGCCCGGCCACCCGCCCCACCACCCGGCACCCCCGGGTGACCTGCCGGATCGGCCGGTCCGGGGCCGGTCGCCGGGGGCGATGTCAGACGCGTCACGTGTTCGAGTCGTCGCCTGACTGTATGGTGGTACGGAGCCCCGTCGTGTTCGCACGGTGTCGCCGCCGTCTCGGTGACCCGCACGAGCCCGCTCCGTAGCGGCGCCGTCCCCTCGGACGTGTCCGCCCCGGAGGCACGGGTACTCACGTACGCGGATGCCCGGTCGGAGAGCCGATCGGCTCCGACCATGGCTTGGACTTCAAGCCTTGGCACCGCATCAGTGGCCGAGCGAGGGCCGCCGAGACCACGCCCCCTGGCGGAGGTCCCGCGCAGGTCCCTCACGGGAACCCTCCCCGACGCCGCCGGCGACGCGCCCCGCCATCGGGCCGCGCGCACCGGCCGGCCGCAGGGACCGGCGCGGTTGTGCGTCCGCGCAGCTGTCATCAGGGCCGCCAGGCCCGTATTGCAGCCGCGCGGCTGCCCGCCCGCCGCTCGCTCTCGGCCCCTCCGAAAACGGAAGAGGCAGCACCCTGTCCACCACCGCTGAACCCATCAAGACGACGTTCCGGGAACTCGGGATCCTCCCGGAGACCGCCGAGGCGCTCGAATCCGTCGGCATCGTCCATCCCTTCCCGATCCAGGAGATGACCCTCCCGGTCGCGCTGACCGGCCACGACGTCATCGGCCAGGCCAAGACCGGCACCGGCAAGACCCTCGGCTTCGGCCTCCCGCTGATCGAGCGGGTCACCGTGCGCGCCGACGTGGACGCCGGCCGGGCCACCGAGGAGCAGCTCTCCGACTTCCCGCAGGCGCTGATCGTGGTCCCGACCCGCGAGCTCTGCACCCAGGTCACCAATGACCTGCAGACCGCCGGCAAGGTCCGCAACGTCCGCGTCCTCGCGGTCTACGGCGGGCGGGCGTACGAGCCGCAGGTCGAGGCGCTCACCAAGGGCGTCGACATCGTGGTCGGCACCCCGGGTCGCCTGCTGGACCTGGCCGGTCAGAAGAAGCTGAACCTGTCCGAGGTCCGCGCGCTGGTCCTGGACGAGGCCGACGAGATGCTCGACCTGGGCTTCCTGCCCGACGTCGAGAAGATCATCACCATGCTGCCGGCCAAGCGGCAGACCCTGCTCTTCTCGGCCACCATGCCGGGCCAGGTCATCAGCCTCGCCCGCCGCTACATGAGCCAGCCGACCCACATCCGGGCCACCGCCCCGGACGACACCGGCACGACCGTCGCCAACATCGAGCAGCACATCTTCCGTGCGCACTCGCTGGACAAGGTCGAGATGGTCTCGCGCATCCTGCAGGCCGACGGCCGCGGGCTGGCGATGATCTTCTGCCGCACCAAGCGCACCGCCGCCGACGTCTCCGACCAGCTGACCCAGCGCGGGTTCGCGGCCGGTGCCGTCCACGGCGACCTCGGCCAGGGCGCCCGCGAGCAGGCGCTGCGCGCCTTCCGCAACGGCAAGGTCGACGTGCTGGTCTGCACCGACGTGGCCGCCCGCGGCATCGACGTCGAGGGCGTCACCCACGTCATCAACTACCAGTGCCCCGAGGACGAGAAGACCTACCTGCACCGGATCGGCCGCACCGGCCGGGCCGGCGCCTCCGGCACCGCCGTCACCCTGGTCGACTGGGACGACATCCCGCGCTGGCAGCTGATCAACAAGGCGCTGGACCTGCCGTTCAACGAGCCGGAGGAGACCTACTCCACCTCGCCGCACCTGTACGAGCTGCTGAAGATCGCGCCGGGCACCAAGGGTGTGCTGCCGCGCTCGGAGCGCACCCGGGCCGGGCTCGGCGCCGAGGAGATCGAGGACCTCGGCGAGACCGGCGGACGGGGCTCCCGCTCCGGCCGTGGTGGCCGTGGCGGGCGCGACGGACGCGACGGACGCGGCGGCTCGGGCCGCCCGGCCGTCGAGACCCCGGCGGAGGAGGAGAAGCCGCGCCGCACCCGTGAGCGCCGCCGCACCCGCCGTGGTGCGGAGGTCGCCGAGGGCGCGGCCGCCGCGGTGACCGAGGCGGCCCCGGCCGTCGAGGGCGCCGAGGGCGACACCGCTCCGCGCCGCCGTCGCCGCCGCTCGCGCGGTGGCGCGTCGGTGGGCGAGACCGCCCCGGTGACGGCCGAGGCCGTGGCAACCGGGTCCGCAGCGGCGGAGGTCGTGGCCGAGGCCGCCGAGGTCGTCGAGGCCGCCGTGGTCGCGGCGGAGCCGGTGGCCGAGGAGAAGCCGCGCCGCACCCGCACCCGCAAGCCCAAGGCGGACGCAGAGGCCGCCGCGGTCGTCGAGGCTCCCGCCGAGGCCCCGGCCGAGGAGAAGCCGCGCCGCACCCGCACCCGCAAGCCCAAGGCCGAGGCGGAGACCGTCGAGGCGGCCGCGGTCGCCGAGGCTCCCGCCGAGGCGCCGGCCGAGAAGAAGGCCACCCGGACGCGGACCCGCAAGCCCAAGGCGGAGGCCGTCGAGGCCGCCGCGGCGACCGAGGCCCCGGCCGAGGAGAAGCCGGCCCCCCGGACCCGCACCCGCAAGCCGAAGGCCGTCGTCGAGACCGCCCCGGAGGCCCCGGCCGCCGAGGCCCCGGCCGCCGAGGCCCCGGCCGCCGAGGTGCCGGCCCCGCGCAAGCGCACCCGCGCCCGCAAGGCCGCGGCCACCCCGGAGACCACTCCGGAGGGCTGACACACCCCACCCCCGAGGGGGCGGACCGGGTTCCGACGAACCGGTCCGCCCCCTCGGGCGTTTCCGCCCCCGGTCGCGCCCCGGGGCGGCCGCCCACCGCGACACGGGCCCGGTGCCGGCATCCCGCCTGGTGGGGCCCGGTGCCGGGACGGCATAGGCTCGGGACGTCACCTGTCGCGGGAGGGAAACCGTCCATGAGTACTCCGCCGTTCCTGACCCTGCCCGACTGCGCCCGGGCGGAGCGCGTGGTGACCGCGCGGGGCGAGTTCGCGGCGTTGCGGGCGGAGCCGGCCGGGCCGGTGCGCGGGTCGGCGCTGCTGGTGCCGGGGTTCACGGGCAGCAAGGAGGACTTCATCGCGCTGCTCGAACCGCTGGCGTCCGCCGGGTACCGGGTGACGGCCGTGGACCAGCGGGGCCAGTACGAGACCGGCGGGCCGGACGACCCCGCGGCGTACACCGTCGACGCGCTGGGCGCCGACGTCCGGGCGCTGACCGACGTGCTGGCCCAGGACGGCCCCCCGCACCTGCTGGGGCACTCCTTCGGGGGCCAGGTGGTCCGGGAGGCGGTGCTCGC
Organism: Kitasatospora sp. NPDC101157; assembly: GCF_044768255.1. Taxonomy (NCBI): domain Bacteria; kingdom Bacillati; phylum Actinomycetota; class Actinomycetes; order Kitasatosporales; family Streptomycetaceae; genus Kitasatospora; species Kitasatospora sp. NPDC101157. Next base: position 444,731 of record NZ_JBIWPL010000001.1, on the reverse strand, counting down.
GGCGGCCGCCGAGGGCCCGCTGCCGTGGCGATCACTGACCCTGATGGCCACCGGCCCGGGGGCGATCGACCCGGCCGAGGCGGCCCGGACCAAGTTGCTGCTGGACGTCCTGCCGGTGATGACCCTGGAGGAGATCTGGCAGGTGATGCGACAGATGGACGAGAGCGGCGGGGAGCCGAAGCCCGTCCTGGAGCCGGCCGTCGCGCAGTTCCTGCACCGCCGCTGGGTGGCCAACGTGCCCCGGGCGCTGGCCGTCACCGGCGGGCACCTGGTGGCCGCGCCGGACCGGGTGGACGAGCTGGCCGCGGTGACGGCCGGGGCGCTGCCGGTGCTGGTGCTGTCCGGGGCGCGGGACTACGCCTGGCCGGTAGCGGAGCAGAGCGGCATGGCGCAGCGGCTGGGTGCCCACCGGGTGGTCGTCGCGGACGCGGGACACTCCCCCAACGCCGAGCAGCCGGCCGCCACCGCGGAGGCGCTGGCCGCGTTCTGGGCCTGAGCGGCGCCGCCCGACCGCAGCCCCCACCCGGAGTGGTCTTTACCACTTCCGACGGTTCGACCGGTCCGGGCGCAGGACAAAATTCGTTAGTTACGGTAATCTTTGATTCTGTCCGGGAATCATCGCCGGCCCGCACCCGGGTACCGATCAGCGAAACCCGGACGTTACGGACGGGCAACGGCCCAGTAGCACCGCCACGGCACCGTGGTTCACGAGGCATTGGACGCACCAGGCAAGCAGGGGGAGCCCTTGCCGCAGCAGACCGCCGCACGTACGACCCGCCCGGTCCGGCTCCAGCGCCGGATCCGCAAGACCCCGAAAGGGCTGATACCCACTCAGCCGCAACCGCCCCGCACACCGGGGCCCGGAAAGGAGACGCCCATGACCAAGCCCATGCGCTTCGAGATCCTCCGACTGGACGACGCCGACGGCTCCGCGACCGACCGCGTGATCGCCGACGCCGAGACCGTCCGCGAGTTCGTCCAGGACGCCGCCCGCACCGGCGAACGCCTGCTCATCCGCCCGTGCCCGACCGTCTGATCCGGCGCGGCGCCTCCGACCGGGAGGCCTCACCCGCCGCCGACGAGCCGGGCTCGTCCGATCAGGACGTACCGATACCCGACTGACGCCCCGTCACCGCGATCGCCGATGACGGGGCGTCAGTGCGTCCGGCCCCGGACCGGCCTCGGAATCCGCCGGGACTCCCCCACGACCGCGGCCCGGCACCGCCCCGACCCCCGGGACGTTTGCCGCCACCCGCCACGGGACATCCCCCAACGGGAACCGCCGCCCGCGCGCACCCCACCCGCGCCGGCCGGACGTCCAGCACCGACAGGTGCCGCCGAGCCGTCCGTACGGGTGATCGTCCTTGACGCGGCGGTCCGGAGGGAGGAGCGTTGTCGGCTATGAGGGGCGAGCCAAGCTGCCCGAGGTGCGCCGGTCGGGTCCGCGCCCCCGGTCTTTTTTCGGACACCTGGCAATGCGACCGGCACGGAGCCGTGCACCCGATGCAGCCCGTGCTGCCCCCGAGCGTGGAAGCCCTGGGTGTCGCCGTCGCCCGCTCGCAGGTCCCCGTCTGGCTGCCCTGGCCGCTCCCGGTCGGCTGGCTCTACACCGGCATCGCCCACGTCGGCGACGACGTCTCGGGCGCCCGGGCCACCGCCGTCGCCTGCTCCGGGCCCGCCCCGCTCGGCGGCTTCGGCGAGTTGGTGCTGGTCGCCGAGGAGCTCGGGGTCGGGCTCGGCGCCCGCTACGCCGGACTCCCCGGGCCGGACCCGGGCGACTCGGTCGGCCTGTACAAGCCCGCCGACGCCAAGCTGATGGCCGCCGGGCGGCCCACCCCGATGTTCCACGTCCCGGACGCCCCGGCCGACCGCGCGGTGTTCGTCGGCGAGGCCCGCGGGCTCTGGCTCTGGGCGATCGCCTGGCCCGAGCAGTCCGCCCTGGTGATGTACGACGAACTGGTGCTCACCGACCTGCGCGAGGCCGGCGCCGAACTGGACCTGCTGCCCTGCGGGGCGCTCTCCCCCCGGCTGCTGGGCTGACCGCGGGAGACCCGAACGGCCTATCCTGGGCGACACCCACGAGCTTCCAGGAGTCCGCCCCGTGCGCATCGACCTGCACGCCCACAGCAACGCCTCCGACGGCACCGACAGCCCGGCCGAGCTGGTCGCCGCGGCGGTCGCCGCCGGCCTCGACGTGGTCGCGCTGACCGACCACGACACCGTCGCCGGCCTTGCCGAGGCCGCCGACGCGGTGCACGCGCTGGCGGACGGCGCCCGGCTGACCGTCGTCCCGGGTGCCGAGCTGTCCTGCGTGGTGGACGACGTCAGCATGCACCTGCTCGCGTACCTGTTCGACCCGGAGGAGCCGGAGTTCGCGCGCGAGCGGGAGCTGGTGCGCACCGACCGGTTCCGGCGCGGCCGGGCGGTCGTCGAACGCTGCCGGGAGCTCGGGGCGGACATCAGCTGGGAACAGGTGCAACGGATCGCCGGGGCCGGCTCGGTCGGGCGCCCGCACATCGCCAGCGCGCTGGTCGAGGCGGGCGTGGTGGCCACCGTGTCGGACGCCTTCACGCCGGACTGGCTGGCCAACGGCGGCCGGGCGGACGTCCGCAAGCACGAGACCGACCCGGTGGCGGCCGTCCGGCTGGTCCGGGCCGCGGGCGGCGTGCCGGTGTTCGCCCACCCCGGCGCGGTCAAGCGCGGCCGGACGGTCCCGGACCAGGTGATCGCCGACCTCGCGGCGGCCGGGCTGGCCGCGCTGGAGGTGGACCACACCGACCACGACGAGGAGACCAGGCGGCGGCTGCGCGGTCTGGCGGGCGACCTCGGTCTGCTGGTCACGGGCTCCAGCGACTACCACGGCGGCCGCAAGACCGTCCGGCTCGGCGAGCACACCACCGACCCGGAGGTGTACGAGGCGCTGCTGGCCCAGGCCACCGGCGCGAAGCCGATCGCGCGCTGACGGCGTGTGGGGTGGCGCTCCGGCGTACCGGAGCGCCGCGAGGGCGCGCGAGCGGGGCCGTACACCCCACCCCGACGGGGCCGGGGGTCAGTCGAGCTTGACGCCCCGGCGCTGCGGGTCGCGCAGGTCGGTGCCGTGCTCCAGCCAGCGCTCCTGGAGCGCGGCCGCGCCGTGCACCCGCTTCCAGCCCGCCTCGTTGGGCGTCATCGGCAGCAGCGGCAGGAAACGCACCGGCTCCGCGGGCTCGGCCAGTTCCAGGTCCTCGACCAGGCCGCCCGGCTCGGCGGCCAGCACCGAGGTGAAGGGGGCGCCGTCCCACAGCGGGGAGCCGAGGTCCAACGAGCCGCCCGGGGCCACCACCAGGCCCTCGACCTGCGGGGTCGCGGCGAAGGTGGCGAGGCTGCGCAGCACGCCGTCGCGCCCGCCGCGCACCGTCAGCACCAGTTCGGCGCGCGGTCCGCGCAGCTGGTCGGCGACCGGCGCGGTCGGGTCGGCCATCGGGGCGGCGGACATCCCGAGCGTCGCGTAACGGACCAGGCCCTCGGCGTCCGGGCCGAAGCGCAGCACCTCGATCCGGTCGGTACCGAGGAAGGTGACGGCGGCGCGTCCGCTCGGCTCGCCGAAGGTGGTGATCAGCCGGGCCTCGACGGCGGCCAGCACCGCCTCCCGGGAGAGTTCCGGGGAGCTGCCGCCGTGGGGGTCGCCGAAGGACGGGAAGTCGTGCGCCATGCCGGTGAGCGTAACCCGCGCGGCCCCCGCGCCCACGCGGGGGCGTACGGGCGGCGACCGGGAATCCCGTGGGTGCCGATGCTCGGTCAGATGTTAGGGTGAGTGATTGGCCACCGGGATCGTTCGTCCCGGGGCGGCGGCGCGAAGGAGGTGGTTGCGGTGGATACCGGCCGACCATGCAGTACCGGCAGCTCTGCCCGGCCCCGGCTTCCCCGCATTCCCCGCCTCACAGGCCTCGGCGGCTGATCCAGCCGTAGTGGCCCGGGCGCGGCTCGGCGGCGGACGGACCGGCCGGGAGAGCACCCCTCGTCCCCTTCACCGGTGTTCCGCGCCGTCGCACCACGGCCCTGCCCCGCGGCCCCGCCGCGCCGCCGTGCGACGGCTCCTTCCCAGGGAGCCTGCCATGTCGATGATCAACAGCCTGCGTGCCGCCGTCCGCACCAACCGCCGCCGGGGCGCCACCGGGGCGTACGACGCCGTGCCGGAGGGCAGCGGCTCGGCGGTCGTGGACTGCGCGGTGTACCAGCAGGGCCGGCGCAACGGGGAGACCTGCAGCCCGCGCGAGGCCGCCCGCCGGGTCAAGGCGGCGCACCAACTCCCGGACAGCGAGGGGTCGTTCAGCTGGATCGGGCTGCACGAGCCGACCGAGGCCGAGTTCGAGGGCATCGCCCAGCGCTTCGGCCTGCACCCGCTCGCGGTGGAGGACGCGGTGCACGCCCACCAGCGGCCCAAGGTGGAGCGCTACGACGACGTCCTGTTCGCCGTCTTCAAGACCATCCGCTACGTCGAGCACGACCAACTCACGCCCACCAGCGAGGTGGTGGAGACCGGCGAGCTGATGGTCTTCGCCGGGCGGGACTTCGTGATCACCGTGCGGCACGGCGGCCACGGCTCGCTGCAGGAGCTGCGGCACCGGCTGGAGGCGGACGCGGACGAGGCCGGGCTGCTCGCCAAGGGGCCGGCCGCGGTGCTGCACGCGATCGCCGACCACGTGGTGGACAACTACCTGCTGGTCGCCGAGCGCCTGCAGAACGACGTGGACGAGATCGAGTACGGCGTCTTCTCGGCCAAGGGAGCGCGCAGCGCGGACGTCGGCCGGGTGTACCAACTCAAGCGCGAGGTACTGGAGTTCAAGCGTGCGGTGGTGCCGCTGCTGCGTCCGATGCAGCAGCTGTCCGAGCCGTTGCAGCGGCTGGTGGACCCGGAGATGCAGAAGTACTTCCGGGACGTCGCCGACCACCTGGCCCGGGTCACCGAGCAGGTGCACGGCTTCGACGAGCTGCTGAACTCGCTGCTGCAGGCGAACCTGGCGCAGGTGTCGGTGGCGCAGAACGAGGACATGCGCAAGATCACCGCCTGGGCGGCGATCTTCGCGGTGCCCACCATGATCACCGGCGTGTACGGCATGAACTTCGACTACATGCCCGAGCTGCACCACAAGTACGGCTACCCGATGGTCCTCGGCGCGATCGCGCTGATCTGCGTCGGGATGTACCGGGGCTTTCGCCGCAACGGCTGGCTGTAGCTGTAGCCGGCCGCGGTCCGGGGCCCCGGCAGCCGTCTACCGGCGTCCGCCGCGGGCGACCAGGACCAGGCCGAGCAGGATCAGCACCACCGCCGGACAGGCGGCCGCCGGGGGCCACTGGCCGAGCCAGAGGGCGGCGATCAGGGCCGCGCCCGGGGTCTCCAGCAGGATCGCGGTGGAGGTGATCGACGGGCCGAGGTTGCGCACCACCCGGTTGCTCAGCGAGTGCCCGAGCAGCTGCGCGGTCACCATCAGCAGCACGATCTGCCACCAGGCCCCGGCCGACCAGCCGGACAGCCGCGTCCCGGTGGCCAGGCAGATCACCAGCAGGCCGACCGCGGTGGTGGTGTAGCAGACCAGGGTGTAGGCGGTGGTGCTGACGGTCCTGCGGACCTCGGCGCCCAGCAGCATGTACCCTGCCGCGGCCAGGCCCGCGGCGAGGGCGAGCGCGTCGCCGAGCAGCGCGCGCGGGGACATCGAGAGGTCCACGCCGGTCAGCACCAGCACGCCGGCGAAGGCGACGACCGTGCCGAGCCAGACCATCCGCGGCGCGCGGAAGCCGAACAGCCGCATCAGCAGGATCGTCCACAACGGCGTGGTGGTGACCAGGGCGGTGGCGGAGGCGACCGAGGTCATCCGCAGGCTGGGCATCCAGAGCGCGAAGTGCACCGCGAGCAGCGCCCCGGCGGCGACCGCGAGCAGCAGCGCCCGCCGGCCGATCCCGCGCAGTTCGGCCCGGTGGCGCAGCAGCGCGTACGGGCCGAGCGCCCCGACCGACATGACGTTGCGCCAGAAGGCGATGGCCAGGGCGGGTGCGGCGGTGGCGGATATCAGCGGGCCGGAGAGGGAGATGCCGCCGATGGAGACGGCGAGCAGCAGCAGGTCGAGGGTGGGGAGCGGCTGAGCGGGCCGCGGGTCGGCGGCGCTGGCAGGGGCAGGGGCGGTCGCGGGCCGGGCGGCGGGCACGGCGCTCCTTCGCTGGTCGCGGGGGTGGGCGATCATACGGTAAGGCCCGTGGCCGGCCAATGGAACTGTCGCCCGGAGGCTGAGACGTCCACCGCGGCTTCCGCGGACGCCCGAGGAACTTCCGACGGGTGTCCGACGGGTGCTCCGACGGGCCTCCGCCGGGCGTCCGACGGCCTGCGCGGACCTCCGCCCGGCGGGCGTGGCCCGGGAGCCCGTACGCTGTGCGCCATGGACCGCAACTCCGCCGCCACGACCGCCGACGACTTCCTCGACCAGGCCCTCCTGGAGGAGGCCGCGAAGAAGTCCGGACTGCTGTGGGTGCGCGCGGACGGCGAGTCCGAGGCCCGCCCGCTGTGGCACGCCTGGCACGACGGCGCGGTGGTGGTGGTCGGCGGGGGCGCCGAGCAGCCGCTGCACGGCCTGACCGCCGGCGCCGGAGCCGTGATCACCGTGCGCAGCAAGGACAAGGGCGGCCGGCTGACCGGCTGGAACGCCGAGGTCGTCGAGCTGACGCCGAACGGCGAGGCCTGGCTGGGCGCCGTCGAGGAACTCAAGGGCAAGCGGCTGAACGCGCCGGACACCGACGCGATCGCCGAGCGCTGGGCGCGCGAGTGCCGGGTGCTGCGGCTGCAGCCGGCCGGTGCGCTGACCGAGCGTCCGGGCGCGATGCCGGACGGCTCGCACGCCGCCCGGCCGATGCCCACCCCGGCCACCACCCGACGGCCGATCCCGGCCGGGCTGCCCAAACTGCTCTTCAAGCGCCGCTAAAGGTTCACGCCCGGGACGCCTGCCGCCGCTAACGTGCCCCACCGGGCCGGGAGTACCCCGCGCGGGTAGCCTTGGCCGAACGTGCGCCCCGGCGCACGCCGGACGGAGTCGAGCGAGTCGAGGGAGTTCATGGCAGGGCCAGGCACCCGGGTCTTCATCTCCCATCTCTCCGCCGTCGCGGTCTTCGACCCGAACGGCGACCAGGTGGGGCGGGTCCGGGACGTGGTCGTCTCGCTGCGGCTGGGCGGGCGCCCGCCGCGAGTGCTCGGTCTGGTGGTCGAGGTCGTCGGCCGGCGCCGGATCTTCCTGCCGATGACCAGGGTGACCAGCCTGGAGTCCGGCCAGGTGCTCACCACTGGCCTGATCAACCTGCGCCGCTTCGAGCAGCGCCCGTCCGAGACCCTGGTGCTGGCCGAGCTGCTGGACCGCACCGTCACCTGGTCCAAGACCGGCGAGGACGTCACCGTGCTGGACGTCGGCATGGTGCAGACCCGGCTGCGCGAGTGGGAGGTCAGCAAGGTCTTCGTCCAGGTCGGGCGGGCCTCCCGGCTGCGCAAGGGCAAGGGCGAGCGGCTCACCCTGGACTGGCAGGACGTCACCGGCTTCGCACTGCCCGAGCAGGACCAGGGCGCGGCCAACCTGCTCGCCACCTTCGAACAGCTGCGCCCGGCCGACCTCGCCAGCGTGATGCACCACCTGTCCGCCAAGCGCCGGGCCGAGGTGGCCGCCGCGCTGCCCGACGAGCGGCTCGCGGACGTCCTGGAGGAGCTGCCCGAGGACGACCAGGTCGAGATCATCGGCAAGCTCCAGGAGGAGCGCGCGGCGGACGTCCTGGAGGCGATGGACCCGGACGACGCCGCCGACCTGCTCTCCGAGCTGCCGGGCGACGAGGCCGAGCGGCTGCTCGGGCTGATGGAGCCCGAGGAGGCCGCGCCGGTCCGCCGCCTGCTGTCCTACGAGGAGGACACCGCCGGCGGTCTGATGACCACCGAGCCGATCGTCCTGGAGCCGGACGCGACGGTCGCCGAGGCGCTGGCCCGGATCCGGATCCGCGACCACAAGCCCGCGCTGGCCGCCCAGGTGTACGTCTGCCGGCCGCCGAACGAGACCCCGACCGGCAAGTACCTGGGCGCGGTGCACTTCCAGCGGCTGCTGCGCGAGCCCCCGTACGTCCTGGTCGGCGAGCTGGTGGACGACGACCTGGACGCGCTGCCGCCGGACACCCCGCTGTCGCTGGTCACCAGCTACCTGGCGACGTACAACCTGGTGGCCGCGCCGGTCGTGGACGAGGCCGACCACCTGCTCGGCGCGGTGACCGTCGACGACGTGCTCGACCACCTGCTGCCCGAAGACTGGCGCGACGCCGCGCTGCACGCCGGGGACGACGACGGAGAGGAGCTGCACGGTGGACGGTGACCGCAACGCACGGCCGAGCGACTCCGCGCGCCGGCGCCTGCAGGGCGAGCTGCGGGAGCTGCGCCAGCTGCGCGAACTGCGCGCCCGCGAGCGCGGCGGCGGCCGGGACCGCCTGGAGACCTCCCCCATCACCGGCTCCAACCGCGTCCGGCTCGACCAGCCGCGCACGGCCCGCCCCGGCCTGCTCACCCTGCCGTCCTACGACCCCGAGGCCTTCGGCGTGCTGTCGGAGCGGATCGCCCGCTTCCTCGGCACCGGGCGGTTCATCGTCTGGATGACGGTGTTCGTCGTCGTCTGGATAGGGTGGAACACCCTGCTGCCGGCCGGTGTGCGCTTCGACGAGTACCCGTTCATCTTCCTCACCCTGGCGCTGTCGCTGCAGGCCTCGTACGCGGCGCCGCTGATCCTGCTGGCGCAGAACCGGCAGGACAACCGGGACCGCGTCAACATGGAGCAGGACCGGGCCCGCAGCGACCGCAACATCGCCGACACCGAGTACCTGGCCCGCGAGGTCGCCGCCCTGCGGCACGGGCTCGGCGAGGTGGCGACCCGCGACTTCATCCGCTCCGAGCTCCAGTCGCTGCTCAAGGAGATCGACGAACGACGGGACGCCTCCGAGTCCTTGTGACCGGCGGCACGCTACCGACCGGTTAAGCAGTTCGCCCGGCGCCGTACCATCAAGGCATGGCCAACGAGACAGAGGTCGCGGCCGGCGTCACGGAGGACTCCGTACGCCAGGCGCTGGCGACCGTCAACGACCCGGAGATCAACCGCCCGATCACCGAGATCGGCATGGTGAAATCGGTCGAGATCGCCGAGGACGGCGCGGTGCGCGTCGCGGTCTACCTGACCGTCTCCGGCTGTCCGATGCGCGACACCATCGTCACCCGGGTCCGCGAGGCGGTCGGCAAGGTCGCCGGCGTGACCGGCGTCGAGGTCGAACTCGACGTGATGAGCGACGAGCAGCGCAAGGAGCTCTCCCAGCTGCTGCGCGGCGGCACCCCCGAGCGGGAGATCCCGTTCGCCAAGCCGGGCACGCTGACCCGGGTCTACGCCGTCGCCTCCGGCAAGGGCGGTGTCGGCAAGTCCTCGGTGACGGTCAACCTGGCGGCCGCGATGGCCGCGGACGGGCTGAAGGTCGCCGTCGTGGACGCCGACATCTACGGCCACAGCGTGCCCCGCATGCTGGGCGTCGAGGGCCGGCCCACCCAGGTCCAGGACATGATCATGCCGCCGCAGGCGAACGGCGTGAAGGTCATCTCGATCGGCATGTTCACCCCGGGCAACGCCCCGGTGGTCTGGCGCGGCCCGATGCTGCACCGCGCGCTCCAGCAGTTCCTCGCCGACGTGTGGTGGGGCGACCTGGACGTGCTGCTGCTGGACCTGCCGCCCGGCACCGGCGACATCGCGATCTCGGTGGCGCAGCTGGTCCCCAACGCGGAGATCCTGATCGTCACCACCCCGCAGATGGCCGCCGCCGAGGTGGCCGAGCGGGCCGGCACCATCGCGGTGCAGACCCACCAGAAGATCGTCGGCGTGATCGAGAACATGTCCGGCATGCCGTGCCCGCACTGCGACGAGATGATCGACGTGTTCGGCACCGGCGGCGGCCAGACCGTCGCGGACGCGCTGACCCGCACCGTCGGCGCGACCGTGCCGGTGCTCGGCTCGATCCCGATCGACGTCCGGCTGCGCGAGGGCGGCGACGACGGCCGTCCGGTCGTGCTCGCCGCCCCGGACTCCCCGGCCGGCGCCGCCCTGCGCGCCGTGGCCGGCAAGCTCGGCGGCCGCCGGCGCGGGCTGTCGGGGATGTCGCTCGGGCTGACGCCCAAGAACAAGTTCTGACCGGACGCGGCGGGGGGGCGGGGGGGGGCCACCCCGCCCCGCGGCGCGGCCGGGGGGGGGGGGGCGGGGCGGGGGCGCCCCACGGCCCGGGGGCACTGGCCCCGGGCCGGCC
>NZ_JBIWPL010000001.1:258664-434398 GCF_044768255.1 Kitasatospora sp. NPDC101157 | reverse complement strand
GGGGGGGGGGGGGGGGGGTTGTGGGGGGCGCCTCCCCCCCCCCGGGGCGGGGGCCGGGGGGGCGGGGGGGGGGGGGGGGGGCCCCCCCCCCCCCCCCCCCGCGTCCGTGGGCGTCGGGGCGCGTCGGGGACGCCCTACGGCCGGGTGTAACTGCCCAGGTCCGGGACGGTGGAGAAACCGATGCCGTAGGCGCTCACGCCCCGGCCGAAGGCCCCGAGCAGCACGCCGGGGGCCTCGCCCGCGAGCACCCAGCCGTACTCGGACTCGCGGTAGCGGAAGGGCTGCGGCAGGCCGTTGACCGGCAGGCTCAGGGTGGACCAGCCGGGGCCGGCCAGGTCGTCCGCGAGGTCCCACGCGAGGGTGCTCTGCTGGTCCAGCCAGTCCTGGCGCAGCGTGCGGTCCAGCTGGCCGGGCCAGGTCGCGGCGAGCAGGCCGGAGCCGGCCAGCCAGGCGGCGGAGGAGGCGGAGGTCGCCTCCAGCGTGCCGGTGTTGTCGGCGCTGCGGCGGCTGTCCCGGCGGGCCACGGTGACCACGACGGCGAACTTCCGCACGTCGCGCGGCTCGAACTGCTTGGCCGGCTCGTCGCCGTGGCCGAGGGTGCCGTAGTCGACGCCGGCCGCCCCGGCGCGGGGGCCGCCGACGCCGGCCTGCATCAGGAAGCGGCGGCCGGTCCAGGCCTCGTCCAGTCCGTACCAGGGGAAATCGGCGGACAGGTAGGGCAGCAGCGGGTCCGCCGGGCCGGCCTGCCCGCCGACCACCGGGCCGCCGGCCGTGGCCGTCGCCCCTCCCGCCTGACTCGTCGCGTCCATCCCCGGGCCTCCTCAAACGCACGTGTGCCTGCCGTGGCGCGCTCCCATGGTGGCGCACCTCGGCGTTCCCGGGGGCCGTTCCTGGTCCGCGCGGACGCGGATGTGACGGACGGCTCAGCGGGAACAATCAGCACAATAGCGGCGCACACGCCGCCGCCCCGCTCAGCCGGGCGGCCGGGCGGGGCGGTGGCGCCGGGTGGCGCACCCGGTGCGCTCAGGTCGCGTCGGGGTCGAACGGGGGCCGCTCGCCGGGCTGGAGGGGGGCGCCGGTGGAGGCGGGCGCCGGGGCCGCCTTGTCGAAACCCACGCTGCCCGCACGGCCGTTCACCGGCGCCGCGGGCTTGTCGTCCAGGACGGAGCGGATGTCGAGCGACTCCTTCATGCCCTTCAGGCCCAGCGGGTCCTGCTCGTCGCCCATCAGCTGCTTGCGGACGAAGGTCTTGGGGTTGAGGTCCTCGAACTCGAAGTCCTTGAACTCCGGGCCCAGCTCGCTGCGGATGTCCTCCTTCGCGTTGTCGGCGAAGGAACGGACCTTCCGGATGAAGCCCATGGTGTCCTGGATCAGCTTCGGCAGCTTGTCGGGGCCGAAGATGATGATCGCCATCACGATCAGGGTCAGGATCTCCAGCCCACCTACATCGCTGAACAACCTCTGCTCCCTAGCTCGTCGGACGACGGTTCCTACAGGGTAATGGCCACCGGCGGGTCCCTGTTCCACGGCGGGATGAAACCGTGGTAAAGACCGGCCGATGGCCCGGGGCGAAAGCTGTTCTAGCGGATCTGCTGGCGCAGGGCGGCGACCTCGCCCGGGAAGCGCTCCGGCGAGGAGGACGGGTTCGCCTCACGGGTGGCGGCCACCGGGCGGGCCGGGAAGTCCACCGGGATCTGGGCGGTCATCGGGACCAGTCCGGCGCGGCCGCTGGTGCCGCTGCCGCCGACCGGACTGACCGTGGTGCCGTGCTGCTCCTCGCCCTGGGTGAGCCCGCCGACGCCGCCGAGGGTCACCGCGGCGACCGAGAAGGCGCCCGCCGCGGCGAACACCAGCCGGCGCCCGCGGGGCGCCGAGGGGCGGACGGCGGCTACGGCGGCCTGCGGCCGCGGCGTGGCCTCGGGGCGGGCGGCGGTCCGCCGCCCCATCAGCGGCCGCAGCACCGAGCCGCGGCCGAAGGCGCGCGGGTCCACCCCGGGCACCGGGGAGTCGGCGCCGAGCGCTCCCGCGCCGAAGGAGGCGCCGGCCCCGCGGCCGAAGGAGCCGCCGGTGAGCCGGCTGCCGCCGAAGGTGCCGGCGGAGGGGATCCCTCCGCCGGGCAGGTCGTCGTCGTCGCGGCCGCGCCGGGGCGGCCAGCCGGCGTCCGCCGGGGCGTCCTCGGGCAGGTTGCCGACGGCCATCAGCCGGGCCATCAGCGCGGAGGAGGGGCCCGGGGTGTCGGTGCGGGTCAGCAGGTGCTTGACGGACCGGCCCTCGTCGGCCTCTGCCTTGCACTGCGGGCAGGTCGCCAGGTGGGCCAGCACCCGCTCGCGGGAGTCGTGGCCGAGCTCGCCGTCCAGGAAGGAGGACAGCCGGTCGCCGAGGTGGTGCTCCTCGGCCGGGGGTTCGGCGGGCCGGACGGGCACCGGGCGCAGTGCCGTGTCGGCGGGCAGCGGGACGGCGGGCAGCACGGGGTCACCGGGTTCACCGTCCGCCGGGTCCCCGGCGCCACGGCGGCCCGGCAGGGCCCAGCCCCGCCGGATCGAGGACCGTTCGGACGCATCCGAACGGTCCGGACCGGACCGGCTGGTTCCGCTCACGATCGCCTCCGTCCGCGCCCGCCCGGTGCGGCCGCGACCTCGGCGACGGCGCCCACCGGCACCGGCTCCTCCGAGCCGCCGCGGCGCTCGCGGCCCGGCGCCGAGCCGGGGGCCCGGTGCTTGAGCGCGGCGCGCAGGTGGGAGCGGCCGCGGTGGATGCGGCTGCGGACGGTGCCGAGCTTGACGCCCAGCGTGGCGGCGATCTCCTCGTAGGACAGGCCCTCGATGTCGCAGAGCACCACGGCGGCGCGGAACTCCGGGGCGAGGGTGTCCAGGGCCTGCTGCACGTCGGCGTCGAAGTGGGTGTCGCTGAAGTGCTGGGCCGGGCTGGGCTCGCGGGAGGCGAGCCGCTCGGCCGCGTCCTCGCCGAGCGCGTCGAAGCGGATGCGCTGGCGGCGGCGGACCATGTCCAGGAACAGGTTCGTGGTGATCCGGTGCAGCCAGCCCTCGAACGTGCCGGGGGTGTAGGTGGACAGCGAACGGAACACCCGGACGAAGACCTCCTGGGTGAGGTCCTCGGCGTCGTGCTGATTGCCCGTCAGGCGGTAGGCGAGGCGGTAGACGCGGGCGCTGTGGGCCTCGACGATCTCCTCCCACGTGGGCGGAGTCCAGGTCTGCGCGTCGGGACCCTCGGCGAAGGTCGCGAGGACAGGGGCCTCGGTGGTACCGGCGGCCGGCGTCTCGGCGGCGGGCTGGTCCAGGTCGGAGTGCGCAGGCTGGTTCATCACGGGCTTCGGCGTACGGGCCGACGAGGTGCCGCGGAAGTGCCGCCGCACAGGGACGTCGCCCTCGGCCACACCTCCTCGGTCGGCTCTTCTGCCCAGCAGGGCCACCACCATATCCACCTCACCCGTCAAGCCCGGATAAAAGTGCCCGGGAGGCCTTGTGCACCCGGTCCTCAGTGACAACGGCCCGCCGCCGTACGCGGTTCCCGCCCGGCCAGTAATCTGTGGCAGGAAATATCGACATCCCTCCGCGCCGGGCCGCCGCCCGGGGCTCCGAAAGAGGCAGCCATCAGCGAGTTCGGGCCCGCGCGCGCGGCCCTCGCCGACACCTACGTGGGCGAGGACGCGGTGCTGACCTACGCCCGGGCGCAGTCCGCGCGCACCGGCATACGGGCCATCGGGCCGAGCGGCGGGGCGTGCCTGCGGCTGCTGGCCGCGGCGCTGGACGCCAAGGCGGTGGCCGAGATCGGCACCGGCACCGGCGTGTCCGGGGTCTACCTGCTGCGCGGGATGCGGCCCGACGGCGTGCTCACCACGGTGGACTCGGAGCCGGTGCGCCAGCAGCTGGCCCGCGAGGCGTACCAGGCGGCCGGGTTCGCGGCCAACCGCTCGCGGTTCATACCGGGCCGGGCCCTGGAGGTGCTCCCCCGGCTCGCCGACGGCCAGTACGACCTGGTGTTCTGCGACGGGGACCCGGCCGAGTCCCGCGAGTACCTGCTGGAGTCGCTGCGGCTGCTGCGGCCCGGCGGGATGGTCTGCTTCGAGGGGGTCTTCCAGGAGGGCCGCCTCGCCGAGCCGGAGCTGCAGGACCCGCAGACCGGAGCCGTGCGGGACCTGGTCCGGGACGTGCGGGAGAGCGAGACGCTGCTGCCCGCGCTGCTGCCGGTCTCGGACGGGCTGCTCTGCGCCGTCAAGCGCTAGGACAGGTCCCAGCCGCACCGTCCGCGGAGAACGCGCGGGCCCGGGCCGACATGACGTCGCACCCGGGCCCGGCGGTACGTCTCCAGGAGACGAGCACCCGCTGCGGTCAGCCGGTGACCTCCATCAGGGCATCGCCCAGGGCTTTGGCCTCGTCAGGCGTGAGCTCCACCACGAGGCGTCCGCCGCCTTCGAGCGGAACGCGCATGATGATGCCCCGCCCCTCTTTGGTGACTTCGAGCGGGCCGTCACCCGTCCGCGGCTTCATGGCCGCCATGCTCGTTCCCCTTCCTGCAACCGCTCAGCTACGCACCGGCAGTCCGTCCACCGCCGGTATCGAACGCATTGATCGGAAGCCATTATCCCGCATGGCACGGCCTGATGACCAACATCACTCTCGGTGCAACCACGGCCGGACCGGCTGCAACCACCGCAATTGGCGTCATAAGTCCCGGCGTGGCGGCGGTCCCGGTACGGCCGGAAGGTGCGATACCTCACACTCCCCACGCCGCCCCGCACTCCGGCATCCTGGCACCACCACCCACGCGACGATCACCGAGGGAGCCCTCGCCCATGTCGGATTCCGTGCTGTACGAGCTGGACGGCGGCCTGGCCGTCATCACCATCAACCGACCGGAGGCGATGAACGCCCTCGACGTCGCCACCAAGGTGGCGCTGCGCGACACCGTGATCGAGGCGGCTGGGGACCCGGCGGTGCGCGCGGTGCTGCTGACCGGGGCGGGCGAGCGGGCCTTCTGCGTCGGGCAGGACCTCAACGAGCACCTGGCCCTGCTGAAGCGCTTCGAGGAGACCGGCGAGGGCGCGCTGCGCACGGTCGCCGAGCACTACAACCCGCTGACCCGCGCGCTGGCCGGGATGCGCAAGCCGACCGTCGCCGCCGTCGGCGGGGTGGCGGCCGGGGCGGGCGCCTCGCTCGCCTTCGCCTGCGACTTCCGGATCCTCTCCGACCGGGCCGGCTTCAACACCGCCTTCACCGGGATCGGCCTGACCGCCGACTCCGGCGCGTCCTGGACGCTGCCCCGGCTGGTCGGGCACGCCAAGGCCACCGAGCTGCTGATGCTGCCCCGGACGGTCAAGGCCGCCGAGGCGATGGAGCTGGGCCTGGCCACCAAGGTCGTGCCGGCCGACGAACTCGCCGCCACCGCACGGGTCTTCGCCCGCGAGCTGGCCGAGGGCCCGACGGTGGCCTACGGCGCGGTCAAGGAGTCGCTGGCGTACGGCGCTTCGCACTCGCTGGACGAACTTCTCGACAAGGAGGACGAGTTGCAGACCCTGGCCGGGGAGAGCGAGGACCACCGGATCGCGGTGCGCGCCTTCATCGCCAAGGAGAAGCCGAAGTACGTCGGGCGCTGACGCCGCCCGGCGCCCGGCGGCTCCTAGCGCTTCCCGCCGCCGGTGCGGACGTGGCAGTCCGCCAGGTGGTCGTCGACCAGGCCGCAGGCCTGCATCAGGGCGTACGCGGTGGTCGGGCCGACGAAACGGAAGCCCTCCTTCTTCAGCGCCTTCGCGAGCGCCGTCGACTCGGGGGTGACGGCCGGCACCTCGCCCAGCGTGCGGGGTGCCGGACGGCCCGGGTCGGCGGCGAACCGCCAGATCAGCGCGTCCAGTCCGCCGTCCAGGTCGCGGGCGGCCCTGGCGTTGGCGATCGCCGCCTCGATCTTGGCCCGGTTGCGGATGATGCCGGTGTCGGCGAGCAGCCGCTCCTTGTCGGCCTCGCCGAACTCGGCGACCTTGCCGATCTCGAAGCCGGCGAACGCGGCCCGGAAGCCCTCCCGGCGGCGCAGGATGGTCAGCCAGGACAGGCCGGACTGGAAGGCCTCCAGGCAGACCCGCTCGAACAGGGCGTCGTCGCCGTGCACCGGGCGGCCCCACTCGGTGTCGTGGTAGACCCGGTAGTCGTCGGTGGAGTCGCCCCAGCCGCAGCGGCGCAGGCCGTCCGCGCCGAGCACGGCGCCTCCCACGGTCCCGGTCACCGGTCCTCCACCGGCTTCGCGTCCTCGGGGGCCTGCTCCTTGCCGAGCACCACGGTCGGCTTGACCACCTCGGCGAAGGACTCCAGGCCGGGCAGCGGTTCGGCGGCCGGGTCGGGGGCGGTGGTGGCCTCGACCGCGCCGCGCAGGTGGGCGGCGGCCTCCAGCTCGGCGATCCGCGAGTCGCGGTAGGCGAGTTCGGCGCCGAGGCGGTCCAGGACGTCGTCCACCTCGTCCATCCGGTAGCCGCGCACGGCCATCGGCAGGCGCAGGTCGTCGACGTCCGCCTTGTTCAGCGGGCGGTCCTGCGGCAGCCGCGCGGCGATGCGGTCCGGCACCGCCTCCGGCATCGAGCCGCCCCCGCCGAGCGCCACCAGCGCGGCGCCGCCGACCACCACGGCCATGGCGACCACGATCACCCAGAACACGAGCTGTCCTCCCGAACTCCCGGTCGGCCTCCTCCGAGGTGCCAGGGAACCGGGCCGATCATGACAGCATGGTCCCTGGTGAGGCCGGGGGCCATCATCGCACCCGTAGGAGCTGTGGAGGAGACATCGGTGGCACTGCGCCTGGGACCGCGGGAATTCGGTGACGACGAGCTGGTGATCATGGCGATCGTGAACCGGACTCCGGACTCGTTCTTCGACAGGGGCGCGACCTTCGCCGACGAGGCCGCGTTCGCCGCCGCCGACCGCGCGATGGCCGAGGGCGCGGCGATCCTGGACATCGGCGGGGTGAAGGCCGGCCCGGGCGACGAGGTCACGGTCGAGGAGGAGCTGCGGCGCACCGTGCCCTTCGTGGCCGAGCTGCGCAAGCGCCACCCCGGGGCGGTGATCAGCGTGGACACCTGGCGGCACGAGGTCGGCGAGGCGGTCTGCGAGGTGGGCGCGGACCTGCTGAACGACGCCTGGGGCGGGGTGGACCCGAAGCTCGCCGAGGTGGCCGCCCGCCACGACGTCGGGCTGGTCTGCACCCACGCGGGCGGCGCCGAGCCGCGCACCCGGCCGCACCGGGCCGGGTACGAGGACGTGATGGCGGACATCCTGCGGGTCACCGTGGGGCTCGCCGAGCGGGCCGTGGAGCTGGGCGTCCGCCGGGACGCGGTGATCATCGACCCGGGGCACGACTTCGGCAAGAACACCCGGCACTCGTTGGAGGCCACCCGGCGGCTGCCGGAGATGACCGCGACCGGCTTCCCGGTGCTGGTCTCGCTCTCCAACAAGGACTTCGTCGGCGAGACCCTGGACCGTCCGGTGGACGAGCGGCTGCTCGGCACCCTGGCCACCACCGCGGTCTCGGCCTGGCTGGGCGCCCGGGTCTACCGGGTGCACCAGGTCGAGGAGACCCGCCAGGTGCTGGACATGGTCGCCTCGATCCGGGGCACCCGCCCGCCGGCGGTCGCCCGCCGGGGACTGGCGTAGCGCGCCTCCCGACGGCGCTCGGCCCGCCGCCGGGGCGCCCGCGCTAGATCCCGTTCACGGGCCGGCGGGCTTCGGCGAGGATCTTCAGGACCTCGTCGACCTCGTCGGTGATGTGGAACAGTTCCAGGTCCTTCGCGGCCGCTTTGCCCTGCGCGACGAGGGTGTTCTTCAGCCACTCGTAGAGGCCGCCCCAGTAGGCGCTGCCGTAGAGGATCACCGGGAAGCGGGTGACCTTCTTCGTCTGCACCAGGGTGAGCGCCTCGAACAGCTCGTCCAGCGTGCCGAGTCCGCCGGGCAGGACGACGAAGCCCTGCGCGTACTTGACGAACATCGTCTTGCGGACGAAGAAGTAACGGAAGTTCAGCCCGAGGTCGACGAACTCGTTGAGGCCCTGTTCGAAGGGCAGCTCAATGCCGAGTCCGACACTGAGGCCGCCGGCCTCCGAGGCACCCCGGTTGGCGGCCTCCATCGCGCCCGGGCCGCCGCCGGTGATCACCGCGTAGCCGGCCTCGGCGAGGGCCCGGCCGATGGCGGTCCCGGCCTCGTACTCGGGGGAGCCGGCCGGGGTCCGGGCCGAGCCGAAGACGCTGATCGCGGGCGGGAGTTCGGCGAGGGCGCCGAAGCCCTCGACGAACTCGGAGGTGATCCGCAGCACCCGCCAGGGATCGGTGTGCAGCCAGTCGGTGGGGCCCGTGGTGTCCAGCAGGCGCTGGTCCGTGGTGCTGGTTCCGACCTGGTCCCGGCGCACCAGCACCGGGCCCTTCTGCTTCTCGGGCCAGGCCTTCTTCTTCCGCGGCACGCCGACCTGCTCGGGGCCGTGTCCGTAGTGCTTGTCGTCTCCTGTGCCTGTCATGACGAAACCCTACGCCCGCCCTCCCCCGTTTTCAGGCAACGGGGGAAGGTCGGTTGGGCAACCGGAAGGTGGAGTTCGACCGTCGGTTCGACCGGCCCCGAACGCCTTCGATTCAGCTGGTCAGCCAGGCGCGCAGCCGGTCCTCGGTCTCGGCGATGGCGGTCAGCGAGCAGTGCTCGTCCCGCTTGTGGGCGAAGTTCGGGTCACCGGGGCCGTAGTTGACCGCCGGGATGCCGAGGGCGCTGAACCGGGCGACGTCGGTCCAGCCGAACTTGGCGCGGGCCCGGCCGCCGGTGGCCGCCAGGAAGGCCTTGGCGGCGGGCTGGGAGAGGCCGGGGAGGGCGCCGGGGGCGAAGTCGGTGACGGTCAGCTCGAAGCCGTCGAAGACCTCGCGGACGTGCTTCTCCGCGTCGGCCTCGCTGCGGTCGGGCGCGTAGCGGAAGTTGACGGTGATCACGCACTCGTCCGGGATCACGTTGCCGGCCACGCCGCCGTCGATCCGCACCGCGTTGAGGCCCTCGCGGTACTCCAGGCCGTCGATCTCCACCCGGCGGGGCTCGTACGCCGCGAGCCGGGTGAGCACCTCGGCGGCGCGGTGGATGGCGTTGTCGCCGAGCCAGCTGCGGGCCGCGTGGGCGCGCACGCCGGTGAGTCGGATCTGCGCCCGCAGGGTGCCCTGGCAGCCGCCCTCGACCATGGCATCGCTGGGCTCCATCAGCACCGCGAAGTCGGCGGCCAGCCACTCCGGGCGGTCCTTGGCGAGGTGGCCGAGGCCGTTGCGGTGGGCCTCGACCTCCTCGCAGTCGTAGAAGACGTAGGTCAGGTCGCGGTTGGGCTCGGTCAGGGTGGCGGCGAGCCGCAGCGCGACGGCCACGCCGGACTTCATGTCCGAGGTGCCGCAGCCGTAGAGCAGGTCACCCTCGACGTACGACGGCAGGTTGTCGGCGATCGGTACGGTGTCCAGGTGCCCGGCCAGTACGACGCGCTCGGCGCGGCCCAGGTTCGTCCGGGCCACCACGTTGTTGCCGTAGCGGTCCACGGTCAGGTGCGGGTAGCCGCGCAGGGCGGCCTCGACGGCGTCGGCGAGCGCCTGCTCGTCGCCGCTCACCGAGGGGAAGTCGACGAGGCGGGCGGTCAGCGCGCCACCGTCGAGGGTCAGGTCCAGGGGCGTCGGGTTCGGGCTGCTCATGGCGTCAGCCTAGCCGTGCGGCCGTGTGCCCTGTGTGGTCGCGCTGTGACGGGGAACGCCCCCGGTTCGGCAACCGGAGTGCGCCGTACACCCGTCCGAGTGGGTACGGTGTCGGATCAAGACGGCGGGCGCGAGAGGGGCGAGGGTGGCCAGGAGAAGGCGCGGCGAGGAGCTGGGCGAGGAGCAGGGCGACGAAGCGGCGCCCCGCCGCCGCGGTCCGGTGCGCGCGCTGCTGCTCGTACTGGTCGGACTGCTCGGCCTGGCGATGGTCGCGGGTCTGGCCGTGGTCGGGATCTGGTGGTTCGGGTTCCGGCAGGGCGCCTCGGAGGAGTGCACGGTGAAGACCGCGGCGGGCAGCGGCACGCTGGAGCTGCCGCAGGCAGCCAACGCGGCCACGATCGCCGCGGTGGCGCGCTCGCGCGGGCTGCCGGACCGGGCGACCGCGATCTCGCTGGCGACCGCGATGCAGGAGTCCAAGCTGCGCAACCTCGCGGGCGGCGACCGGGACTCGATCGGCCTGTTCCAGCAGCGGCCCTCGATGGGCTGGGGCACTCCGGAGCAGATCGCGGACCCGGTGTACGCGACCAACAAGTTCCTGGACGGCCTGCTCAAGGTCCCGGGCTACACCCGGATGCCGCTGACCGACGCGGCCCAGGCCGTGCAGAAGAGCGGCTACCCGCAGGCGTACGCCAAGCACGAGACCAAGGCGACGCTGCTCACCTCGGCGCTGGCCGGCCGTGAGCCCGCCTCGTTCAGCTGCGTGGTGCACGACTACGCCAAGCCGGACCCGGCGGACTCGCCGTCGCCGACGGCGGGCGCCTCGGCGACCCCGGTCGCGCTGCCGGACCGCACCCAGGTGCTGTCGGACCGGGTGCGCCGGGAGTTCGGCCGGACCGTCACCCCCGCCACCGGCTACACCTCGACGATCAAGGGCGCCGAGAACGCCGTCGCGCTGACCCCGGACCCGGCCACCGCCGCGCTGACCTCCTCGGCGGACTCCGGGTCCGATGCCGGGGCGAGCGCCGAGCGGACCAGCGGCTGGGAGGTGGCCCACTGGGCGGTCGCCCAGGCGCAGCAGCTGGGCATCGCGACGGTCGCCTACGACGGGAAGATCTGGCGCAAGTCCGAGTCCGAGGACGGCTGGCAGACCCAGACCTCGGGCACGTCGACCAAGCTCGTCCAGGTCACCCTGGCGCCGTCCGGGAAGGGCTGACGCACAGTCGTTCGGGTTGCCGCCGGACGGGTGATTCCGGTCAACCCCGGTGGACCGACCGCCCGTTCCGGCGAACCCGGGTGGCGAACCGTCACTCCCCTTGTGCCGGGCCGGTTCGACGGTGCCCGGCGGGGCCCGGTGAGCACCCTCGCTGCGGTCGTACGATCCGATGATCGGTCGGACGCTTTCCCGCCCAGGCCGAAACCTTCCGGCTCCTCAAGCGGTAACAACATCGTCCGCCAGGTCCCGTCCGCGCTCGGATCGTCCACCCGGCGGACGGGACGGACCCAGACCCCTTCGAGGAGCCCCATGTCTCACCCCCTCACGCGCCGGATCGCCCAGGCCGCGCTCGTCGTGGCGGCCGGAGCGACCCCGCTGGTCGCGGCCGGCTCCGCGTCCGCCCTGGGCGGGGACGCCCTGCTTCCCAAGAGCGACCTCGCGGCGCCGCTGGGCCAGCTGACCAACACCGACACCGGTTCCACCCTGCAGCACACCACCCACCAGCTCGGCCAGGCGGCCGGCACCACCGGCGCGGCGACCGTCGCCGCGGGCGTGCCGGCCTCCGCCGACGCCGCGGGCAACATCGTCGCCCACCAGCTCCCCGAGGCGAACGAGAAGGCCAGCTCGCTGACCGCGCCGGTCGACCAGACCGCCGCCACCACCGGCCAGCTCTCCGCCGTCACCCCGAAGGTCGCCTCGACCCTGGCCGGCAAGCTCGGCGAGGCCGTCACCGGGAGGGGCATGGGCACCCGCAGCGCCACCGCCGGCACCGGCCCGGTCGCCGGGCTCCCCCAGACCGGCGCCCTCACCCAGGCCCTGCCCGGCGGCGACCGGCTCTCCAGCGCCGTCCCCGGCACCAACGCCGTCACCGACGCGCTGCCGACCAGCGCGGTGCAGCGCGCCCTGCCGCTCGGCCCGGTCGAGCACACGCTGCCCGGCGGCCTGCCCGCCACCGACGTGCTGGGCCTCGCGGAGCACGGCTCGGCCAACCGGCTCGGCGGCGCCGACCTCGGCCCGAACAACCCGCTGGCCGGCCTGACCGGCGCCCTCGGCCCGGTCGGCGGCCTGCTGAACGGCGTCAACGGCGGCAACCTCGGCGGCGGCCTGCCGCTGTAACCCTCCGGGTACGTCGAAGGGGCCGGCCCCTCGGGCACCGGCCCCTTCGACGCGTCGTCAGCGCGCCGCGGTCAACCGCTCCACGGCCGCGGCGACCCGCTCGTCGGTCGCGGTGAACGCGACCCGCACGAAGCGGTCGCCGGACGGCCCGTAGAAGTCACCGGGCGCCACCAGGATGCCCAGCGAGGCCAGTTCGGCCACGGTCTCCCAGCACGGGCGGTCCTGGGTCGCCCACAGGTACAGGCTCGCCTCGGAGTGCTCGATCCGGAAGCCGTACGCCTCCAGCGCCGCCCGCAGTGCCGAGCGCCGGGCCGCGTACCGCTCCCGCTGCTCGGCCACGTGGGCGTCGTCGGTCAGCGCCGCGATCGTCGCCGCCTGGACCGGCGCCGGCACGATCATGCCGCCGTGCTTGCGCAGCCCCAGCAGCTCCGCCACCACGACCGGGTCGCCCGCCACGAAGGAGGCGCGGTAGCCGGCCAGGTTGGAGCGCTTGGAGAGCGAGTGGACGGCCAGCAGGCCCTCGTGGTCGCCCCCGCAGACGTCCGGGTGCAGCACGGAGACCGGCTCGGCCTCCCAGCCCAGCTCGAAGTAGCACTCGTCGCTGACCAGCAGCACCCGGTGCTCCCGGGCCCATGCGACGGCGCGGCGCAGCTCGTCCGCGCCGAGCACCCGGCCGGTCGGGTTGGACGGCGAGTTCACCCAGAGCAGGCGCACCCGGGAGCCGTCCAGCTCGTCCACCGAGTCGTACTCGACCGGCTCGGCGCCGCACAGCCGTGCGCCCACCTCGTAGGTCGGGTAGGCCAGCCGGGGGTAGGCGACCTGGTCGCCGGGGCCGAGGCCGAGCTGGGTGGGCAGCGAGGCCACCAGCTCCTTGGAACCGACGGTCGGCAGGACGGCCCGGGGGCCGATCTCGGCACCGCAGCGGCGGTGCAGCCAGCCGGCGATCGCCTCGCGCAGCTCCAGCGGGCCCCAGACGGTCGGGTAGCCGGGGGTGTCGGTGTGGGCGGCCAGCGCCTTCTGGATCACCTCGGGGACCGGGTCGACGGGGGTGCCGACGGAGAAGTCGCAGAGGCCACCGGGGTGGGCGACGGCGGTGGCCTTGCAGGGCTCCAGCTTGTCCCAAGGGAAGACGGGCAGCCGGTCGGAAACGCGGCGCGCCGCCCCCGGGTGACCCGGGAACGGCGCGCGCGTGCTGTTCGTGCTCACAGCTCAGTAGCCACCGATCGTCAGTGGTCGGCGTTCTGCGGCGGCAGGGCCGCGATGAACGGGTGGTCCCGCTCGATCAGGCCGAGCTTCGAGGCGCCACCGGGCGAACCCAGGTCGTCGAAGAACTCGACGTTCGCCTTGTAGTAGTCCTTCCACTCCTCCGGAGTGTCGTCCTCGTAGAAGATCGCCTCGACCGGGCAGACCGGCTCGCAAGCGCCACAGTCGACACACTCATCCGGGTGGATGTAGAGGGAACGCTGGCCCTCGTAGATGCAGTCAACCGGGCACTCTTCGATGCACGCCTTGTCCTTCACGTCGACACAAGGCTGCGCGATGACGTAGGTCACGCTGTCGTTCCTCCTCGGAAGGGCCTGGCGGCCCGTTCTGTTCTGCTCGCGTGCGCGGTGAGCGCGGCGTCGTCGATGCCCGCCCCTAGTATCGCGGGTCGGGGACCGCAAATGCACAGGAGGTGGCCGGATCATGAGCCGAGACCCGCTGGAGAGCCGTCCAGAAGTCCGGATAGATCGCTCTGACGTGGGGCTTCGCGTGTCGGTACGGCGCCTCTCCGAGTTCGTGGACGACCGGCCGGTGTTCCGCGATGTGATCGGCGTTCTCACATCGTGGGACGACGAGGGCCTGGTGGTCGAGCCGCGCTCGGGCGGGCCGGTCGCCTTCCCGGAGAAGCTGCTGGTCGCGGGCAAGGTCGTGCCGCCGTTCCCGGCCCGGCGGGCGCCGCTGCCCGCCGCCACTCCGGTCGAGTTGCAGCGGATCGCCGCGCTGGGCTGGCCGGCCGTCGAGCAGGAGCCGCTCGGCGAGTGGACGTTGCGCGCCTCGGCCGGATTCACCCGGCGGGCCAACTCCGCCCAGGCGCTCGGCGACCCGGGACTGCCGCTGCCTCAGGCCCTGGCCGCCCTGCGGGCCTGGTACGCCGCGCGCGGACTGCCCGCCTACGTCGAGGTGATCACCCCCGGCTCGCCCGCGGACCTGCGCGCCGAACTCGACCGGCTGGGCGCCGGCTACGCACCCACCCTGGTGCTGACCGCGCCGCTGGCCGCGGCCGCCCGGGCCGGCGCCGGGCACGAGCGGGTCCGGCTCTCCCGGACGGCGGACGCCGACTGGATGTCGCTGTACCGCCGGGTGGGCACCGACCCGGCCGTGGAGCAGGCCGCCCGGCAGGTCCTGCACGGCGGCCCCTCGGTCTGGTTCGCCGCCGTCCCCGGCGCCGAGGGGCAGCCCCCGCTGGCGATCGGACGCTGCGTCGTGGACGGCCCGTGGGCCTGCTTCGGCGCGATCGAGGTCCAGCCGTACGCCCGGCGGGCCGGACTGGCGACGGCGGTCATGGCGGTGCTCGCCGCCCGCGCGGCGGAGGAGGGGGCGAGCGGCGCGTACCTGCAGGTCGAGGCGGAGAACGACGCTGCGATCGCGCTCTATGACGGACTCGGCTTCACGACCAGTCACACTTACCACTACGCGCTCCTCCCCCAGGAGTAGCCGCCCGACCGTTCCGCCCTGGTATGTCCGCTTGTCCGTCCGTCGTACGAAGGCCGCCGCCGTCACCGTGACCGAGCAGAGCAGAGACCGCTTCCGGACCGCCGCCCGCGCCGAGCAGCCCGACCCGGTGCTGCTCTGCCTGCTCGCCGCCGCCGAGCACGACCCCGTTCTCGACCCGGGCGATCCGGGCGAGCCGCCCGGCGTGGACGCCCTGCTGGCCGCCTGCTCGGCCGCCTTCGACCGGCACGCGACGGCCGTCCGGGTCGCCGTCGCCGAACGCTCGCCCTCCGGGCCGGAGGAGACCGCCGCCCTGCTCGCCGCCGTGCTCGGCGGGCGGGAGCGGTTCCACGGGCGCCAGTCCGACTACCGGCGGCTGGAGTCCTCGCTGCTGCCCGACGTGCTGCGGCGTCGGCGCGGACTGCCGATCACGCTCTCGCTGGTGTGGATGGAGGTCGGGCGGCGCGCCGGACTCACCGTCCACGGCATCGCGCTGCCCGGCCACTTCGTCGTCGCGGTCGGCGGCCCGGCCGGCGGCGAGGAGTACGTCCTCGCCGACCCCTTCCACGGCGGACGGCTGCTCGACCCGGCCGACGTCGAGCACCTGGTCGCCGCCGCCGGGCAGGACTTCACCCCCGCCCTGCTCACCCCGGCCCAGCCGCTGGACATCGTGCTGCGGGTGCTCGGCAACATCCGGGTCTGGGCCGCCGACCGGCCCGAGCACGCCCGCACCCAGCTGTGGGCCACCGAACTCGCCCTGCTGCTCCCGCGCCACCCGGCCCAGCTCCGGCTGGAACGGGCCGAACTCCTGGTGCGGATGGGCGACTTCCTCCGCGGCTCGGCGGAGATGGACTCCTACGCCCAGATCCTGGACGCCTTCGACCCGGACACCGCCGCCAAGGTCCGCCAGGAGGCCCGGGCGGCCCGCCACCGGCTCAACTGAGGGCCTGGGGACCCGAGGAGCCGCCAGGACCTGTCCGGCGGATCTTGCCGGGCACGGGCAGGTCCTAGAGCCAGCCCTTCTCGCGGGCGATCCGGACCGCCTCGGTGCGGTTGCGCGCCTCGGTCTTCTGGATCGCCATCGAGAGGTAGTTGCGGACCGTCCCCTCGGACAGGTGCAGCCGCCTGGCGATGTCCGCGTTCACCGCGCCGTCCGCGGCCGCGCCCAGCACGTCCCGCTCGCGCGCGGTCAGCGGGTTGGCGCCCTCGGCCAGCGCGGCAGCCGCCAGCGCCGGGTCGATCACCCGCTCCCCGCGCAGCACCCGGCGGATCGCCTCGGCCAGTTCGGACGCGGGCGCGTCCTTCACCAGGAAGGCGTCCGCCCCGGACTCCATCGCCCGGCGCAGGTAGCCGGGGCGCCCGAAGGTCGTCGCGATGACCACCCTCGTCCCGGGGGCTTGCCGGTGCAGCTCGGCGGCCGCCTCGATGCCCGTCATGCCCGGCATCTCGATGTCCAGCACGGCGACCTGCACGTCGTTCGCCAGCACCGCCGCCACCACCTCGTCCCCGCGGCCCACCTGCGCGACGACGTCGATGTCCCCCTCCAGCCCGAGCAGCGCCGCCAGCGCCTCCCGGACCATCCCCTGGTCCTCGGCGAGCAGCACGCGGATCGAGGGGCCGTTCTCTGCGTTACCCATGGCGACGACCTTAGAGGTGAGCGGACCTGACCCTCCGCCAGGGGCAGGAGCCGCCGCTCCGCCTCGGACGGCGGTCGAGCGGTCGAGTCGAGCGGTCGAGTCGAGCGGTCGAGCGGTCGGGTCAGGAGACGACCTTGGGTGGCTCGGCGGGCACCTGAGCCGTTCGCAGCGGGACGGAGGCCCGGAGGCGGAAGCCCTTGCCGCGTTCGCCCGGGCCGGTCTCCAGGCGGCCGCCGACCAGGGCGAGGCGCTCCTCCAGGCCCGAGAGGCCGTTGCCCGGCTGGGACTTGCCCGGTCCGCGCCCGTTGTCGGTGATCTCCAGGACGGCGTAGCGCTCGCCGCTGCCCTCCCAGGTCTCGTCCGCCGTCACCGTGCAGACGGTGGCGCCCTCGCCGTGCCGGACGATGTTGGTGACGGCCTCGCGCAGCGCCCAGGCCAGCGCGCCCGCCTCCTCGTTGGCCAGCGACGGCCAGGCGTCCACCAGCTCCGGCCCGGCCTCCAGCCGGACCTGCGCGGCGGACAGGGCGGTCCGGGCGGCGGCGAGCTCGACCGGCAGGGTGGGGCGGCGGAAGCCGGTCACGGCCTCCCGCACGTCGATCAGCGACTGCCGGGCGACCTGCTCGATGTCGGCGACCTGGGCCCGCGCCGCCTCGTCCTTGCCGGCGTCCATGAACCGCCCGGCCAGCTCGCTCTTCAGGGTGATCAGCGAGAGCGAGTGCCCGAGCAGGTCGTGCAGGTCGCGGGCGAGCCGCAGCCGCTCCTCGGAGGCGGCCAGGTGGGCCACCGCGGCCCGCGCCTCGCGCAGTTCCTTCATGGTGGCCACCAGCCGCTGCAGGCCGGTCATCGCGACGCCGGAGAGGAAGGCGCTGAGCGCGAAGGTGGAGATGTTGTCGTTCCCGGCGTGGATCAGCAGCCCGGTCGCGGCGGTCAGCGCGGCCATACCGATCAGCGCGCGCAGTGCGATCTTCGGCGGGGTGATGACCGCGAGGCACACCGAGGCGTAGATGAACATGGTCAGGAACGCGGGGCCGAGCTCGAACGAGGAGGCCACGGCGAGCACGATCATCGTCCCGACGACCACCTGGCAGGCCCGCGGCCTCATCCCCGCCTGCGAGCGGAAGATCACCAGCAGGACGTACGAGACCACGAAGACCGCCAGGCAGGCCCAGCCGAGCACCTGGCCGGTCGGGCTGTGGCCGCCGTTGACCAGGTCACCCGCCGGGTAGGCCAGGTAGGTCATCCACAGCAGCATCCAGGCGACCTTGACCAGCAGCTGCCGCCGGGTCTCCACCGGACCGCCCGGGACGTTCATGAACGACGCGCGCGCCGCACCCGCCTCCGGCTGCTCGTCGGACGGGTGGGTCTGGCGCGCGTCACTCATACGGATCATCATGCCTGTCGGGTGTCGCGCCGGTACAGCGCCGCGGCGGCGGTGGCGAACACCGCGAAGAAGGCGGCCAGACCGGCGACCGCGACCAGGTCCAGGGAGTGCCCGGGCTGGGTGAAGGTGGCCAGCTTGTTGTACAGGAACACCGGGTTGAACCGGGCGAACTTCTCCAGCGACCCGCTCACCGGGAACCAGGTGCCGCCGAGCAGCGCCATCGCCATGTAGGTGATCATCACGATCGGCTGCACCGCGTCCGGCGCCGCCGCGTAGCCGAGCGCCACCCCGAGCGCGGCGAAGACGAAGCTGCCCAGCCACAGCGCGGCCGCCAGCCCGATCCACTGCGGCACGCTCAGCGAGACGCCCTGGGTGGCACCGACCACGAAGACCACCAGGATCGCCGGCAGCGTGGTCACCGCCGTCGACGCGATCTTGCCGACGGTGTACGCCCGGCCGGGCAGCGCGGTCAGCCGCAGCTGCCGCACCCAGCCGCTCTTGCGCTCCAGCGAGATCCGCTGGGCGCTGCCGGAGAGCACCGCGCCGACCGCGCCGAAGGTGGCCATCGAGACCATGAAGTACGTCTTCACGGGCAGTCCGCCGGCCTGGTTGCCGGAGCCGTAGGCGTTGATGAAGAAGACGTACATCAGCGCCGGGTAGACGACGGTGAAGAACAGGTAGCGCCGGTTGCGGAGGGTCCGCAGGATCTCCAGCTTGATCAGGGTGGTCATCGCGCGCTCTCCTCCGCCAGGTCCTGCTTGTCCAGCTCGCCGGTGATGGTCAGGAAGGCCTGCTCCAGTCCGACCCCGGTGACCTCCAGGCCGCGCGGGTAGAGGCCCGCCCGGTAGATCCCGGCCACGCCCGCGTCGGCGTCGGCGGTCCTGATCCGCACCGTCCGCACGCCCGGGACGCGGGCGGTGACGTCCAGCGACTGCACGCCGGGCAGGGCGCGCAGCACGGCCTCGTCGAACCGGGTGGCGCCCGGGGAGAGGTCGGCGTCGTGGATCTCGAAGGCGATCCGGCGGGCCCCGGCCCGCGCCTTGATCTCCGCGGAGCTGCCGTCGGCGATCAGCCGGCCCCGGTGCAGCACCAGGACGCGGTCGGCGATCGAGTCGGCCTCCTCCAGGTAGTGGGTGGCGAACAGGACCGTGCGGCCGGCGTCGGCCTGGGCGCGCATGCTCGCCCAGAACCCCTGCCGGACGCTGACGTCCATGCCGGTGGTGGGCTCGTCCAGCACGATCAGGTCGCTGTCGCCGGCGATCGCCAGGGCGAAGCGGACCCGCTGCTCCTGGCCGCCGGACAGCTTGTCCACCCGGCGTTCGGCGATCTCGGTGATCCCGGCGTCGGTCAGCACCCCCGTGACCGACCGACCGCGCGGGTGCACCTTGCAGGCGAGCTCGACCAGCTCGCGGACCTTCACGTCGGTCATCAGCCCGCCGCTCTGCAGCATCGCGCCGACCCGCCCGTCCGCGATCGCCGCCCGCGGGGTGCCGCCGAACAGCGTGACGCTGCCCCGGTCGGGCTCGCGCAGGCCGAGCAGCAGGTCCAGGCTGGTGGACTTCCCGGCGCCGTTCGGGCCGAGCAGGGCGACGGTCTCGCCCGGCCGCAGCACCAGGTCCAGGCCGTCCACGGCGCGCACCCGCCCGTAGCTCTTGCCGACGCCGCGGAAGGCGGCCACCTCGGAAGCCATCGCCCGGCTCCTCTCCTCTGACGGTTGTCGCGTGCGGTCCCGTCCGCACCACCTCAGAGTCCCGCGCGGGCCGCGGCCGGCGGCAGTGTCGGCCGTCGTGCCTTCGGTATGACGGATGTCATGCCGGCGGCCGGCACCCCCGCCCGTGGGGGGGTACCGGCCGCCGGGCGCGCCGGGCAGGAGGCTCCTACAGGCCCAGCGAGCGCTTCACGAAGTCGACCTGGAGCAGCAGCAGGTTCTCCGCGACCTCCTCCTGCGGGGTCATGTGGGTGACGCCGGACAGCGGCAGCACGGTGTGCGGGCGCCCGGCGGCCAGCAGGGCGGAGGAGAGCCGCAGCGTGTGGGCGGCCACCACGTTGTCGTCCGCGAGGCCGTGGATGATCATCAGCGGGCGCTCCAGCCCGGGCGCGTAGCCGGTCAGCGAGTTGGCCTCGTACACCTCGGGCCGCTCGGCCGGGTGGCCCAGGTAGCGCTCGGTGTAGTGGGTGTCGTACAGCTCCCACTCGGTCACCGGTGCCCCGGCCACCGCCGCGTGGAACACGTCGGGGCGGCGCAGCACGGCGAGTGCGGCGAGGTAGCCGCCGTACGACCAGCCGCGGATGGCGACCCGGTCGAGGTCCAGGGGGAACTCCTCGGCGAGCGCCCGCAGCGCCTCCACCTGGTCGTCCAGGGTGGCCCCGGCGAAGTCGAAGGCGATGGACTTCTCCCAGGCCGGCCCGCGCCCGGGGGTGCCGCGCCCGTCGGCGACGACCACCGCGAAGCCCTGGTCGGCGAACCACTGCGAGTTGAGGTGCGGGTTGTGCGCCTGGACGACGCGCTGGCCGTGCGGGCCGCCGTACGGGTCCATCAGGACGGGCAGCAGGCCGTCTCGCTCGCGGTCGTAGCCGGTGGGCAGGAAGACCGCGGAGGGGATACGGCGCTCGCCCGCGAAGCGGAAGACCGGGCGGGCGGTGATGACCGGGGTGTCGGCGTACGAGGCGATGGTGGCGACGTCGTCGACCACCACGCCCTCCGGCAGGTCGCGGGCGACCTGCACCAGGGTGCCGGGCAGGTCGGGCTCGGCGGTGGCCCGGACGGTGATGCCGCCGGCGTGCACCGCGCTGGTGACGGAGGTGAACGGACGGCCGTTGGCGGACTCCCAGGCCAGCTGCTTGCCGTCGTGGCTGATCCGGCCGACGGCGATCCAGCCGGGCTCGGGGTCGGTCTCCCCGGCGCCGCCGGAGGCACTGAAGAACACCTCCCGCTCGGTGACCGCGACGACCGAGCGCACGTGCAGGTCGGCTCCGGTGACGGCCCGGTCGCCGACCACCAGGGCGCGCACCCCTCCCTCGTCGGAGATCCGCACCAGCTTGCCGTCCGGGGTCCAGGCCGGCACGCCGGGGAAGGCCTCCAGCCAGGCCTCGTCGCGCTCCTCGAACAGCACCTCGGTGCCGCCGGTGGCCGTGTCCAGGCCGAGCACCTGCTGGGCCCGCTGGTCGCGGGACTGGACCAGCAGCAGCGGCACGCCACCCTTGGACCAGTGCACCCGGGCCAGGTACGGGAAGGCCTCGTGGTCCCAGGAGACCTCGGTGCGCCCGCCGTTCAGGTCGATCAGCCAGAGGCCGACCTCGGCGTTGGCGGTGCCGGCGGCCGGGTAGGCGACCTCGGCGGGCTCGCGGTCCGGGTTGGCCGGGTCGGCGATCCACCAGCGGCGCACCGGGCTGTCGTCGGCGCGCTCGACCAGCAGCCGCTCTCCGTCCGGGGACCACCAGAAGCCGCGGTCGCGGTCGATCTCCTCCTGGGCGATGAACTCGGCCTGCCCCCAGGTGACACCGGGGCCGTCCGGCTCGGCGAGCGCCCGGTCGTCGGTGCCGTCGGTACGGGTCAGCCGCAGTTCGCCGGCGGTGTTGGCGTAGGCGACGCGGGTGCCGTCCGGGGAGAGCCGCGGGTCCAGCAGCGGGCCCCGGGCGGGGAGTTCGCGGGCGTCGCCGGTGAGCAGGTCGGCGGTGAACAGCCGGCCGGACAGCGCGAAGGCGGCCAGCCGGCCCTCCGCGTCGAGGGCGTAGCCGACGATGCCGGCCGAGCCCTCCCGGCTGCGCTCGCGGCGGGCCCTCTCGGCCGGGGAGAGGTCCTCCTCGCCGCCGCCGAGCAGGACGGCCGGGTCGGCGGCGATCCGCTCCTCGCCGGTGGCGGTGTCGAGGGTCCAGAGCAGGTTGGCCCGGTCGCCGCCGGAGCGCGAGCGGAGGAAGACGACCCGCGAGCCGTCCGGTGCGACGGAGAAGGAGCGGGGGGCGCCGACCGTGTAGCGCAGGGTCCGCGCGTACTGCCGGGGGAAGGTGTCCGCAGGGGTGTGGGAGGTCATGGCACCAGACCCTACGACGGTGGACTCCGACTGCCGGGTGACTGACGATCACTCGTTCGGAGCATCGTCTCCAGGTACACCCCAAAGGGCCCCATACCGCCTCCGACCGGCCCGTGCGCCCCTCCGGGGCCCCGGGACCCCGGCACGCGGGGACTCACTGAATGTAATGCTCCCCTTACCCATCGGGTAAGACTGGTCGAGCGAGTGATCGTCGGCCCCGTCCCGGGCCCCGGTCACCCGACCCCGGTTCCCGTTCGCTCCCACCGCCGCTCACCCCAAGGGGCGGCGCCCGAGAAGGGGTATGAGCCGACATGGCCATGAACATCTCCGCAGCCGTGCTGATGCTCGTCATCGTGGTGGTGATGATCCGCCGCTCCGGCCTCAAGCTCTCGCACGCCATCGTCAGCGCACTGCTGGGCTTCTACCTGGCCTCCAGCTCGATCGCCCCGTCGATCAGCCAGGTCACCAGCAACCTCGCCGGGATGATCAACGGCCTGAAGCTCTGACGCCCCGGCCGCGGTCGTTAGGCTTCCTCCCATGACCGCGACTACCGGCCGCCGCCTCCTCCTGGTGCACGCCCACCCCGACGACGAGTCGATCGGCAACGGCGCCACCATGGCCCGGTACGCCGCCGAGGGTGCCCTGGTCACGCTGGTGACCTGCACCCTCGGCGAGGGCGGCGAGGTGATCCCGCCCGAGCTGGCCCACCTGACGGCCGATCGGGACGACACCCTCGGCGCGCACCGGATCGGCGAGCTGACCGAGGCGATGCGCGCCCTCGGCGTCACCGACTTCCGCTTCCTCGGCGGCCCCGGGCGCTACCGCGACTCCGGGATGATGGGCGTGCCCGACAACGACGCCCCCGGCTGCTTCTGGCGGGCCGACGTGGACGAGGCGGCGGACCACCTGGTCGCGGTGGTCCGCGAGGTGCGGCCGCAGGTGCTGGTCACGTACGACGAGAACGGCGGCTACGGGCACCCGGACCACATCCAGGCGCACCGGGTCGCGATGCGCGCGTACGAGCTGGCCGCCGACCCGGCGCACCGTCCGGAGCTGGGCGCCCCCTGGCGGATCGCCAAGGTGTACTGGAACCGGATGCCGCGTTCGGTGCTCGACGCCGGGCTGGCCGCGACCGCCGCCGCGGCGGCCTTCCCGGGCACCGCCCAACCCGCCGACGTGCCGGGGGTGGTGGCCGACGAGGTGGTCACCACCGTGGTGGACGGCACCGCCCACGCCGGGCGCAAGGCCGCCGCGATGGCCGCGCACGCCACCCAGATCACCGTGGACGGCTCCTCCTTCGCGCTGTCCAACCACCTCGGCCAGCCGCTGTTCGCCACCGAGTACTACCAGCTGGTGCACGGCCAGGCCGGACCGGAGCGCCCCGAACGCGACCTGTTCGCGGGCCTCGACACCACCGACCCGACTCCCAGCGAGGGGAACGCCCGATGACCGCGCCCGCCGCCAAGCCGAAGCGCCGTTCGATCGCGGTGACCGCCCTCGGCACCCGCGAGCAGCGCCTGGCCGAGCCCCAACCCCCGCGCGCCGCCCGGATCGCGGCGTATGTCCTGTTCTTCCTGCTGGGCATCGTGGTGTCCGTCTGCGGATCCTTTGTGCAGGCCCTGTGGCCGCCCGTGGGAGTTCTGCTGGCGCTCGCCGCCACCGCCGCGACCTTCTACGCGGGCCTGCGGGTCACCGGCACCCGGCTGGGCGCCGCGCTGCCCGCGGCCGGCTGGTTCCTGGCGATGCTGCTGCTGATGGTGCCCCGGCCGGAGGGCGACAACGTGCTGTGGTCCAACGCCACCTCGCTGGCCTGGCTGTTCCTCGGCTCGATCCTGGGGGTGATCTGCGCCACCCTGCCCACCCGCACCAGCTGGTTCCCCGGGGTGCCCAACCCCCCTCGCTGACCCCGGTGGGCAGCCGCGTACGGTAGCGCACACAACGCGCAGTCAGGACCACTCCGCCGTACTCTCATACCGGAGGAACCGGACGTATCAGGATCTGTCCGAAGCCGTTCACCGCTCAGTTCTTCCCAGTATGGTGGTCCCGCAGTACGTCGTACCCGACCGCCGTTTGCCCCAGGCCCGGCGACCACGAACCGCGGTCGCGCCGCACGGCCCGCCCGCGAACCCGGAGCAGAGCAGCATTGAGCAGCCGCGAATCTGACAACGCCAACCCGACGCCCCGGCGCACGGGTCCGGACGCCTACCCGTCGGGCACGCCGCCCTACGGCACCCCGGGCCTCCCCGGCGGCGACCGGGCCGGCGCCGACGCCGGGTCGGGCGGCGAGGACGACGGTCCGAAGACCGAGACCACCCTGACCACCCGGGTCCGGATCAACATCCCCGGCTCGCGCCCGATCCCGCCGGTCGTCGTCCGCAGCACCGTCAAGAACGAGACTGCCAGGACCGACCAGGGCCCGGCCGAGCAGGCGCCCGCCGAGCCGGGCGGCTCCCGGCACCGCTCCGCGGCCGCCTCGCCCGTCCTCGGCGTGATGGAGGGCGGCCGCTCGGCCACCCCGCCGGACCTGCCGCCGGAGTGGCAGATCCCGCCGATCCCGCCGGCCACCTCGGAGTCCGAGTCCACCGGTGCCTGGTTCCGGCCGCGGCAGAAGAAGGCCCCGGCCGCCGAGCCCGCCCCGGCCGCGGTGCCGGCCGGCGCCCCGAGCGCGCCGGAGGCCGCGGCCGTGCCCGGCAGCGCCGCCGAGGCCCGTCCGCAGGCCGCCCCGAACGGCGCCCGCCCGGCAGCGGCCGGCGGCGCGGCCCGCCCCAACGGCCGTCCGGTGCCCGCCCAGGGCAAGGCGCCCAATCCGGGCGGCGCGCCCTCCCCGGGTTCGCCGTACGGCGCCGGGAACCCGGGCGAGGAGCCCGGGGTGTACGAGGCCGCCGACCCGTTCGCACCGGCTGCGGACCCGTTCGCGCCGGCTGCCGACCCGTTCGCCTCGGCCGGCCCCGGCACCGGTGCCCGCGGTCCGCGCGGCAACCGCCCGCAGCGGCAGGCGCCGCAGCAGGGCGCGCCCCGTACCAACGGCGCCCGCCCGAACGGCGCCCGCCCGAACGGCCCGCAGCAGGGCGGGCTCCCGGCCGACTCCCAGGCCGGGTCGAACCCGGAGGACACCTCGGTGGACGGCTTCGCGCCGATCCGCGAGAACACCCCGCCGCCGGCCGCCATACCCGGCGCGCCCCGCAACGGCGCCCCCCTCGGCACCGACGACCGTCCGCAGCCGGGCCTGTTCGCCTCGGCCCCGACCGGTGCCGACCCGTTCGCCACCCAGCGCCCGGGCCCCCAGCGCCCGGCCGCCGCCGGTCAGGACCCCTTCGCCACCCCGGCGGCCCCCGGCGGGCTCTTCCCGGGCGCGCCCCAGCCCGCCCCGCAGCCGGGCCCGCAGCCCGTCGCCGGCGGGCCCCGGCAGGCCGGCCGTGACCCCGAGGCCACCGAGGTCACCCCGCTGCCGACGCCTCCCGGCCCCGGCTCCCAGCCAGCTCCCGGCGCCCCGGGTGCCCCGGGCGTCCCCGGCGGTCCCGCCGCCCAGTCCGTCCCCGGGCCCGTTCCCGCGCCCGGCCCGGCCCCCGCGAAGGCGAAGACCGAGCCCGCCGCCCCGGCCAAGGCCAAGCGCGGCGGCGCCAAGAAGCTCGTCAAGCTGGGCGTCTACGCCTTCGGCGGCGTGCTGTTCCTCGGCGCCGCCGCGTACGGCACCGGCCTGATGCTCAACCAGTCGGACGTCCCCAAGGGCACCGTGGTGCTCGGCACGGACATCGGCGGCAACAGCCGCGACCAGGCGATCCACGCCCTGGACGCGTCGGTCGGCAAGGCCGGGCAGCAGCCGCTGAAGCTGAAGATCGGTGACCAGACGGTCGACCTCGACCCGACGGTCGCCGGGCTGACCTTCGACACCACGGCCACCGTGGACGGCCTCGCCGCGCACGACTACAACCCGGTCGCCGTGATCAAGTCGATCCAGGGCGGCACCAAGGCCGTCGCCCCGGAGGTCCGGGTCGACCGCGCCAAGCTCAAGGCCGCGCTGGACTCCCTGGCGGCCGGCTCGGGCCAGGGCCTCCAGGAGGGCTACGTCAAGTTCGCCGACAACGGCGACCCGGTCGTCGTCCCCGGCAAGGCCGGCCAGGCGGTCGACTCCAACGCCGCCCTGGACGTGGTCGAGCAGGCCTACCGGGACCGCGCCGCGGGCAAGCCCGACCAGCCGATCGCGCTCGCCGTCACGGCCGCCCAGCCGAAGGTCTCCACCCAGGCCCTGCAGGCCGCCGCGGACAGCCTCGGCAAGCAGGTGACCAGCGGGAAGATCCACATCGTGGCCGGCGCCAAGTCCTGGGACTTCGGCCCGAAGACCGCCGCCAAGGCGCTCACGCTGGCCCCGGACGCCTCCGGCAAGATCGCGCCCAAGTGGGACCTCGACGTGCTGGGCTCCCAGCTGAACGGCCTGTTCGACAAGGTGAAGGTCAAGAAGAACGGCCAGGCCTCGACGATCACCACGCAGGACGTCGCGGACGCCGTCGGCTCGCTCTTCGACAAGACCGGCGACAAGGACCGCACCTACAAGTTCACCGTGGCCTGACGAACCGGGCGCGAACGAGGGGGCGGGCCCCGCACCGAACGGATGCGGCGGTCCCGCCCCCTCGACAACTCCCCCTCCCGGTCAGCAAGATGTGACGCCACACCATCCGCCACAGTCACCCCGGGAGCCACGCCGATGGGCCGCCGCCTCCAGCACCACCGGACGGCGCTGCTCGCCGGTCTCACCGTCCTGACGCTCTCCCTCGCGCTCTGCTCCTGCGCCTCCGGTCAGGACGGCGCCGCCTCGGACGCGCTGCCGAGCGCCGCCGCCGGGGTGCCCAAGCTCACCTCGGTCGACATCAACGCCCACGACCGCGGCCAGCTGCGCCAGGGCGGCACCCTGAACCTGGCGATCGCCCAGTTCTCCCACCAGTGGTCGCCGATCCACACCGACGGCACCGAGTCCTCCACCGTCGCGGTCAGCAAGCCGCTGCTGCCCACCTTCTTCCGCTCGGACGCGGCCGGCACCCAGACCGTCAACCCGGCCTACCTCCAGGAGGCCCACGCCGAGGTCAGGGACGGCCACCAGGTGGTCACCTGGACGCTCAACCCGAAGGCCCACTGGTCCGACGGCACCCCGATCACCTGGCGCGACATCGAGGCCAACTGGCGTGCCCTGAACGGCAAGGACCCGGCCTACCGGCCGTCCAGCACCTCCGGTTTCGAGCAGGTCACCTCGGTCGAGCGCGGCAAGGACGACTTCCAGGCCGTGATGACCTTCGACCGGCCGTTCTCCGAGTGGCAGTCGATGTTCAACGGCGCCGCCAACGCCCCGCTGCTGCCCGCGAGCAAGGTCTCCACCCCGGACCTGTTCAACACCGCCTACCTGGACGCGATCCCGCTCACCGCGGGCCCGTTCAAGGTCGAGCGGCTGGACCCGGCCGCGCAGACCGTCACCCTGGTCGCCGACCCGACCTGGTGGGGCGACAAGCCGATGCTGGACCGGATCGTCTTCCGCGCCATGCTGCCGGACCAGATGGGCGCCGCCTTCGCCAAGGGCCGGATCGACCTCTTCAACAACGGCCCCGACCTGGCCGGCTACCAGGTCATCAAGAGCACCAAGGGCGCGGCCGTCCGCCGGGCCGGCGGGCCGGACTTCCGGCAGCTCACCCTGAACGCCCGCAGCCCGCTGCTCAACGACGCGACCGTCCGCCAGGCCGTGTTCCAGGCGATCGACCGGGACGCCCTGATCCGCGCCGACCTCAACGGCCTGGACTGGCCCGCCGTCCCCCTCAACAACCACCTGCTGGTCGCCAACCAGAACGGCTACCGCGACAACTCCCTCGGCCTGTCCCGCTTCGACCCGGCCGAGGCCGCCCGCAAGCTGGACTCGGCCGGCTGGAAGCTCGACGGCGACGTGCGGAAGAAGGACGGCCGGGAGCTGAACCTGCGGATGGTCGTCCCAGCGGGCGTCGCCGTGGCCCAGGGCGAGACGGCCTCCGTCTCCAAGATGCTCAAGGACGTCGGCGTCAAGGTCACCCCGGTGACGGCCGCCCCCAACGAGTTCTTCGACAGGTACGTCAACCACAACGACTTCGACATCGCCGTCTACGCCCTGCTCGGCACCCCGTTCCCGGCCAGCGGCAGCCGCGCCTCGTACGCCCAGAACAGCGCCACCAACCGCGCCGGCGCGGGCAGCGCGGCGGTGGACGCCGCACTCGACCGGGCGGGCGCCGCGCCGGACGCCGGCTCCGCCTCCGAGGCGATCAACCAGGCCGACGCCGAACTCTGGAAGCTGGCCGGCGTGCTGCCGCTCTACCAGCGCCCGCAGCTGTACGGCGCGCGCGCCGACCTCGCCAACATCGGCGCCCAGGGCCTGTCCGACATCGTCTGGGAGAACGTGGGCTTCACCAAGTAGGCGCCCGGGCACGGCCGCTGGGCGGGTCCGACACGCCTAGCCGTGCAGGGTCTCCCGCCAGTAGTGGCAGGCGCTGCGGCGGCCCGGCAGTTCGGCGCCCTCCTCGTCCGCCACCGGTACCAGCGGCGGGAGTTCGGTCCGGCAGACGTCCTGCGCCCGGTCGCAGCGGGGGTTGAACGCGCACCCCCCGGGGATGCGCAGCAGGTTGGGCGGCAGGCCCTTGATGGCGTGCAGGTCCTGGCCCTTCTGGTCCAGCCGTGGGATGGAGTCCAGCAGACCGCGGGTGTACGGGTGGGCCGGGCGCGCGTAGAGCTCGTGCACCGGGGCGGTCTCGACGATCCGGCCCGCGTACATCACCGCGATCTTGTCCGCGACGTCGGCGACCACACCGAGGTCGTGGGTGATCAGGATGAGCCCCATGTTGAACTCGGCCTGGAGCTCGGCCAGCAGGTCCATCACCTGGGCCTGGACGGTCACGTCCAGCGCGGTGGTCGGCTCGTCCGCGATGATCAGGTCCGGCTCCAGGGCCAGCGCCATGGCGATCATGATGCGCTGGCGCATCCCCCCGGAGAACTGGTGCGGGAAGTCGCCGACGCGCTGCCTGGCCGCCGGGATGCGCACCCGCTCCATCAGCTCCACGGCCCGCTGCCTGGCCTCCGCCCGGGAGAGACCGTGGTGGACCCGGAACATCTCGCCGAGCTGGTAGCCCACGCTGAGCACCGGGTTGAGCGCGGACAGCGCGTCCTGGAAGATCATCGCGATCCTCCGGCCGCGGACCGTCCGCCGCAGCTTGGGGCTCATGGTCAGCAGGTCCTCGCCGCGGAACAGGATCCGTCCGGCGGTGATCTTCCCGGGCGGCGTGTCCAGGATGCCCATGACCGCCTGCGCGGTCACCGACTTCCCGGAGCCGGACTCGCCCAGCACCGCCAGCGTCTCCCCCGCCGCCACCGAGTAGCTCACTCCGTTGACGGCCTTGGCGACGCCGTCCTGGGTGTGGAACTCGATGTGCAGGTCCTCGACCTCCAGCAGCGGGGTCCCGGGCACCAGGTTCTCCCGACCGCCGCCGGTCACCTCCACCATGTCCATCCGGGCAGCCCTCCTCGGCACAGCGGCGAGCATCGACAGGCGCAGTGCAACTATCAAGGAACTGCGTGCACTTGGGGAGTGCGCGGGAGATCTCGGTTCCATCACGGCGAAGGGCGCGCCCCGCGGGGCGCGCCCTGGCCACGGCAGCGACCGCTACGACGGGCCGCCGGCGCCCTGCCCGTCACCCCGCTCGGCCGCGAAGTGACAGGCGGAGTCGTGGAACGCCGGCCCGCTCAGCCAGCTCGGCGAGGCCAGCAGGGGCACCTCCACCGCGCACCGCTCCTGCGCCTTCCAGCAGCGGGTGCGGAACCGGCACCCGGAGGGCGGGTTGGCCGGCGAGGGCACGTCCCCGGTGAGCACGATCCGGTCCCGCGACTCGCGCGCCGTCGGGTCCGGCACCGGCACCGCGGACAGCAGCGCCTGGGTGTACGGGTGGGTCGCGTGGTCGTAGATCTGCTCGTCGGAGCCGATCTCGACCACCTTGCCCAGGTACATCACCCCCACCCGGTCGGAGATGTGCCGGACGATGGAGAGGTCGTGGGCGATGAACATGTACGACAGGTTGAACTCGCCCTGCAGCTGCTCCAGCAGGTTGATCACCTGAGCCTGCACCGACACGTCCAGCGCCGAGACCGGCTCGTCGCAGATGATGATCTCCGGTTTGAGCGCCAACCCGCGGGCGATGCCGATGCGCTGGCGCTGGCCGCCGGAGAACTGGTGCGGGTACCGGTTGATGTACTCCGGGTTGAGCCCGACCACGTCCAGCAGGTCCTGGACGGCCTTGCGGCGGTCACCCCTGGGCGCCACCTCGGGGTGGATCTCGAAGGGCTCCCCGATGATGTCGCCCACCGTCATCCGCGGGTTCAGCGAGGTGTACGGGTCCTGGAACACCATCTGGATGTTGCGGCGGACGGCCTTGAGCGCGCCCCCGGACAGCCGGGAGATCTCCTCCCCCTTGTAGCGGACGGACCCCCCGGTCGCCGGTTCCAGGCTCATCAGCACCTTGGCCAGCGTGGACTTCCCGCAGCCGGACTCGCCGACGATGCCCAGCGTCTCGCCCTGCATCAGGTCGAAGCTGACCCCGTCCACCGCCTTGACCGCGCCGACCTGCTTCTTGAACAGCACGCCCCGGGTCAGCGGGAAGTGCTTGACCAGGTCCCGGACCTCCAGGATCGGCTCGCCGCGCGGCACCTCCTGGTCGAACGCGGCCTCCTCCGGTCCCGCCGCGCCCATCGCGCCGGCCCCGTCAGCGGTCATGGAGGGTCTCCTTCCAGAAGAAGCAGGCGCTGCCGCGCCCCTCCAACGGCGTGCCGTCGTCCTCGGTGACCTGGAACAGCTCCGGCACCTCGGTCCGGCAGACGTCCCGCGCCCGGGGGCAGCGCGGGTTGAAGGCGCAGCCCGGGGGGATGCGCAGCAGGTTGGGCGGCAAGCCCTTGATGGCGTAGAGCTCCTGGCCCTTCTGGTCCAGCCGCGGGATGGAGTCCAGCAGACCGCGGGTGTACGGGTGGGCCGGGCGCGCGTAGAGCTCGTGCACCGGGGCGGTCTCGACGATCCGGCCCGCGTACATCACCGCGATCTTGTCCGCGACGTCGGCGACCACACCGAGGTCGT
The DNA here is from genome assembly GCF_044768255.1 of Kitasatospora sp. NPDC101157. Taxonomy (NCBI): domain Bacteria; kingdom Bacillati; phylum Actinomycetota; class Actinomycetes; order Kitasatosporales; family Streptomycetaceae; genus Kitasatospora; species Kitasatospora sp. NPDC101157. Next base: position 403,511 of record NZ_JBIWPL010000001.1, on the reverse strand, counting down.
GGGTGATCAGGATGAGCCCCATGTTGAACTCGGCCTGGAGCTCGGCCAGCAGGTCCATCACCTGGGCCTGGACGGTCACGTCCAGCGCGGTGGTCGGCTCGTCCGCGATGATCAGGTCAGGCTCCATGGCCAGCGCCATGGCGATCATGATGCGCTGGCGCATCCCCCCGGAGAACTGGTGCGGGAAGTCGTTCACCCGCTCCTTGGCCGCCGGGATGCGCACCCGCTCCATCAGCTCCACGGCCCGCTGCCTGGCCTCCGCCCGGGAGAGACCCTGGTGGACCCGGAACATCTCGCCGAGCTGGAATCCGACGCTGAGCACCGGGTTGAGCGCGGACAGCGCGTCCTGGAAGATCATCGCGATCCTCCGGCCGCGGATCCTCCGCCGCTCGTCCTTGCCCATCTTCAGCATGTCCCGGCCGCGGAAGCGGATCTCCCCCTGCGGGATCCGGGCCGGCGGCATGTCCAGGATGCCCATGACCGCCTGCGCGGTCACCGACTTGCCGGAGCCGGACTCGCCCAGCACCGCCAGGGTCTCGCCCGCTCGGACGCTGTAGTTGACCCCGTTGACGGCCCTGGCCACGCCGTCCCGGGTGACGAACTCGACGTGCAGGTCCCGTACGTCGAGCAGCGGCCCCTGGTACGGCGTCCCCGCCTCGCGCCCGGCCCTGTCCACAGCGGTGTTCACGTTGCGCTCCCCTCGCTCAGCGAAGCTTCGGGTCGAGGGCGTCGCGCACCGCGTCGCCCAGCATGATGAAGGCCAGTACGGTGACGGAGAGCGCCGCGGCCGGGAAGAACAGCACGTACGGCGCCGTCCGGATCACCTTCTGGGCCGAGGAGATGTCGATGCCCCAGGAGATGGTCGGGTCCTGCAGACCGATGCCGAGGAAGCTCAGCGTCGCCTCGGTGGCGATGTAGCCGCCGAGGGCGATGGTGGCCACGACGATCACCGGGGCGATCGCGTTCGGCAGGATGTGCCGGAACATCAGCCGTCCCGTCCCGGAGCCGAGGGCCCGGCCGGCCACCACGTAGTCGGACTGCTTGACGGTCAGCACCGCGCCGCGCATGACGCGGGCGATCTGGGTCCAGCCGAGGACGGCCAGGGCCAGCACCACGGTCCACACCGTGCGGACGGTGAAGGCGTTCAGCAGCACCAGGGCGCCGAGCAGCAGCGGGATGCCGAAGAAGATGTCCACGATCCGGGAGATCACCGCGTCGACGGCCCCGCCGTAGTACCCGGCGACCATGCCGGTCAGCCCGCCGAGCACGGTGACCGCGGCGGTCACGAAGATGCCCACGGTGATCGAGGCCCGGGCGCCGTAGACGACCCGGGCGTAGATGGACCGGCCCTGGGCGTCGTAGCCGAACCAGCCCGCGCCGAAGAAGTCCGTCCAGTCCGGCCGCTTGAGGTAGTCGTGCACCAGGTCGGCCTTGCGCGGGTTGGCATCGGTGAACGCCCAGGGGAAGACCGCCATCACCACCAGCAGCACGATCAGCACCGCCGACAGCAGGAAGATCGGCCGCCGGCGCAGGTCCCGCCAGGCGTCGCCCCAGAGACTGCGGGCCTCCTCCCGCTTCTCCACGTCGCGTTCGAGCAAGGTCTCCTGCTCGACCGCCATGCCCTGCTCCCCGGCGTAGTCCAGGCGCGAGACACCGGGCTTCGGGTGCGGTTCGTACGAGTCCTCGTCGTGGATGTCAGGCATAGCGGATCCTCGGGTCCAGGACCGCGTAGAGCAGGTCGACGAGCAGGCTGGCGACCAGGTAGATGATCACCAGGACGGTCACGATGCCGACCACGGTCGGGCCTTCCTTCTGGTTGATCGCCCGGTACAGGACGTTGCCGATGCCCTGCACGTTGAAGATGCCCTCGGTGACGATCGCCCCGCCCATCAGTGCGCCGAGGTCGGTGCCGAGGAAGGTGACCACGGGGATGAGCGAGTTGCGCAGCAGGTGACGGGAGGTGACCGTCCGCCGGGGAAGCCCCTTGGCGGTCGCGGTACGGATGTAGTCGGCCCGCAGGTTCTCGCCGATGGAGGTCCGGGTGAGCCGCGCGACGTACGCGAGTGAGAGCGAACCCAGGACGACCGCCGGAAGGATCAGCTGCGAGAGGTCGTAGCTGTCCTGCACCGTCGGCGTGACCCAGCCGAGGTTGGTGGCGAACACGGTCTGCGCGATGTAGGCCAGCACGAAGACCGGGATCGAGATCACCACCAGGGTGAGGACCAGCACCAGGGTGTCCGACATGCTGCCGCGCTTGAGTCCGGAGAGCACCCCGAGCGCCAGGCCCAGCACCATCTCGAACACGAAGGCCAGCAGCGCGAGCCGGATGGTGACCGGGAAGGCGTCGGCCATGATGTCCGAGACCGGCCGGCCGGTGAAGCTGGTGCCGAAGTCGCCCTGGAACAGGTTCCCCATGTAGTGCAGGTACTGCTTCCAGAGCGGCTGGTCCAGGAAGTACTGGTGCTTGATGCTGGCCACCACCGCGGGGTCGGCCGCCTTGTCGCCGAACAGCGCCGTCACCGGGTCGCCCGGCAGCGTGTAGACCATCACGAAGATCAGCAGCGTGGTGCCGAAGAACACCGGGATCATCTGCAGCACCCGCCGCAGCACGTAACTACCCATCCGAGCCTCCTTCCAGGGCGTGACCGACCGGGGCCGGTCGGCCGAGAGGACCGGGCCCCGCCCTCCGTGCGGGGAGGGCGGGGCCGGCGTGGGGGGCCGGGCCCCTCCTGCCCGGTGGCGGGCAGGGAGGGCGTCAGCCCTTGACCTCGACCTGCGTCCAGGCCGGGTTGCCGAAGGAGTCGAACTTCACGTTCTGCACCTTGGTCGAGTAGCCCGAGTTGGTGCGGTAGTACCAGAGCGGAATGGCCGGCATGCCGCTCGGCAGCACGGCCTCGGCCTGCTGGTAGCCGGTCACGGTGTCGGCCACGCTGGCGGCTCCGTCGGCCTTGGTGGCCGCGTCGTCGAACTGCGGGTTGCTGTAGCCGAAGTCGTTGGAGGCCGCGCCGGTGCGGTACACGTCGGACAGGAAGTTGGCGTTCAGCGGGTAGTCCTGCACCCAGCCGGTGCGGAAGGCGCCGTTGAGCTGGTGGGTGGTGATCGCCGCGCGGGCGGTCTTGAAGTCGGGCTTCGGGTCTCCCAGGCAGTCGACGCCGGTGTTCTGCCGGATCGAGTTGCACACCGCGTCGACCCACTCCTTGTGGCCGCCGTCCGCGTTGTAGGTGATCAGCAGCTTGTTGCCGGGGACACCGCCGCCGTCCTGGATCAGCTGCTTGGCCTTGGCCGGGTCGAACGTGCAGAAGTCGCCGCAGGCACCGTCCTTGTAGCCCTCGACGCCCTCGGCCACCCAGGCGGTGGCCGGCTTGCGGGAGCCCTGCAGCACGGTCTTGGTGATGATGTCGCGGTCGATCGCCATCGAGAGGCCCTGGCGCACCTTGGCCTTGTCCGGCGAGGACCAGTCGCCCTGGTAGAGCGTGAAGCCGATGTTCTGGATCGCGCCCTGCGGGGCGTCGACCGCCCGGTCACCGAGGTCGTTCTTGTAGTTCGCCAGCGCGGACGGCGGCACCTGGTCCATCACGTCCAGGTTGCTGGACTGCAGGTCCGCGTAGGCGGCCTCGGACGTGGTGTACATCTTGAAGATGACGCCGCCGTTCTTCGGCTTGTCCACGCCCTGGTAGTCCGGGAAGGTCTTGGTGACCACCTCGGTGTTGTGCGACCAGCTGACGAACTGGTACGGGCCGTTGCCCACCGGCTTCTGCCCGTACCCGGCCGGGTCCTTGAAGAAGCCGTCCGGCAGCGGCGAGAAGGCGATGTAGCCGAGCTTGTACTCGAAGTACGAGACCTTGTGGCTCAGCTTGACCGTGAAGTGCAGGTCGTCGGTGACGGTCAGTCCGGACATCTTGTCCGTGGTGGGCTTGCCGCCGGCCGGGTGGACGTCCTGGTAGCCCTCGATGTCGGAGAACCAGGAGCTGTTGATCTGGTTGTTGGCCGGGTTGGCGCCCCAGTTCCAGGCGTCCACGAAGTTCTTGGCGTGCACCGGGGTGCCGTCGTGGAACTTCCAGCCGTCCTTCAGCGTGACGTTGAAGGTCTGCGAGTCGCTGGTGTCGATCTTGTCCGCGACCTGCATGCGGATCTTGGCATTGCTGGGGTCGTAGTCCACCAGTCCCTTGAAGAGGTTCTGGATGATGCGACCGCCGCCGACCTCGTTCGCGTTGGCGGGCTGCAGCGGGTTCTGCGGCTCGCTGCTCTGGTAACTGAAGGGCTTGCCGGCGTCCGAGGAGCCACCGCCACCTCCGCCGCCGCTGCTGCTGCACCCGGTGGCCACCAGGACCACGGACGTCGCAGCGGCGAGGACCAGACGGGCGCGGGCGGCTACGGGCATGGAGGTCCCTCCTCAGGGGGTGTGTGTCGCATCACACCCCATGAGAAGCGCGCCCCGGCGACGGCGCGAGCCGGGTGCACCCGGACGGGTGCGCGGACCCGCCGCGGAGTTGACGCGGCGCCGGATCCCGGAAACGCCGGAAGGGCCCGTGGCGGGGAGCCACGGGCCCTTCCGGGTGCGTACGGGGCGTCAGGCCGCGGCCGACTCCCGGACCTCGGCGAAGTGGCAGGCCGACTCGTGCGCGGCCGGGCCCTCCAGCGTGGTCGGGATCGCCAGCAGCGGGATCTCCTCCGCGCAGCGGGCCTCCGCCTTCCAGCAGCGGGTGCGGAAGCGGCAGCCGGACGGCGGGTTGGCCGGCGAGGGGATGTCCCCGCTGAGGATGATCCGCTCGCGGGACTCGCGCGCCGTCGGGTCCGGCACCGGCACCGCGGACAGCAGCGCCTGGGTGTACGGGTGGGTGGCGTTCTCGTAGATCTGCTCGTCGGAGCCGATCTCGACCATCTTGCCCAGGTACATCACGCCGACGCGGTCGGAGATGTGCCGGACGATGGAGAGGTCGTGCGCGATGAACATGTACGACAGGCCGAACTCGCCCTGCAGCTGCTCCAGCAGGTTGATCACCTGCGCCTGGACGGACACGTCCAGGGCGGAGACCGGCTCGTCGCAGATGATGATCTCGGGCTTGAGCGCGAGGCCGCGGGCGATGCCGATGCGCTGGCGCTGGCCGCCGGAGAACTGGTGCGGGTACCGGTTGATGTACTCCGGGTTCAGACCCACGACGTCCAGCAGGTCCTGGACCGCCTTGCGGCGGTCGCCCTTGGGCGCCACCTCGGGGTGGATCTCGAAGGGCTCCCCGATGATGTCGCCGACCGTCATGCGCGGGTTCAGCGAGGTGTACGGGTCCTGGAACACCATCTGGATGTTGCGGCGGACGGCCTTGAGCGCGCCCCCGGACAGCCGGGAGATGTCCTCGCCCTTGAACAGCACCTGGCCGGAGGTGGCCCGCTCCAGGTTCATCAGCACCTTGGCCAGCGTGGACTTGCCACAGCCGGACTCGCCGACGATGCCGAGGGTCTCACCCTTCTTCAGCTCGAAGGAGATGCCGTCGACGGCCTTGACGGCGCCGACCTGCTTCTTGAACAGGACGCCCTGGGTCAGCGGGTAGTGCTTGACCAGGTCCTTGACCTCCAGGATGTTCTCAGCCATGGAGGGTCTCCTTCCAGAGGTGGCACGCGCTGCGGCGGCCGGTGAGCTCCTTGCCGTCCTTGTCCGTCACGTGGTGCAGCGCCGGGATCTCCGTGCGGCACAGGTCGGTGGCGACATCGCAGCGGGGGTTGAACGCGCAGCCGGCCGGAACCTTCAGCAGGTTCGGGGGCAGGCCCTTGATCGCGTACAGCTCCTGGCCCTTCTGGTCCAGGCGCGGGATCGAGCGCAGCAGGCCCTTGGTGTACGGGTGCGCGGGGTTCGCGTACAGCTCGTGCACCGGGGCGGTCTCGACGATCCGGCCCGCGTACATCACGGCGATCTTGTCCGCGACGTCGGCGACCACGCCGAGGTCGTGGGTGATCAGGATCAGGCCCATGTTGTACTCGGCCTGCAGCTCGGCCAGCAGGTCCATCACCTGGGCCTGGACGGTCACGTCCAGGGCGGTGGTGGGCTCGTCGGCGATGATCAGGTCGGGCTGCAGGGACAGCGCCATGGCGATCATGATGCGCTGGCGCATGCCGCCGGAGAACTGGTGCGGGTAGTCGTTGACCCGCTCCTTGGCGGCGGGGATGCGCACCCGGTCCATCAGCTCGATGGCCTTGGCCTTGGCCTCGGCCTTGGAGGCGCCCTGGTGCACCCGGAACATCTCGCCGAGCTGGTAGCCGACGCTGAGCACCGGGTTGAGGGCGGACAGCGCGTCCTGGAAGATCATCGCGATCTTCCGGCCGCGGATCTTCCGCCGCTCCTCGTTGCTCATCTTGAGCATGTCCTGGCCGCGGTACAGGATCTCGCCCTGGGTCACCTTGCCCGGGGGCATGTCCAGGATGCCCATGATGGTCTGGGCCGTCACGGACTTGCCGGAGCCGGACTCGCCGAGCACGGCGAGGGTCTCGCCGGCCGCGACGGAGTAGTTGACGCCGTTCACGGCCTTGGCGACGCCGTCCCGGGTGTGGAACTCCACGTGGAGGTCCTTGACCTCCAGGAGCGGGGTTCCGACTTCGAGACGGCCGGTCTTCTGGTTGTTGTTCTCGATCACGGTGGTCATCGGGTCGTCACCTCTTCTCTCAGCGGAGCTTCGGGTCGAGGGCGTCGCGCACCGCGTCGCCGAGCATGATGAAGGCCAGCACGGTGATGCTCAGCATGCCTGCCGGGAAGAACAGCGCGAACGGCGCCGTGCGGATCACCTTCTGGGCCGAGTTGATGTCGATGCCCCAGGAGATGGTCGGGTCCTGCAGACCGATGCCGAGGAAGCTCAGCGTCGCCTCGGTGGCGATGTAGCCGCCGAGGGCGATGGTGGCCACGACGATCACCGGGGCGATCGCGTTCGGCAGGATGTGCTTGAACATGATCCGGCCGGTGCCGGCGCCGAGCGCCTTGGCGGCGGTCACGAAGTCGGACTGCTTGACCGTGATCACCGAACCGCGCATGACACGGGTCATCTGGGTCCAGCCCAGGGCGACCAGGGCGAAGACCACGCTCCAGACGGTGCGCGAGGTGAAGGCGTTGAGGATCACCAGCGAGCCGAGCAGCAGCGGGATGCCGAAGAAGATGTCGGTGACGCGGGAGATGAGCGTGTCGACCCAGCCGCCGAAGTAACCGGCGACCATGCCGGCGATGCCGCCGAGGATGGTCACGCCGAGGGTGACGCAGATGCCGACCACGACCGAGGCGCGGGCGCCGTAGATGGTGCGGGCGTAGATGCTGCGGCCCTGGAGGTCGTAACCGAACCAGTCCGCCTCGAAGAAGTGGCTGTAGTTCGGCTTCGCCAGGTAGTGCAGGCGCAGGTCGCCGGCCCGCGGGTCCACCGAGGTGAACAGGCCGGGGGCGATCGCGATGACGATCAGCAGCACGATGAGCAGCGCGGAGATCACGAAGATCGGCTTGCGGCGCAGGTCGTGCCAGGCGTCGGAGCCGAGGCTGCGGGCCTTCTCGGGCTTGGCGGCTGCCGGGACGGCGGCCGGGGCCGGGATCTCCTCGGCCGTCTTGGTCAGGTCAGGCATAACGGATCCTCGGGTCCAGGACCGCGTAAAGCAGGTCGACGATCAGGCCGGCGGCCAGGTACACGATCACCAGGAAGGCGACGAAGCCGGAGACGGTCGCGCCCTCCTTCATGTTGATCGCGTGGTAGAGCGCGTTGCCGACGCCCTTGACGTTGAAGATGCCCTCGGTGACGATCGCGCCGCCCATCAGGGCTCCGAGGTCGGTGCCGAGGAAGGTGATCACCGGAATCATCGAGTTGCGCAGCAGGTGGGTGCCGATGACCTTCCGGTGCGGCAGGCCCTTGGCCACCGCGGTGCGGACGTAGTCGGCCTTGATGTTCTCGGCTATGGAGGTACGGGTGAGGCGCGCGACGTAGGCCAGCGACAGCGAACCGAGGACGAAGGCCGGCAGCACCAGCTGGGTGATGTCGTTGGAGTCCTGGACCGTCGGGGTGACCCACTTGAGGTTGTCCGCGAAGATCGTCTGGAAGATGAAGCCCAGAACCGGGACCGGGATCGAGATCAGCAGCAGGGTGAGGACCAGCGTGCCCTTGTCGAAGGCCTTGCCGCGACGCAGGCCGGCGAACAGGCCGATCGCGATGCCCAGCACGACCTCGATGCCGAACGCGAACAGCGCCAGCCGGACCGTGACCGGCAGCGCCTCGGTGATCTTGTCGATCACGGGCCGGCCGTCCAGCGCGGTGCCGAAGTCACCGGTGACCAGCTTCCCCATGTAGTCGAGGTACTGCTGGACCAGCGGCTTGTCGAATCCCTGCTGGTGCCTCAGGGCGGCGAGCTGCACCGGGTCCGGCGCCTTGTCGCCCCACATCGCCGCCACCGGGTCACCCGGCAGCGCGTGCACCATGAAAAAGATGAGTGCGGTCGTTCCGAGGAACACCGGGATCATCTGGAGCAGTCGCCTCGCGACAAAGCGCCCCATCGTGCCTCCATGTATGGCTCTGCCGGGCCCGTCAACCCGGCAAGAGATAAGTCGGCGTGCCAACGGCCGGTGCCAGTCCTCGCCCTCGTGGGGATGGGACGGGCACCGGCCGTTGTCACCGGGTCAGGCGGTGCCGACCGATTACTTCTTCTTGACCTCGACGTCGGTGTAGACCGGGTTGCCGAAGGAGTCGAACTTCACGTTCTGGACGTTGTTCGAGTAGCCCGAGTTGGTCTTGTAGTACCAGAGCGGAATGGCCGGCATGTCCTTGGCCAGGACGGCCTCGGCCTGCTGGTACAGGTCGGCGGTCTTCTCGACCGAGGTGGCCGCGTCGGCCGCGTGCGCCAGCTTGTCGAACTCGGGGCTGGAGTAGCCGGCGTCGTTCGCGGCGGCACCGGTGCCGTAGACGTCACGCAGGAAGTTGGCGTTCAGCGGGTAGTCCTGCACCCAGCCGGTCCGCATCATGCTGGTGACCTGCTTCTTCGTGATGATGTCACGAGAGGTCTTGAAGTCCGGCTTCGGGTCGCCGAGGCACTCGACGCCGGTGGCCTGGCGGATCGAGTTGCAGACCGCGTCCACCCACTCCTTGTGACCACCGTCGGAGTTGTAGAGGATGGTGATCTTGTTGCCCGGGACGCCGCCGCCCTCCTGGACGAGCTGCTTGGCCTTGGCCGGGTCGTACTTGCAGGCATCGCCGCAGGTGCCGGCCTTGTAGCCCATGACGCCCGGCGCCACGAACGCGTCGGCGGGCTGACGGCTGTTGTTCAGCACGGTCTTGGTGATGGTGTCGCGGTCGATCGCCATCGACAGACCCTGGCGGACCTTGGCCTTGGCCGGGTCGTTCCAGTCCGTGTTGTACATCGCGAAGGAGATGTTCTGGATGGCGCCCTGCGACTGGTCGATCGCGCGCTTGCCCAGGTCGTCCTTGTACTTCGGCAGGTCGGTCGAGTCGACCTGGTCCAGCACGTCCAGCGTGTCGGACATCAGGTCCTTGTACGCGGCCTCGGACGAGGTGTAGTTGCGGAAGACGATTCCGCCGTTCTTCGCCTTGTTGCTGCCGGCGTACTTGTCGTAGGCCTTGAGCGTGATGGCCTTGTTGTGCTCCCACGAGACGAACTGGTAGGGGCCGTTGCCGACCGGCTTCTCGCCGTAGCCCTTCGGGTCCGCGAAGAACCCGGTGGGCAGCGGGTAGAAGGCCGAGTAGCCCAGCTTGTACGTGAAGTACGAGACGGGGGCGGTCAGTTCGATCGTGAAGTGGGTGTCGTCGACGACCTTGAGGCCGGACATCTCCTTGGCGGTCGGGTCGCCCTTGTCCGGGTGGACGGCGTCGTAGCCGGCGATGTCCGAGAACCAGTCGGAGTTGATCTGGTTGTTGGCCGGGTTGGCGGACCAGTTCCAGGAGTCCACAAAGGACTTGGCGGTGACCGGGGTGCCGTCGTGGAAGGTCCAGCCGGACTTCAGCGTGACGGTGTAGTTCTTGGCGTCGGTGGTCTCGATCTTGTCGGCCACCTGGTTGCGCAGGGCACCGGTCGCGGGGTCGTAGTCGACGAGGCCCATGAAGAGCTGCTTGACGATGCGGCCGCCCTGGTTCTCCATGGCGTTGGCCGGCTGCAGCGGGCGCTGCGGCTCACCGCTCTGGAAGCTGAACGTGCCCGCCGGGTCGACCGCGGCGCTGTTCGAGCTCCCGCCGGAGGTGTCGCTGCTGCCACCACTGCTACAAGCAGTCGCGGCGAGCGCGACAGCGACAGCTGCGACAACCCACTTGGCCTGGCTCACACCACGCATCGGTGTGCCTCCTGAATTCGACGTTACGACGAGGAAGGCACCACGGAACGGTTGTCACCGGGCCCGCAATGCCGTCCGCGCTCGTGGTTTCGGCGCGCACCCCTGCGCGTTCACCCTTGACCCGAGCCTGACTGGCTCCACTATCCGTCACGCACGGACACGAAAGTGACCAGTGACGATCTCAATTAGGTCACATGAACAGTCGGTAAGTTTCGAAAACCGGACATTTGAGACATAGCCAGACAGGCACCAAACGGACAGTCGTCACGGATGACGAACTGTCACGTTCGCTCAGCGGACACCCGGGTGTGATGAGCGCTATTCCGTTAATAGCCGCTCCGACAACTTGGAGTAGTTGAAAAAGTTCGCCCCCCTCTCCATCGGAAAGGGGGGCGAAGCATTCCGGCCAAAAGCCGATCAAGCCGTCCGGATCACGCCTTCTTGGCGCGCGAGGCGGTGCGTCCGCGGTCCTTCTGGTCCAGGACGACCTTACGGATGCGAACCGTCTCCGGGGTCACCTCGATGCACTCGTCCTCGCGGCAGAACTCCAGCGACTGCTCCAGCGAGAGCTTGCGCGGCGGGACGATCGACTCGGCCACGTCGGCGGTCGAGGACCGCATGTTGGTGAGCTTCTTCTCCTTGGTGATGTTCACGTCCATGTCGTCGGAGCGCGAGTTCTCACCGACGATCATGCCCTCGTACACCTCGGTGCCGGGCTCGACGAACAGCACGCCGCGCTCCTGCAGGTTGGTCATCGCGAAGGCGGTCACCACGCCGGCCCGGTCGGCGACCAGGGAGCCGTTGTTGCGGGTGGTCAGCTGGCCGAACCACGGCTCGTGGCCCTCGTGGATCGAGTGGGCGATGCCGGTGCCGCGGGTGTTGGTCAGGAACTCCGTGCGGAAGCCGATCAGGCCGCGGGACGGGACGACGAACTCCATCCGGACCCAGCCCGAGCCGTGGTTGGACATGTTGTCCATCCGGCCCTTGCGGACGCCCATGAGCTGGGTGACGGCACCCATGTGCTCCTCCGGCACGTCCACCGTGAGGCGCTCGACCGGCTCGTGGACCTTGCCGTTGACCTCCTTGGTGACCACCTGCGGCTTGCCGACGGTCAGCTCGAAGCCCTCGCGGCGCATGGTCTCGATCAGGATGGCCAGCGCCAGCTCACCGCGGCCCTGCACCTCCCAGGCGTCCGGGCGCTCGGTGTCCAGCACGCGCAGCGACACGTTACCGATCAGCTCGCGGTCCAGGCGGTCCTTCACCTGGCGGGCGGTGACCTTGCGGTCCACCTTGGCGCCGGACTTGGCGTCCGCGCCCTTGCCGCTGCCGCCGCGGCCGACCAGCGGGGAGGTGTTGGTGCCGATGGTCATCGAGATGGCCGGCTCGTCCACCGTGATCAGCGGCAGGGCGATCGGGTTCTCCGGGTCGGCCAGGGTCTCGCCGATCATGATGTCGGAGATGCCCGCGACGGCGCAGATGTCACCGGGGCCCGCCACCTCGGCCGGCTTGCGGGTGAGCGCCTCGGTCATCAGCAGCTCGGAGATGCGGACGTTCGAGATGCTGCCGTCGCGCTTGATCCAGGCCACGGTCTGGCCCTTGCGCAGCTCGCCCTGCTCGACGCGCAGCAGCGCGATGCGGCCGAGGAAGTTGTCGGCGTCCAGGTTGGTGACGTGGGCCTGGAGCGGCGCGTCCTCCTCGTAGCTGGGGGCCGGGACGTGCTCCAGCAGGGTGGAGAAGAACGGCTCCAGGTTGGTGCTGTCCGCGGGAACGGTGCCGTTCTCCGGCTTGGTCAGCGAGGCGACGCCGTCACGGGCGCAGGCGTAGACGATCGGGAACTCGATCTGGTCCTCGTCCGCGTCCAGGTCGAGGAACAGGTCGTAGGTCTCGTTGATGACCTCGTCGATCCGGGAGTCCGGACGGTCCGTCTTGTTGATGCACAGGATGACGGGCAGCCGGGCGCTGAGCGCCTTGCGCAGCACGAAGCGGGTCTGCGGCAGCGGGCCCTCGGAGGCGTCGACCAGCAGGACGACCGCGTCCACCATCGACAGACCGCGCTCGACCTCGCCACCGAAGTCGGCGTGGCCCGGGGTGTCGATGATGTTGATCGTGATCGGCGCGCCACCGTCCTTGGGGTGGTACTTGACCGCGGTGTTCTTCGCGAGAATGGTGATGCCCTTCTCGCGCTCCAGGTCGTTCGAGTCCATCATGCGGTCGTCGAGCTGCTGGTGGGCGGCGAAGGCGCCGGCCTGCTTCAGCATGGCGTCGACCAGCGTGGTCTTGCCGTGGTCGACGTGGGCGACGATGGCGACGTTACGGATGTCGTTGCGCGTGGGCATGCCTAGCGGATTCTCCCGGAATCGTGGGTTACGGCGGGCCCGGCCGCGAGACGCGCATCCGCGGCCCTCGGCCGCCGTCACTCGTTCCGCCTGCTACTACCGGTCCACCCGCCGGGCATCTGGACATGCCTCGGCTTTTCCCTATGGTACGGGGAAGCGCCCAAGGGGGCAGAAACGAGCAGGTCGGGCGGGACCAAGATCACAGCCGGGTCACACCCCTTCGCCCTCCGGCCGCCCTCCGGCCGGCCGCCGGCCGTCACCCCGTCGTGGAGCGCACGCCGGAGCCGGCGCCCGCGCTGAGCCGCGGCTAACGCGTCCAGCCCAGGTCCTGGAAGCGCGGCCAGCCGAACCCGAACGCCCCGGCCCCGGCCACTCCGGTCCGGACGGCGACCAGCTCGGGCCGCTGGTAGAGCGGAACGGAGTGGCCGAGCTGCCAGATCCGTACGTCCGCCTCCTGGAGCAGGTCCAGCCTGGCGGCCGGGTCGAGTTCGGCGGCCGCCCGGTCGAACAGCCGGTCGATCTCCTCGGTGCCGCTGCGGCCGTAGTTGCCGTCGGAGGCGAGCGCGCCGTCGGCGTCCGGCCGGGGCTTGGCGTACGCGGCGCGCTGCTCGGCGGCCGGGCTGACGCCGGCCGGCCAGGAGAAGAGCGCCAGGTCGTAGTCCCCGACGGCGAGGTGGGCCTGGACGAAGGACTCGGCGGGTACGGTCTGCGGCTTCACCGCGATGCCGGACTCGGCGAGGTCGGCGGTGAGCGCGTCGGCGGTGCGCTGGGCCGTCGCCGAGCCGGCCGGGAGGAGCAGGGTGAGGGCGAGCTCCTTGCCGTCCTTGGTCCGGGTGCCGCCGTCCGGCCGCTTCCAGCCGGCCCGGTCCAGCAGCTGACCGGCGTCGGCCGGTCCGGCCGCGCCGCTGTCGTCGCGGTAGCCCTCCTGGTCCCCGGCGAGCAGGTGGCTGCCGAGCGGGGCGCCGGGCAGCCCGAGCGGGCCGAGCGCGGCCTCGGCGATCCGCCGCCGGTCGACCGCCCGCCCGACCGCCCGCCGGACCTCCGGGTCGGTGAGCGGGCTCCGGCCGGCGTTCAGGGTGAGCTGGGTGAGCGAGGCGGCGGCCGCCCGGTGCACGGTGATCCCGGGCAGCGACTCGGCCCGCCGCAGGGCGAGCTCGGCCGCGGCGGCGGGCGGGGCGGCGGGCCGGGCAGCGGGCTGGGCCGCGGGCTGGGCCGCGGGTGACGCGCCGCCCGCCGAGGCACTGGCCGTGGGCGCGGGCGGCACCGCCCGATCGACGACCCCGGTGAGCTCCGCGACGTCCAGCCGGTCCTGGTCCAGCGCGTCCAGCCGACGCTCGGGCGGCGTGGCCACGAAGTCGATCCGGTCGGTCTTGGGGAGGTCCCCCCACCAGATGGGGTTGCGCTCCAGGGTGACCCGGCCGCCCTCGGCGTCGTACCGGGTGAGGGAGTACGGCCCGGCGCTCAGGTGGCCGGTGCCGGTCAGCGCCCGGTTGAAGGCGGTCGCCCCGCCGGTCTCGGCGGCCGGGTAGAGCGGCCCGAACAGCGCGCGCCACTCGCCGTACGGCCGCCGGAAGGTCACCTTGACCTCGTGCGGGTCGGCGCCCTGGGCGATCGTGTCGACGGCGTCGTAGCCCGCCGCCTTGGTGCTCTGGTAGGCCGGGTCCAGCCCGGACAGGGCGGCCCGCTGGGCGGCCAGGTCGGCGGCCGACAGCGGGGTGCCGTCGCTCCAGACGGCGTGCGGGTTGAGCCGGTAGGTGACCACCTGGGGCTGCTGCCCGGGCGGGGTGGACTCCGCGTCGACCAGGTAGTCCGGGTCGGGGACGAGCCGGCCGCGCTCGTCGGGCCGGAACAGCGAGGGGTACAGCGCGTGCGCGAGCAGCTTCGAGTCGGCGTTCGCCGCGCGCTGGTAGACGTTGAGCGTGGCCGGGACGCCGTCCAGCGCCCAGCGCAGCGTGCCGCCGTCCTGGACGTCGTCCCGGTCCACCGGCCGGACGTCGCCGGTGCCGGCGGTGGGGGCGGCCGGGGCCGGGGCGGGCTCGGGCCCGCGGGCCGGGTCCGGGTCGTCGGAACAGCCGCCGAGACCGGCGGCGAGCAGCAGCGCGACGGCTGCGGCGGTGAGCTGGCGGACGCGCATGGCGGTTATCGAACGCCGCCTGCCCGGCCGGGCCCCGCCGACACGGCGGGCCGCCCGGCTAGTGCACCCGTACGGCCGAGGCCGCGAGCGCGGCTACAGGCCGAGCTCGAACCAGACGATCTTGCCCTTGGGCGTGCGCCGGCTCCCCCAGCGCTCCGCCAGCAGACTGACCAGCTGCAGGCCGCGCCCGCCCTCGTCGGTCTCCTGGGCGCGCCGCTGCCGGGGCTGGGCGTAGCCGTCGTCCCAGACCTCGCAGACCATGCTGCGCTCGCGCAGCAGCCGCAGCCGGATCTCGCCCCGCCCGTGCTTGAGCGCGTTCGTGACCAGCTCGCTGACCAGCAGCTCGGTGGTGTCGACCAGCTCCTCCAGACCCCGGGAGAGCAGCCAGCTGCAGGCCAGCTCACGGGCCTTGGCGACGGAGGTGGGCTCGGGCGGCAGGAACCAGTTGCCGACGGCGTCCTCGGGGAAGGCGTGCACCTTGGCCATCATCAGCGCGATGTCGTCCTCGCCGTGGTGCGGGTCGAGTTCGCCGAGGACGTGGTCGCAGAGGTCCTCCAGGCCCTTGCCCCGGTCGGCGAGCGCGGCCCGGAAGGCGCGCAGCCCCTCGTCCAGCTGGTGCTTGCGGCTCTCCACCAGGCCGTCCGTGTAGAGACCGAGCACGGCGCCGTCCGGGAGGGTCAGCTCGACCTCCTCGAAGGGCTCGCCGCCGACGCCGAGCGGCAGGCCGGGCGGCACGTCGAGCATCCGGGCGGGCTCGTCCGGGCTGAGCAGGACGGGCGGCAGGTGGCCGGCGTTGGCGAAGACGCAGCGGCGGGTGACGGCGTCGTAGACGGCGTAGACGCAGGTGGCGAGGTAGACCTCGCGGGCCTCCTCGTCGGCCGTCGAGGTGAGCCGGCCGTACGGGGTGGGCGGGCCGACCGGGACGGAGTCGTCACCGAGGCCGCGGGCGATCTCGTCCAGCGCGCCGAGCACCTCGGCCGGGTCCAGGTCGAGCATCGCCAGGGTCCGTACCGCGGTGCGCAGCTGGCCCATGGCGACGGCGGCGCGCAGACCGCGGCCCATCACGTCGCCGATGACCAGGGCGGTGCGGTTGCCGGGCAGCGGGATGACGTCGAACCAGTCGCCGCCGACCTCGGTGTTGTTGTTGCTGGGCAGGTAGCGGCAGGCGATCTCCAGACCGCTGGCCGCCGGGTTGCCCGGGGGCAGCAGGCTGCGCTGGAGGATCAGCGCCCGCTCGTGCTCGCGGCGGTAGAGCCGGGCGTTGTCGATGCAGACGGCGGCGCGGGCGACGAGTTCCTCGGCGATGGCCACGTCGCGGGCGTCGAAGGGCTCGCTGCCGATCGCCCGGGAGAGCTGGACCAGGCCGAGCACCTGGTCGCGGGCGACCAGCGGGACGATCAGGGTGGAGCGCAGCAGCGGGTCGCGGCCGGGCTCGGGGACGACGCTGCGGCCGGTCCGCAGCGCCCGGGCGTGCGGGGAGCGGCGGGGGTAACAGAGGGTGCCGCCGGCCTCGGCGATGGGCAGGCCGGTGACCGAGCCGAGCACCGAGGAGGCGCCGCCGATCACGCTGGAGACGGCGACCCGGCGCAGTTCCCCGCTGCCGTCGGTGAGCACGGTGTCGCCGAGCCGGCCGGCGCTGGGGACGGTCTCGCCGGAGAGCAGCGCGGTGTACAGGTCGACGGTGGCGAGGTCGCAGAACGGCGGGACGACGACGTCGAGGAGTTCCTTCGCGGTGGTCTCCAGGTCGAGGGTGGAGCCGATGTGGGCGCTGGCCTCGTTCAGCAGGGCGAGGTTGCGGCGCACGCCGTCGGCCTCGCGCTCGGCGACGTGCCGGCTGGTGACGTCGGAGACCTGCCCGGCCACGCCCATCGGCTGTCCGGCCGTGCCGCTGAGCCGGTACAGCGAGACGGCCCACAGCCGGTTGCCCTCACGGGTCGGCACGACGCCGTGGAAGCGCAGGTCGAAGACGGGTTCGCCGGTGGCGAGGACCTTGCGCAGGGCGGCGGTGAGCCGGTCGGCCTCGGAGGACGGGAAGAGGTCGTGCGGGGTGAGGCCCTCCAGGTCGGTGGGCACGAGGCCCATGCCGGAGGCGAAGGCGTCGTTGACCCGCTGGAGCCGCAGCCGGTCGTCGAAGAGCACGAAGCCGGTGGGCGTCTGGCCGAAGACGGCCTCCGAGGCCGCGAGGTCGGTCTCGATCCGGCGCAGTCGCCCCAGGTCGACGGCCAGGCAGGTGGCGCCCGCGGTGGGCAGTGCGCTGTCGGGCATCAGGTAGAGCTCGGCGAGGCCCTCGCCGCCGCCGGCGTCCCGGTAGGGGGTGGTGCCGACCCACTCCTCGCCGGCCAGGGTGCGTTCCAGCCGGGCGCGGCCGCGCTGCCAGAGCTCCCGGGGGACGAAGGTGGTGATCGGGTCGGCGCCGACGGCCTCGACGGCGGGGACGCCGAAGAACTCGGCGGCCCGCTCGCTCCACTGGCTGATCCGCCCGTCGGGGCCGATCGCGAAGGTGGCGACCCGGATGTAGTCGTAGATCGAGCCCGGGTCCCCGGCGCCCCACGGCCTGGCCCCGGCCTCGGGGTGGGCGCCGCGGACCGTCCCCGCGGGCCCGTGGCCCGGCGGGGCCGCCGCCGCGGGCAGGTCCGGGGAACCGGCCTGCCCGGGTACAGCGGCATGACCGCTGCTGCTCGGCGCGTTCCGCGCCGGAGTGCTGTTCAACGGACCGACCCCTCCAACCCGCGACCGTCCGGATGTCGAGAAGACCGAGTATTCATCATCGAGGGGTGCGTTCACACGCCCTCAACATCACAACATCAGATCGGGCGAAGGTTTTTGTCCTACCACCCGCGCAACCACAATGCCACGCCCGCGCCCCCTTCCGGAGCGCGCGCTCCCCCGGGGCACCCGATGGCATATGCAGCACGGTTCTCCTGCGGCTCTACTCGCGTCGCTACTCGCCAGCGTCATTACCCGACAGCGACAGCTCGAACCAGACGACCTTGCCGATCCCCTCGGCCCGGGCGCCCCAGTGCAGCGCCAGCCGGTGGACCAGTTCCAGGCCCCGGCCGCCCTCGTCGGCCTCGGCCGCGTGGCGCTCCCGGGGCGGGTCCGGCAGCGGGTCGGAGATCTCGGCCAGCAGCGTCTCGCCGAGCGTCAGCCGGACCCCGATCGGGGCGCTGGCGTACCGGACGGCGTTCGTGACCAGCTCGCTGACCAGCAGCTCGGCGGTGTCGGTGAGGTCCTCGACGCCCCACTCGGTGAGCGTGCCGCGGACCAGCCGACGGGCCCGGGAGACGGCGGTGGGCTCGGCCGGCAGCGTCCAGCCGGCCGTCGGGGTGCCGGCCTGGCCGTGTCCGAGCCGGGCCAGCAGCAGGGCGACGTCGTCCGGCTCGCGGCCCTGTTCCATGGTGTCGAGCACCGCCTCGCAGGCGGCCTGGATCGAGGCGTGCGGCTCCTGGAGCACGGTGATCAGCCGACCGAGGCCGACGTCGAGGTCCTTGTCCCGGGACTCCACCAGCCCGTCGGTGCACAGCGCGAGCAGGCTGCCCTCGGGGATCTTCAGTTCGACGGATTCGAACGGAACTCCGCCCACGCCGAGCGGGGCGCCGGAGGGCAGGTCGAGGATCCGGCCGGCGCCGCCGGGCAGTGGGCCTCCGGTGCGGGTCGGCTCCCCGGCCTCCTCGCCCGGCACCACCAGCACCGGCGGGATGTGCCCGGCCTTGGCCACCGTCAGCTTCGCCGTGCCCGGGTCGAAGACCGCGTAGACGCAGGTGGCGAGCAGCGCCTCGTCCGGGCCCTGGGCGAGGTCGTCGGCCAGCTCGTGGACGTGACGCAGCAGGACGTCGGGCGGCAGGTCGAGGGCGGCCAGCACCCGGACGGCGGTGCGCAGCCGGCCCATGGTGGCGGCGGCCCGCAGGCCGTGGCCCATCACGTCGCCGACCACCAGCGCGGTGCGGTCGCCGGGCAGCGGGATGACGTCGAACCAGTCGCCGCCGACCTCGGTGCCGCTGCTGCCGGGCACGTACCGGTAGGCGACCTCCACGCCGGTGGGCTGCGGGACCTGCTGCGGGAGCAGGGTGCGCTGGAGGGTGAGCGCGGCGGTGCGCTCGCGGGCGTACAGCCGGGCGTTGTCCAGCGAGCTGCCGGCCCGGTCGGCGAGCTCGACGGTGAAGGCGAGGTCGTCGCGGTCGAAGCCTTCGCGGTAGCCGGCCCGGCTGACCAGCAGCAGGCCGATCACGATGCCGCGGGCGCGCAGCGGGACGACCAGCATCGAGTGCACGCCCAGGTCGTGGGCGGCCTGCATCTTGGGGTCGCCGGGGTAGGTGACGTCCTCCAGCTGGTCGGCGCCGGAGAGCAGCTCGGGCACGCCGGTGCGCAGCACCCGGCCGCAGGCGGAGTCCTCGGCGAAGGTGATCCGGGCGCCGCGCCGGAGCATCACCTCGACCTCGGGGCCGTCCTGGACGGAGGCGGTGCCGAGCTGGAGCAGTGAGGTGCGCCGGTCGTGGCCGTGCCGGGGCAGGTCGTCGCCGTGGGCAACGGCCTGCAGCAGGATCACCGCGGAGTGGTCGGTGAGCCGGGGCACGACCGAGCTGGCGAGTTCCTGGGCGATCCGGGCGGCGTCCAGCAGGTCGCCGACCCGGGAGCCGAACTCGTTGAGCAGCGAGAGCCGGCGCCGGGCGTGCTCGACCTTGGCCACCGCCCGGTAACGTTCCGTCACGTCCATCACGGTGCCGGAGATGCCGAGCACCCGGCCGGAGCGGTCGGTCATCCGGCTGTAGGAGATCGAGCGGTAGCCGGGCCGGGTGGTGACCGGGGAGGCGAGGGTGACGTCGATGACCGGCTCGCCGGTGGCCAGCACCTGGCGCTGGATCGCGGTGATCTCGTCCGCGGCCCGCTCGGGCAGGGTCTCGCCGGTGGTGCGGCCGACGTGGTCCTCCAGGGCGACGCCGTTCATCTCGGCCAGGGTCTGGTTGACGGCGGTGTAGCGCAGGTCGCCGTCCAGGATGGCGATGCCCAGCGGGGACTGTTCGAACAGCGCGTCGCGCACCGCGAGGTCCCGCTCGACGGCCCGGACGGCGGCCGCCTCGGCCAGGTTGACCTGGAGGAACGGGGTGCCGTCGCCGTCCACCAGGAGGGAGATCCGGGCGTCCACGGCGACCGGCAGGCCGTCCCGGTCGCGCAGCTCGGCGTTCCCGGCCCAGCGGCCGTTGCGCAGGGTGTCCTGGACCGCGGCCCGGATCCGGACGACCTGCTCCTGGTCCGGGATCAGCTCGTCGATCCGGCGGCCGACCAGCAGCTCGCTCGGCCAGCCGAGCAGTTCCTCGGCGGCCGGGCTCCACAGCACCACCCGGCCCGAGGTGTCCAGGATCGCGATGGCGACCTTGAGCATGTCCAGCAAGCTGCCCCCGGGCGGCGCGGCGAGCCCGGGCCCGGCGTCGGCCGGGCCGCCGGGGAAGGGCCGGCCGGGGCGGCTGCGCAGCCCGGCCTGGACGCCGGACGCCGGGACGGCCAGGGTCGGCGCGGGCTGGACGGGCTCCGCGGACCCGGGGTCGGCGGGGCCGCCGCGCCGACGGCCGGACGCCGGCTGCGGGGCGGCCGCTGGGGCGGCGCGGCGCAGCCGGGCACGGGCGGCGGCGCCTCCCGCGGTACCTGTCCGCCGCGCTCCCCCGCCACCGTTCCCGGTAGTCGACACCGACGGGGCCTCCGGCTCTGGTCGGGATCGGCGGCGCCGGCTGGGGCGGCTCACCGATGGTGACGAATAGTGCCGAAAAGTGACATACCCAGCAGGACCCAGGCTATCCCGGTCGGCGGGTCGTCTTGTCCGATTGACCTATCCGGCGGCTTGCGCGTCGTCCGCCGGCGCGAGCAGCCCGGCGACGTGCGGCAGCACCTCGCGGTCGTGCTCGATCCAGTCCACCGAGTCCAGCTCCGCCGCGCCCAGCCAGCGCAGCTCGTCGTGGTCCGCCAGCGGGCTCGGCTCACCGGCCAGCAGTTCGGCGGCCCAGAACCGCAGCTCCAGCCCCGGGCGCACGGTCCACGCGCCGGGCAGCCGCCGCAGGGCCCGCGCCCGTACGCCGAGCTCCTCCAGCAGTTCGCGCTCCAGCGCCTGCGCCTCGGTCTCCCCCGGCTCGGCCTTGCCGCCGGGGAACTCCCAGCGGCCTGCCACCGGGGCGGGCGCGCTGCGCCGGGCGGCGAGCACCCGGCCGTCGCGGACCAGCGCGCCGCCGACGACGATCCGCGGCGGGGTGGCATCGGGGGTCCGGGCGGTCTGTTCCATGCCGCGACCCTACGGGGCGGGGTCGGCGGACTCGGACTCGACCCAGTACAGCTGTTTGTGGCCGCGCGCCTCGAACTCGGCGGCCAGGCGTCGCGCCTCGGCCTCGGCCAGGCCCTTGGCGACCAGGAAGCGGTTGCCGTTGTCGTCCTGTCGCATCACCCGGAAGGTGCCCATGCGCGGAGCGTACCGGGCGGCCCGCCGACCCCGGGCGCCCGGCCGGTGCCCCCGGCCGGCGTGGGGGTCGGGCCGGGGACACCCCGTCACCCTAGGGGCCGTACGCTACCGGCAGGTACGGTCGGTGTTAACGCTGCGTAACCGACGGAGGGGCTCGGGCCCGGGTCGAGGACGGGCTCAGGCCCGGAGGTCGGGCACCTGCTCGCCGGTGGACAGGCCGAGCGAGCGCCGGATCTCCACGCTGATCGGCACCGTCTTGGCGATCAGCGCCCGGGCCCGGCGCACGTCGCCCGACACGTCGCCGCCGGAGGCCGCCGCGTCCCAGGCGGTGGCCGCCTGGGCCTGGGTCGCGGCCAGCTTGTCGACCTTCGGCTGGATGTCGGTCGGCCACTCGGCGGTCGGCTTGCGCAGCGCGGCGGCCTCGGCCCGGGAGGCGGCGGCCATCCGCCGGGCCCACGACCGGTACTCGGCCTCGGCGACGGTCACGTCCTTCTTCGGCTCGTCCGTGTAGACCGCGCCGAAGCCCCGGACGGCGTCCAGGTAGGCCAGCTGGACAGAGGTCAGGGTGCGGCGGTCGGTGCGGACCGTCCCCAGGTGCTGGTCGTCGCGGTCCTCGAAGGCGCAGGTGACGTACCGTTCGCCGGCCGCCCAGTTGCCCGCGCTCGGGTAGAGGTAGACGTCGTCCATGCCGTCCGGGACGGCCCACTGGTCCAGCGCGTAGTCGTCGAGCACCGTGCGGCACAACGTGGTGGCGCGCTCCCGGACGACGGTGGCGCCGGGGTACGGGCCACTGCTGTCGGGGATGCCGGCGGTGCCGGCCACCTCGCCGTGGTGCGGGTCCGAACAGGCCACCCTGCGCACCCAGTAGACCGTCTCGTCGCCGTTCTCGTCCGTACTCCCGACCGGATCGGGCGAGTTGTAGCAGTCCCCGGCCTTCAGCGCGGACCAGCGGACGGATCCGGCCGGCTTCTGGGCGTACCCGCCGCGCCCGCCCCGCGCGGGGCCGAAGTTCCCGGCGCCGAGCGCGAGCGACAGCAGCAGCGTGCCCGCCACACCCAGCACCAGACCGGTCACCGCCATGCCGCGGCCGCGCTGCCCGCGGCGATTGATCTGGACCAGCGCGATGATCCCGAACACCAGGGCCACCGGTGAGAGCAGGCTCAGGCCGGTCGCCAGGGAGCCGACGGCGAAGCCGTTGGTGCGCGGCTCCGGCTGCGGGTGGTACGGGGGGAGGTGCTGGGCGTGCTGGGCGTGCTGGGCGTACGGCGGGCGCTGGGTCGGGTCCGGGTGCCGGTTCGCGTCCGGGCTCGGGGACGGGTGGCCGGGCAGGAGTCCGGACTCGCCGGAGGGCGCCACCGAGGCCCAGCCGCCGGCGGGCAGCGGCGGGGGCGGCGGCTGGGGCGGGGCCTGCGAGGAGGCCGGGGCGGCCTGCGCGGACGCGTCGGCGGGCGGGGCCCAGGGATCGGCGGGCTCCTGCGGGTCCGGGTGCTCGGCCTTCAGGCCCTCGGCCGTCGGCGCCTCGGACTCGGAGTCCCCGGCCGTCGCGCCCCCGGCGTCCGGCTCCTTGCGGAAGTCCACCCGCGGGTCCGGCCCCGGAGCGGCGGGCAGCTCGGACTGAGGCTTGGACACGTGGACTCCCCCGGCCCGCCGGGGCGGGCCTCGACTCGGTGTTTCGGCTTCGACGCCGCCGCCGGGCCGGAGGGGCCCGATGCGAACGGTCGCGCGACTTTACCCGATCTTTCCGAACGCCCGCGCCGGCGTGAGCGCCCGCGCCCGCCCCGGCGCGAGCGCCCCCGACCGCCCGCTCAGACCTGGGCCAGGATCTCGCCGTGGATCATGGAGAACCACCCGTCCTCGGCGGCGCTCCACTCCCGCCAGCCGTCCGCGATCCGCTCCAGCTCGGCCCGGTCCGCGAAGCCCCGTTCCACCGCCGTCCGGCCGAAGGCCGTGCCGGTCACCCGGTCCGCCCACATCCCGCTCCACCAGTCGCGCCGCTCGGGCGTCGCGAAGGTCCAGGTGCCCGCGCTGACGGTGACGTCGGTGAGGCCGGCCGCGCGGGCCCAGGACAGCAGCCGGCGCCCGGCGTCCGGCTCGCCGCCGTTGGCGCGGGCGGTCCGCCGGTACAGCTCCAGCCAGCGGTCCAGCGCGGGCGACTCCGGGTACCAGGTCATCGAGGCGTAGTCGACGTCCCGGGCCGCGACCACCCCGCCGGGCGCCGTCACCCGGCGCATCTCGCGCAGCGCGGCCACCGGGTCGGCCAGGTGCTGCAGCACCTGGTGGGCGTGCACCACGTCGAACTCACCGTCCCGGTGGGGCAGCCGGTGCACGTCCGCGAGCTCGAACACCACGTTGGACAGGCCGCGCCCGGCGACGTACCCGGCAGCCTGCTCCAGCACCTCCGCGGAGGTGTCCACGGCCACCACCCGGCCGCCGGGGCCGACCAGCTCGGCCAGGTCCGCGGTGATCGTGCCGGGGCCGCAGCCGACGTCCAGCAGCGCCTGCCCGGGCCGCAGCCGGCCCAGCAGGTAGGCGGCCGAGTCGGCCGCGGTACGGGAGCGGTGCGAGCGCAGCACGGCCTCCTGGTGGCCGTGGGTGTAGGCGGCGGCGGGCTGCGATCCGGACATGGGTCCCCCTGGGGCGTGGTCGGTCTTCCGTTTCCGCGACGCCTCCGACGCTACGCCGCATCCCGTATGTCGAGAAGAACCGTCTCACATGTCGACCGGCGCCCGGTCCGACCGCCCCCCGCCGCCGTACCGTGGAGGCGCCCGACCGAACCACCCCGACCCGACGGCCCCGACAGAACGGCCCCGCCCATGCCCGGCCCCGGCCAGCGCCCCTTCGTCCTGCTGAGCGCCGCCGTCTCGCTCGACGGCCACCTCGACGACGCCTCCCCCGACCGCCTGCTGCTCTCCAACGCCGCCGACTTCGACCGGGTCGACGAGGAGCGGGCGGCGGCCGACGCGGTCCTGGTCGGCGGCAACACCCTGCGCGCCGACAACCCGCGGCTGCTGGTCAACGACCCCGCGCGACGGGCCGCCCGGCTGGTGGCCGGTCGGCCCGAGTACCCGCTGAAGGTGACGCTCACCGCGAGTGGCGCGCTCGACGCCGGGCTGCGGTTCTGGCACACCGGCGGCGCGAAGCTCGCCTACACCACGGAGAAGGGGGCGACCGTGCTGCGGCCCCGGCTCGGCGGACTGGCCGAGGTGGTGGCCCTCGGCGGCTCGGTGGACCTCGGCGCGGTGCTGGACGACCTGGGGGCCCGCGGGGTGCGCCGGCTGATGGTCGAGGGCGGCGGCGGGGTGCACACCCAGTTCCTCGCGCAGGGACTGGCGGACGAGCTCCAGCTCGCCGTCGCCCCGCTGCTGGTCGGCCAGGCCGAGGCGCCGAGGTTCGTCCGCCCGGCCGGGTTCCCGGGCGGCCCGGGCCGTCGGATGCGACTGCTGGAGGCACGTACGGTGGGCGACGTCGTCCTGCTCAGGTACGCCCCGAAGGAGTCCGCGCCGTGAACCGCCCCGCGACGAACCCCCCCGCGACCGCCGACCTCGACCACCTGCGCCGGGCCGTCGAACTGTCCCGCCGCTGCCCGCCCTCCGGAACGGCCTTCTCGGTCGGGGCGGTGGTCGTCGGTGCCGACGGCGAGGTGCTGGCCGAGGGCTTCAGCCGGGAGACGGACGCGCACGACCACGCCGAGGAGGCGGCCCTGGCCAAGCTCCCGGCGGGCGACCCCCGGCTGCGCGGTGCGACCGTCTACAGCAGCCTGGAGCCCTGCGGTCAGCGCGCCTCGCGGCCGGTGCCCTGCGCCCGGCTGCTCATCGCGGCGGGCGTGCCGCGGGTGGTGGTCGCCTGGCGCGAGCCGGACCTGTTCGTCACGGACTGCCAGGGCACGGCGCTGCTGGAGGCGGCCGGGGTCGAGGTGGTGGAGCTGGCGGAGCTGGCGGAGGAGGCCCGCGCGGTCAACGCCCACCTGCTCGGATGATCTTTTGTATCATTTAGAAACAAAGGGCTCGTCTTCATCGACGTCGCCGCCATCCTCCCTCCCCAGGAGCCGCCCCGTGCCCGCCACCCCCGTCCGGTTCACCGCCCGCGCCCTCCTCCTCGACATGGACGGCACCCTGGTCAACTCCGACGCCGTGGTCGAGCGCTGCTGGAGCCGCTGGGCCGAGCGGCACGGCCTCGACCCGGTCGCGGCACTCGCCGTCGTCCACGGCCGCCAGGGGCACGCCACCATGGCCGAACTGCTCCCGGACCGCCCGGTCGAGGTCAACCTCGCGGAGAACGAGCAGATGCTCGCGGAGGAGCGTGCCGACGTCGAGGGCGTCGTCCGGGTCCCCGGCGCCGACGCCTTCCTCGCCTCGCTGGCCGGCCTGCCGCACGCCCTGGTCACCTCCGCCGACCTGCCGCTCGCCCGGATCCGGATGGACGCCGCCGGTCTCCCGATGCCGCCCGTCCTGGTCACCGCCGAGTCCGTCGGCGCCAGCAAGCCCGACCCCGAGGGCTTCCTCAAGGGCGCCGCCGCCCTCGGCTTCGCCCCCGCCGACTGCCTCGCCTTCGAGGACTCCGGCGCCGGCATCACCGCCGCCCGCGCGGCCGGCATGCGCGTCATCGGCATCGGCCCCCGCGCCGCCGCCCACCACCCCGACGCCCTTGCCCCCACCCTCGAAGCCGTCGCCGTCACCACCGCCCCCGACGGCACCCTCACCCTCACCGTCCGCGCCTGACCGGCACGCCGCAGGGGCCGGACTCCACGAGGAAGTCCGGCCCCTGCGGCTGGAGTTGGGCGGCCCGGTCAGACGTTGAAGCGGAACTCCACGACGTCGCCGTCCTGCATGACGTACTCCTTGCCCTCGATGCGGGCCTTGCCCTTGGCGCGGGCCTCGGCGGTGGAGCCGGCCTCGACCAGGTCGGCGAAGGCGATCACCTCGGCCTTGATGAAGCCCTTCTGGAAGTCGGTGTGGATGACTCCGGCGGCCTCGGGGGCGGTGGCGCCCTTCTTGATGGTCCAGGCGCGGGTTTCCTTGGGACCGGCCGTGAGGTAGGTCTGCAGGCCCAGGGTGTCGAAGCCGACGCGGGCGAGGGTGGCGAGGCCGGGCTCCTCCTGGCCCATGGACTGGAGGAGTTCGAGGGCCTCGGCGTCGTCGAGCTCGATCAGCTCGGACTCGATCTTGGCGTTGAGGAAGATCGCCTCGGCCGGGGCGACCAGCTCGCGCTGGGCGTTCTTGAACTCCTCGTCGGCCAGCTCGTCCTCGTCCACGTTGAAGACGTAGAGGAAGGGCTTGGCGGTCAGCAGGTGCAGCTCGCGGATCGGGGCGGTGTCGAAGCCCGCCTCGAAGAGGGTCTTGCCGGTCTCCAGGATCGCCTGCGCGGCCTCGGCGGCGGCCAGCACGGGGGCGGTCTCCTTCTTCAGGCGCGCCTCCTTCTGGAGCCGCGGCAGGACCTTCTCGATGGTCTGGAGGTCGGCCAGGATCAGCTCGGTGTGGATGGTCTCGATGTCGTCCTTGGGCGACACCTTGCCGTCCACGTGCACCACGTCCGGGTCGGTGAAGGCGCGCACGACCTGGCAGATCGCGTCCGACTCGCGGATGTTGGCGAGGAACTTGTTGCCCAGGCCCTCGCCCTCGCTGGCGCCCCGCACGATGCCGGCGATGTCGACGAAGTCGACCGTGGCCGGGAGGATGCGCTGCGAGCCGAAGATCTCGGCGAGCTTGGCCAGCCGCTCGTCCGGGACGCCGACGACGCCGACGTTCGGCTCGATGGTGGCGAACGGGTAGTTGGCCGCCAGCACGTCGTTCTTGGTCAGGGCGTTGAACAGGGTCGACTTGCCGACGTTCGGCAGGCCGACGATTCCGATCGTGAGCGACATGAAGCGCAGTCCCGTGGGCTTGGAGGAGTTGGGTCGGCACCGTACGGGCCGACCCCCAAGTCTACGGGCAGCTCCTCCGCTCCCTCACGCCTCGGTCGGGGCCGGCAGCGGCTCCAGGAACTCCAGCCGGTTGCCCAGCTTGTCGGCGGAGTAGAAGCGGCGGTGGCCGGGGTGGTTGTCGTCCCAGATCACCTCGTGGCCGTGCGCGGTGAGCCGCTCGGCCAGGGCGTCCAGCGAGCGCACCAGGATGCCGGGGTGCCCCTTGCGGGCCGGCCGGAAGTCCGGGGTGACGCCGAGGTGCACCTCGACGCCCCCGCCGCGGAACCAGCAGCCGCCGCGCGCCGCCAGCACCGGCGGCTTCCGGAGTTCGGTCATGCCGAGCACGCCGGACCAGAAGGCCCGGCACTCGTCCTCGGCGCCGGCCGGGATGTCGAGCTGGAAGTGGTCGAGGCGTTCGAAGGTGAAGTCGGCGGTCATGCCAGTCCCCCGTGCGGTCATCAGATGATCATTGCGTCGACTCGGCGCGCAGGTCAGCGCCTTGAGCGACGATCACAGGAGTACGCCATCCGGAGACACGGGACAAGACCTGAACGGTCCATTACACAGCGTGGCGATGATCGGACCGTACGTTGGGCGGGTGGAGCAGAGCATCCGTACCCAGCCGCCAGGGCCCAGACGCCGTCCGCCGAACCGCGCGGCCCCGGCCGCCGTCCCCGGTCCCGGCCGGGCTCCCGAGACCACCCGGGGCCCCGGCACGCCCCCCACCCGGCTGCGCCCGGTGGCCGACCGGCCCGCGGCGGCGCGCCCGTCCCCCCAGCGCCGGCTGCGGGTGTACGGGCGGCGGCGGACCGGCCGGCCGACCCGGCTGACCGCGATCGGCACCGGCGTGGTCTCGGTGCTGGCCACCCTGGCGGTGGCGGGCCTGGACCGGCTGCTCTTCGGCGACCTCGGCTGGCTGTTCGGCCTCGGTTACCTGGTGGTCTGCTTCCAGCTGGCCGTCCGGGTCCGCTACGCCGACCTGCTCGCCGCTCCGATCAGCGGGCCGATCGCCTTCGCGCTGGCCCTGCTGGTGCTCGCGCCGGTCGCTTCCCCGGGCGTCACCGCCGAGCTGGTGGGGCTGGCGACCGGGCTGGCGCTGCGGGCCGGCTGGCTGTTCTCCGGCACCGGGCTGGCGGCGCTGATCGTGCTCGCCCGCTTCGTCGCCCAGCGCCGGATCCACCGCTCCCGCTGACCTCCCGGCCTCCCGGCGCTCCCGGCCGCCGGTGCGGGGCCGTCAGCGCGCCGCCCGGGCCGCCGCCATGGCGGCCCCGACGATCCCCGCGTCGTTGCGCAGCTCCGCCGGCACCACCCTCGCCTCGCGGGCCTTCAGCAGCGGCAGGAACTTCTCGTGCTTGCGGCTCACCCCGCCGCCGATCACGACCAGCTGCGGCGAGAACAGCATCTCCACCAGGTCCAGGTACTCGTCCACCCGCCCGGCCCACTGCTCCCAGCTCAGGTCGTGCCGCTCCTTCGCGGCCGAGGAGGCGCGGCGCTCGGCGTCCTTGCCGCGCAGCTCCAGGTGGCCCAGCTCGGTGTTGGGCACCAGGGTGCCGTCCACGAACAGCGCGCTGCCGATGCCGGTGCCGAAGGTGAGCACCAGGACCACGCCCGGCTCGCCCCGCCCGGCGCCGTGCACGGTCTCGGCGAGGCCGGCCGCGTCGGCGTCGTTGAGGACGGTCGCGGGCAGGTCCAGCGCCTCGCGGAAGAGGCCCGCGGCGTCCAGGCCGATCCAGCCCTTGTCCACGTTGGCCGCCGTCCTGGTGTGCCCGCCGACCACCACCCCGGGGAAGGTCAGCCCGACCGGGCCCCGGTGGTCGAAGTGCCGGACCACCTCGCGGACGGCGGCGACCACGGCCTCGGGCTCGGACGGCTGCGGGGTGAGCACCTTGTACCGCTCCTGGGCGGGCACGCCCCGGGCGAGGTCCACCGGGGCGCCCTTGATGCCCGAACCGCCGATGTCCACGCCGAATACCGCCGTCATCGCTCCACCCTCCGCCGTCCGGCCGCGGACCGGATCGTCCACAGCCTGTGCATGAAAGCAGCCTGGGCACAAAACTACGAGAGCCCGGGCGGGCACGCACAGCAGAGGACCCGGCGCCCGCGGCGGGCGCCGGGTCCTCCGGAAACGGTCTACAGCTTGCCGGCGGCCTCGGCGCGCAGGTCGCGGCGCAGCTCCTTGGGCAGCGAGAAGGTCAGGTGCTCCTCGGCGGTCTTGACCGTCTCGACCGTGTCGTAGCCGCGGGCGGCCAGGAACTCCAGCACGCCGTCGACCAGGATCTCCGGCACCGAGGCCCCGCTGGTCAGGCCGACCGTGGTGACGCCCTCCAGCCAGGACTCCTGGATCTCCTCGGCGAAGTCGACCAGGTGGGCCGCCTTGGCGCCGTACTCCAGGCCGACCTCGACCAGGCGGACCGAGTTGGAGGAGTTCTTGGAGCCGACCACGATCAGCAGGTCGGTCTCCGGGGCCAGCTGCTTGACCGCGACCTGGCGGTTCTGGGTGGCGTAGCAGATGTCGTCGCTGGGCGGGCTGACCAGCGCGGGGAAGCGCTTCTTCAGCTCGCCGACGGTGGCCATGGTCTCGTCCACCGACAGCGTGGTCTGGGACAGCCAGACGATCTTGGACTCGTCCCGCACCCGCACGTTGGCGACGTCCTCGGCACCGTCCACCAGGTGGATCCGGTCCGGGGCCTCGCCCATGGTGCCGATGACCTCCTCGTGGCCCTCGTGGCCCACCAGCAGGATGTCGTAGCCCTCGTCGGCGAAGCGCACGGCCTCCTTGTGCACCTTGGTGACGAGCGGGCAGGTGGCGTCGACGGTGGCGAGCTTGCCGGCCCGGGCCTCGTCGTGGACGGCCGGGGCGACACCGTGCGCGGAGAACACGACGATCGAGCCCTCGGGCACCTCCTCCGTCTCGTCGACGAAGATCGCGCCCTTCTTCTCCAGGGTCTGCACCACGTACTTGTTGTGGACGATCTGCTTGCGGACGTAGATGGGCGCCCCGTACTGCTCCAGGGCCTTCTCCACGGCGATCACGGCGCGGTCGACACCCGCGCAGTAGCCCCGGGGGGCGGCGAGCAGGACACGGCGCTGCGCGGTGTTGGACATGGCTCCATCGTACGGGCGCCCGGGAGGCCCGCCTCCCCGGGCGGGGAGCCGCGCCGACGGCGGGCACTTTCCGGTCGCCATGGATCGCGAATGCTCAAATGTGGTGTCTATGAGCGCTGCGATCGATCAGCCGACCCCGAGCGGCCTGCGCCGCACCCTGGGCGTCCGCGATCTGATGGTCTACGGACTGCTGTTCATCGCCCCGATGGCCCCGGTCGGCGTGTTCGGCGTACTGGACGCCAAGAGCCACGGCGCCGTGGCCACCGTCTACCTGGCGGCGACGGTGGCGATGGGCTTCACCGCCTTCTCGTACGCGGAGATGGTGCGCGCGGTGCCGCAGACCGGCTCGGTGTTCGCCTACGCACGGGCCGGGCTGGGCGAGGGGCCCGGGTTCGTCGCCGGGTGGATGGCGATGCTGGACTACCTGCTGATCCCCGCGGTGGCCTACCTGTTCTCCGGGATCGCGCTGCACTCGCTGGTGCCGGGGGTCTCCCGCTGGCTGTGGACGGCGATCGCGGTGGTGGTGACCACGGCGCTCAACCTGGTCGGGGTGCGGACGGCGGCCGCGGTGGGCTTCGCGGTGCTCGCGCTGGAGATCGCGGCGCTGGTGGTGTTCGTGGCCGCGGCCGTGGTGGTGCTGTCGCGGGACGGCGCCCGGCGCGGCTGGGACACCCCGTTCACCGCCGTCGGGGACTTCTCGCTCACCGCCGTGCTCTCCGCGGTCTCCGTCGCGGTGCTCTCCTACCTGGGCTTCGACGCGATCGCGACCTTCGTCGAGGAGGCGGTCGGCGCCTCGGCCGCGGTGGCCCGGGCCCTGCTGTGGTGCCTGGCGCTGGCCGGGCTGCTGTTCGTCGCCCAGACCTACCTGGCGGCGGTGCTGGAGCCGACGACCCCGCAGCAGCTGGCCGCCGACCCGGCCGCCCAGGGCTCGGCCTTCTACGACACCGTGGAGAGCGGCGTCGGCCACTGGCTGCACGTGCTGGTGGCGGCCGGCAAGGCGATCGGCGCGGCCTTCGCGGCGCTGGCCGGGCAGGCGGCCGCCGGGCGGCTGCTCTTCGCGATGGGCCGGGACGGGCGGCTGCCCCGCCTGCTCGGCTCGGTCGACCCGGGCAGCGCGGTGCCGCGCCGGGCGCTGCTGACGGCCGCGGTGATCACCATGGCGGCGGCCGTCTGGGCGGCCGAGCGGGACGACGGGCTGGACCGGCTGACCTCGGTGGTGAACATGGGGGCACTGACCGCCTTCGCGCTGCTGCACGCCTCGGTGGTCGGCTGGTACACCGTGCGGCACGGCTCCCGGGACCTGCTGCGCCACCTGGTCGTCCCGGTGCTGGGCATCGCGGTGATCGGCGCGGTGGTCTACGAGGCCTCGACGACGGCGCGGCTGGTCGGGCTGGTCTGGCTGGCGGTCGGCCTGGTGGTGCTCGGCGTCCAGGGCCGTACGGCCCACGGCGCGGGCGGGCGCCGCTGAGCCGGTACGGCGTACGGCGCGGGCGGGCCTCGTCGAGCCCGTGCTGCGGCGAAGGTGTCGGCGGGCGCCGCTAGCCTCGTACGCATGGCCAACACCAGCTCCCCCGAAGCCCCGCTCCCGGTCGGCAAGGTCTCCGCGCTGATCGGCGGCTGGATCGACCGGCTCGGCGCGGTGTGGGTCGAGGGACAGATCACCCAGCTCAGCCGCCGCCCCGGGGCCGGCGTGGTGTTCCTGACCCTGCGCGACCCGCAGGCCGACGTGTCGCTCACGGTGACCTGCTTCCGCTCGGTGTTCGACCAGGTGGCGGACGTGGTGCAGGAGGGCGCGCGGGTCGTCGTGCACGCCAAGCCCGAGTGGTACGCGGCCCGCGGGCAGCTGTCGATGCGGGCCTCGGAGATCCGGCTGGTCGGCCTGGGCGAGCTGCTGGCCCGGCTGGAGCAGCTGAAGCGGCGCCTCGCCGGGGAGGGCCTGTTCGCGGCCGAGCGCAAGCGACGGCTGCCGTTCCTGCCGCAGTGCGTCGGACTGGTCACCGGGCGCGGCTCGGCGGCCGAGCGGGACGTGCTGGAGAACGCCCGGCGGCGCTGGCCGGCCGTGCGCTTCGAGGTGCGCAACGTGCCGGTGCAGGGCCTCAGCGCGGTGGAGCGGGTGAGCGCGGCCGTCCGGGAGCTGGACGAGCACCCGGAGGTGGACGTGATCATCGTGGCCCGCGGCGGCGGCAGCGTGGAGGACCTGCTGCCGTTCTCGGACGAGGGCCTGGTGCGGCTGGTCGCGGCCGCCCGTACGCCGGTGGTCAGCGCGATCGGGCACGAGCCGGACCAGCCGCTGCTGGACTTCGTCGCCGACCTGCGCGCCTCCACCCCGACCGATGCCGCCAAACGGGTGGTTCCCGACGTCGGCGAGGAGCTCGCCAAGGTCCGCCAGCTGCGCGACCGCGCGCGCCGGCACGTGCAGTCCCGGGTCGAGCGCGAGCAGCACGGGCTGGACGGGCTGCGCAGCCGTCCGGCGCTGGCCGCCCCGCACCGGATGCTGGACGGGCGCGGCCAGGAGGTCGAGGGCCTGCTGGAGCGGGCCCGGCGCACCCTGCGGCACCGGCTGGACCACGCCCAGAGCGACCTCGGGCACACCCTGGCCCGGGTGGTCGCCCTCTCCCCGGCGGCCACCCTGGAGCGCGGCTACGCGGTGCTGCAGCGGGCCGACGGCACGGTGGTGACGGACCCGGCGCAGGTCACGGCCGGGGAGGGGCTGCACGCCCGGGTGGCGGGCGGCGGCTTCGACGTGGCCGTCGCGGGCGACTGACCGGAACCGGGACGGCCGGCCGGCCTCAGTACGAGCGCTGCCGGGAGAGCGCGATCGAGTGCTCGCCGAAGCCGAGGCTGCGGTAGAGCGCCTCGCCCCCGACGCTGGCGTGCAGGTCGATCCGGCCCGCCCGGCGGCCGTCGAACCACTCCATCAACGCCTCGGTGCAGGCCCGGGCGTAGCCGCGCAGCCGGTGGTCGGGGTCGGTGCAGATGTTGAAGACGAAGCCGAACAGCCCGTCCGGGTTGCCCGGGGCGGGCAGCCGTTCCTCCAGGGTGCCGACGGCGCAGGCGGCGAGCCGGCCGGGCCGCCGCGGGTCGTCGACCACGAAGGAGGGCATGGTCAGCTCCTCGGGCGGGGCGGCCAGCCGCTCGCGCAGGATCCTCTCGGCGTTGGCCTGCCAGGGTCCTGGGCCGGCCAGGGCGGCCATGCTGGGCATCGCCTCGAACATCAGGTTGCGCAGCCGGACGAGTTCGGGCGCGTCGGCGGGGACGGCGGGTCGGACCTGGATCATGCGGCGGAGGCTAGCGCCGCCCACCGGCCGGGTGCACCCGGATTTCGGGCCGCGCGGGGCCTTCCCTGTCGGCGCCAGCCCCTACGCTGGCTCGCATGGCAGAGCAGCAGGAGCAGCAGGACGCGACGGCGCCGACCCCGGACGACGCGCTGGGCTACGAGCACGCCCGGGACGCGCTGCTGGACGTGGTCCGGCAGTTGGAGAACGGCGGCATCTCCCTTGAGGAGTCGCTGGCGCTGTGGGAGCGTGGCGAGCAGCTGGCGAAGGTCTGCCAGCGGTGGCTGGACGGCGCCAGGGCCCGGCTGGACGCCGCGCTGGCCGCCGAGGAGGACGCGGGCCCGGCCGGGGAGTGAGGCGGGTCACACCCGCTTGGGGAATCGTTGAATCTTCACCTATGTTGGAGGGACTGATCGGCCGCGCCGGTCACACCGACGAACCCCTCCTCCCGCATGAGGTGCAGAAGCATGACCACCGACGCCCTGGTACTCGACGCCGCCGCCCAGGACCTGCTGTTCCGTGAGGCCCGCACCGCGAACACCTTCACCGACGAGCCGGTCACCGAGGAGCAGGTCCAGGCCATCTACGACCTGGTCAAGTACGGCCCGACCGCCTTCAACCAGCAGCCGCTGCGCGTCGTCCTGGTCCGCTCCGCCGAGGGCCGCGAGCGCCTCGTCCAGCACATGGCGGACGGCAACAAGCCCAAGACCTCCACCGCGCCGCTGGTCGCCATCCTGGCCGCGGACAACGAGTTCCACGAGGAGCTGCCGACCCAGTTCCCGCACTTCCCGCAGGCCAAGGACGTGTTCTTCTCGGAGCGCGCCGTCCGTGAGCAGTCCGCCGCCCTGAACGGCGCCCTGCAGGCCGCCTACTTCATCATCGGCGTGCGCGCCGCCGGCCTGGCCGCCGGCCCGATGACCGGCTTCGACGCCGCGGGCATCAACAAGGAGTTCTTCGGCGACGGCGACCACTCGGTGCTGGCCGTGGTCAACATCGGCAAGCCGGGCGAGGACGCCTGGTTCCCGCGCTCCCCGCGCCTGGAGTACGACCAGGTCGTCACCACGGTCTGATCGCACCCCGCGACGGCGAAGGGCCCGCACCGGTTCGTCCGGTGCGGGCCCTTGCGCGTGCCCGTGGGAGGCCCCGCCGCTACTTGAGCGCCTGGGCCAGCTCGGCCAGTTCCTCGTAGGAGGCGGTGCCGGTGACCAGCGTGGTCGCCGAACCGTCCCGGGCGGTCAGCGCACGGGCCTTGTCGCCCTGCACCCGCTCCCAGGTGCGCCCGGCGGCGTCCGAGGTGCCGTCCGGCTGGGCGCCCGCGACCTTGTCGGCGAGCAGCTTGTCACGCGGGACGTCGGCCTGCTCGACCGCCGCGTACTGGCCGGAGGGCGTCACGAAGCCCAGGTGCCAGGTGTTGCCCTTGCCGCCGCTGAGGTCGGCCGGCGTGTAACCGACCGAGGTCGCCCGCCACTTGTCGGACAGCCCGTCCGGGGACAGCAGCGGGTACGGCGCGGCGCGCTTCGCGGAGGCCGCCGCCACCTTGTACTCGACCACGTGCACCGGGTCGCTGTTCGCGTCGTGCGGGAGGAACAGGTAACCGATCCAGACGACGAAACCGACCGCCAGCATCGACAGGACCATGTCCCGTACGGTCTGCCGACCCCTCATGCCCTTGCTCTCTGCAGCCACCCCCTCATGGTGACTCATCCACATCCCGGCACGGCCACCCGGGGTGTGCACGTACGGGTGAAGCCGGGCGAACCGGTGCTTTTCGGCACAGGGTGGCGACCCGCGCCACAGACAGTCATCTCGTGGGCAGATACGATCGCATCACCCTCACCACGGCGTTCGACCAGGCAGTAGTCGGGCGCTCACTGGCCGTCGCGTACAGAGAGGTAACGACGATGACCACGCAGTACCCGCACCACCTTCCCAGTGCCCTGGAGGTCGCGCCCGAGGCCCCGGACCGGAACCTCGCGCTCGAACTCGTCCGGGTCACCGAAGCGGCCGCGATGGCAGCCGGCCGGTGGGTCGGCCGGGGCGACAAGAACGGCGCGGACGGTGCCGCCGTCAAGGCGATGCGCACCCTCGTCTCGACCGTCTCGATGAACGGCGTGGTCGTCATCGGCGAAGGCGAGAAGGACGAGGCCCCGATGCTCTACAACGGCGAGCGGGTCGGCGACGGCACCGGCGCCGAGTGCGACGTCGCGGTCGACCCGGTGGACGGCACCACGCTGACCGCCAAGGGCATGAACAACGCGGTGGCCGTGCTGGCCGTGGCCGACCGCGGCACCATGTTCGACCCCAGTGCCGTGTTCTACATGGACAAGCTGGTGGCAGGCCCGGAGGCCGCCGAGTTCGTCGACATCACCGCCCCGGCGGCCGTCAACATCCGCCGGGTCGCCAAGGCCAAGGGCAGCGCCGTCGAGGACGTCACCGTGGTCGTGCTCGACCGGCCCCGGCACGACGGCCTGGTCCGGGAGATCCGCGAGGCGGGCGCCCGGATCAAGTTCATCTCCGACGGCGACGTGGCCGGCGCCATCATGGCCGCCCGCGAGGGCACCGGCGTCGACCTGCTGATGGGCATCGGCGGCACCCCCGAGGGCATCATCGCGGCCTGCGCGATGAAGTGCATGGGCGGCGTGATCCAGGGCCGGCTGTGGCCCAAGGACGACGCCGAGCGACAGAAGGCCCTCGACGCCGGGCACGACCTGGACCGGGTGCTCACCACCAACGACCTGGTCAGCGGCGAGAACGTGTTCTTCGTCGCCACCGGCATCACGGACGGCGAGCTGCTGCGCGGCGTGCACTACCGCTCGGAGACCGCCACCACCAGCTCGCTGGTGATGCGCTCCAAGAGCGGCACGATCCGCGAGATCAACTCCGTCCACAAGCTGTCGAAGCTGCGGGCCTACAGCGCGATCGACTTCGACCGCGCCAACTGACCCGGACGCGACCGGCTCACCACGCGGCCCCGGCGGAATCCCCCTCCGCCGGGGCCGCGAGGTCTTTGCGGCCGGTTCCTCCGGCCCGGCTCCTTCCGGCCCGGCCCCGACCCGCCGTCAACCGGCTATCCGGCGCCCCGCCGTGGCCACCCGGGCCGCCTCGCGCAGCTCCGCGTCCCGGCGGCGCCGCCGGGCCAGCACCACCCGCCGCTCGGCGGCCGTCAGCCCGCCCCAGACCCCGTACGGCTCCGGCTGGGCCAACGCGTGCTCGCGGCACTCCAGCAGCACCGGACAGCGGGCGCACACCCGCTTGGCCTGCTCCTCGCGCGACAGCCGGGCCGCCGTCGGCTCCTTCGAGGGCGCGAAGAACAGCCCCGCCTCGTCCCGCCGACAGGCCGCACCGGTGTGCCACGGATTGTCCTCACCCGCAGGCGTGCCCGCCGTGCCGCCCGGGGGCTGCGGCTGGGGGCGGACGGCCGGACGACGCTCCAGCAACTGGGCGGCGGCGACTGGCGAGGTGGTGCGGGACTCGATCGGATGCAGCACGGCCGTACTCCTGACGAGGCTCTCGGACACGGGGAACCCCGCTCCCCCGCCCGGCTGCGAGCCCCCGCTGTCCAACGCCCGGGGCGGCCACTGGGCCACCACCGGTGCACAGCCGTACGAGAAGCGATGTGCGGAAGGAACTACCCCGTCCGGCCGCGATTCATGCACACTGCACGCAATCGACTACGGAGTGCACCGGGAACAACGCCGAGCGCCCGACCGGGAGTTGGCTCCCGACCGGGCACTCGACAGGTCAATTCGGGCTATTCCGTACCGAGTTGCTTGCGCACCCACTCCCGGAGCTTCTTGCCCCGGCGCGGCTTGGCATTGCAACCGCCGAACAGGGCAACGCCCTTGACCCGCACGACCGGAGCGTACGGGTCCGCCACGGTCTGCTCGCGGACGTCGAAGCCGCCGAAGATGCCGACCCCCGAGCCGAGCAGGCTCACGTTCTCCGGCACCCGGATCTCCACGCCGCCGAAGATCGCGGTCACCGTGATCTCCACCTCGGGGGACTCGAACACGGCGTCCGTGAGGTCGATGTCCACCCCGCCGAACGCCGTGAAGGCCGTCAGGTGCGAGCCGACCCGCCAGCGGCCCTTGCGGGCCGCGCCGCCGAAGATCGCCACCACGGACGGGGCCTCGTGCCGCGCGGGCGGCAGCGGCCTGGCCGGCGCGGGGGCGGGCTCCCGGGCGTCCAGCGGCGGCTTGTCGAAGGACACCGAGCGGTGGGCGGGCAGGTCCCTGGTCAGCGGGACCAGGTCGCCGAAGGTCTTGGCGGCGTACGCGGCCTCGATCCGCTCCGCGTGCTCCTCCGCGTCCAGGCGCCCCTCGGCGTAGGCGTCCCGCAGCAGTTCCGCGATCCGCTCGCGGTCGGCGTCGGAGACCCGCATCTCCGCGTCCGCCACCGGGGCGGCCGACGGCCGCGGTGCGGCCACGGGTTCGGACTGCGGCTTGAGTTGAGGCTTGGTCAGGGGCACGGGCGCCGGCACCGGCGGCTGCCCCGGATCGTCCTGCGAAGGCGAGTTCTCCACGGGCCAAGCCTAGTCGTTCGCATTCCAGCCCGAGTGAGCCCCGTCACCTGACAACCGGCGGATGTGACAGTCCCGTGTACAAACCTCGGCCCCCCGCCTTCGACCGGGGGAGCACTCAAGCAAGGCTGACCTGTCCGCATGCCCGCCACGACCGGGTCTTACCCTGGATGGTGCTTCGCCGACGCAGCCGGACCACTGGACACCTAAGGACCGCCCCGATGGCTCCCACGCCAGACTTCGAGTACAGCGACCTGCTCCCCCTGGGCGCTGACCCGACCCCGTACCGCAAGCTCACCTCCGAGGGTGTCTCCACCTTCGAGGCCGGCGGCCGCACCTTCCTCCAGGTCGAGCCCGAGGCGCTGCGCCTGCTCACGGCCGAGGCGATGCACGACATCTCGCACTACCTGCGCCCCGCCCACCTCGCCCAGCTGCGCCGCATCCTGGACGACCCGGAGGCCAGCCCGAACGACCGCTTCGTCGCGCTCGACCTGCTGAAGAACGTCAACATCTCGGCCGGCGGCATCCTCCCGATGTGCCAGGACACCGGCACCGCGATCGTCATGGGCAAGCGCGGCCAGAACGTGCTGACCTCCGGCGCGGACGAGTCCGCCATCGCGCGCGGCGTGTACGACGCGTACACCAAGCTCAACCTGCGCTACTCCCAGATGGCCCCGGTCACCATGTGGGACGAGAAGAACACCGGCAACAACCTCCCGGCCCAGATCGAGCTGTACGCCACCGACGGCGACGCGTACAAGTTCCTGTTCATGGCCAAGGGCGGCGGCTCCGCCAACAAGTCGTACCTGTACCAGGAGACCAAGGCCATCCTGAACGAGGCGAGCATGCTCTCGTTCCTGGAGCAGAAGATCCGCTCGCTCGGCACCGCCGCCTGCCCGCCGTACCACCTGGCCATCGTGATCGGCGGCACCAGCGCCGAGTTCGCGCTCAAGACCGCCAAGTACGCCTCGGCGCACTACCTGGACAACCTGCCGACCTCCGGCAACGCCAGGACCGGCCACGGCTTCCGGGACCTGGAGCTGGAGGCCAAGGTCACCGAGCTGACCCAGAAGATCGGCATCGGCGCCCAGTTCGGCGGCAAGTACTTCTGCCACGACGTGCGCGTGGTCCGACTGCCCCGCCACGGCGCCTCGCTGCCGGTCGCGATGGCCGTGTCCTGCTCCGCCGACCGCCAGGCGCTCGGCAAGATCACCGCCGAGGGCGTCTTCCTGGAGCAGCTGGAGACCGACCCGGCGAAGTACCTGCCGGACACCACCGACGAGCACCTCGACGACGACGTGGTGCGCGTCGACCTCAACCAGCCGATGTCCGCGATCCGCGCCGAGCTGTCCAAGTACCCGGTGAAGACCCGGCTCTCACTCACCGGCACCCTCGTCGTCGCCCGCGACATCGCCCACGCCAAGATCAAGGAGCGCCTGGACGCCGGCGAGGGCATGCCCAAGTACCTCCAGGACCACCCGGTCTACTACGCCGGCCCGGCCAAGACCCCCGAGGGCTACGCCTCCGGCTCCTTCGGCCCCACCACGGCCGGCCGGATGGACTCCTACGTCGACCAGTTCCAGGCCGCCGGCGGCTCCATGGTCATGCTCGCCAAGGGCAACCGCAGCAAGCAGGTCACCGACGCCTGCGCGGCGCACGGCGGCTTCTACCTCGGCTCCATCGGCGGCCCCGCCGCGCGCCTCGCCCAGGACTGCATCAAGAAGGTCGAGGTGCTGGAGTACGCCGAGCTCGGCATGGAGGCCGTCTGGCGCATCGAGGTCGAGGACTTCCCGGCCTTCATCGTCGTCGACGACAAGGGCAACGACTTCTTCCGCGAGACCACCGAGGGCCCGCTGATCACCAACCTGCGGATCCGCTCCAAGGAGTAGCCCCTCCCGGCTTCCCCCGACCGCCTCGTCGCGCCCGCCGCGACGGGGCGGTTTTCTCGTGGCACCCGGTACCGGAACCTCGTACCACCGAGGTACCAGGATCCGGTACGCATCTGGAGGTACGTCGATGGCGATCAGCGCGAGCGAAGCACGCACCCAGCTCTTCCCGTTGATCAAGAAGGTCAACGACGACCACGCGCCGATACGGGATCGGGAAGCCGGAGCCGTTGAAGGGTGACCTGGCCGGCTACTGGTCGCGCCGGATCGACGACGAACACCGCTTGGTCTACCGGGCCGACGAGAAGGAAGCGAAGATCCTCAAGGCTCGCTACCACTACCAGTAGCACCGATCGGCCCCGCCGCCGTCCGGCTCAGGCGTCGAAGTCGTACTCCAGGACGTAGGAGGCGGCGTCGAGGATCATCTCGTTGAGCTCGACGACCTGGCCCTCGTCGGCGAAGGCGGTGCGGCAGATCAGGATGACCGGGGTGCCGGCGGAGAGTTCGAGCCGGGTGGCCTCCTCGGCGGTGGGCATCCGGGATCGGACCTCCTCGCGGAAGTGCACGGGCTTGGCGCCGATCTCGGCCAGGCGGGCGTAGGTGCCGCCGGGGCCGGTGTCCTCGCGGGTGATCGCGGTGCCGGCGACCAGGGGGGCCGGCAGGTAGGAGGTGGAGAGCAGCACCGGCTTGCCGTCCAGCACGAAGCGGCGGTGCCGCACGCACATCGGGGCACCCGGCCCCACCCCGATCACCCCGGCCACGTGGTCGGGGGCGCCCCGCTCGGTGACGGACACCTGGTCGACCACCAGGCTGCGGTTGTCGATGTCCGCCGACCATATCGACCGGCCGGAGCCCCACTGCCCGTGGGCCAGCCGCTGGATGCCGCGCCGGCGCAGCGGCCGGAAGTCCCGGACGAACACCCCGGCGCCCCTGCGGGCCTCCGCGATGCCCTCGCTCTGCAGCACGCCCAGCGCCTGGCGGGCCGTCATCCGGGCCACGCCGTACTCGTCCATGAGGTCGTTCTCTCCGGGCAGCCGGTCGCCCGCGCGGTAGCGGCCGGTGTCGATGGCCGCCTTCAGGGAATCGGCGATCCGCTGGTACTTGGGCTGCTTGTCGCCACTGCTGCCGGTCATCGCCGCTCCCTCTCCCTCGGACAATCGTAGGCGCGCCCGCGGCCGCCGGTAAGGAGATACGACCGTTGACATCTCTAGAGATATTAGCTTCTCTAGAGATGTCTGCCAGTCGCTGACGGAGCGAAGGAGCAGTGCGGTGACCATCCGACAGCGCAACGCCCCGGCCTACCGGCCCCGAGCGGGTGAACTCGTCCTCGACCGCAGGACCGGACGCACCGGCATCTACATGGACACCATCGGCGGCGAGCACTACCTGCGCCCCGAGCAAGGCGGCCGCGAATGGACCGCCGAACCCCACCACGTCTCGCCGGTCCCCGAGCCCCGCGATTCGGCTGAATGCGATCAGCCCCGGTAATTGCGGCGAAACCCACGCAAACCATGGCGTTCGGGCGCCCGTAATCCCCCCGGTGAATCCGGAATTCCGGAACGCTCCGGGGGCGCCGCCGGGCACGTTACGCATGACCCCGGCCACCACGGGCGCATCGAGGACGGGAATCGGCCACCGGTGGACCCGCACACGAATTGGCGCGCACATCACGACAGCGCCCCCGCGCCCGGACGGGGGCGCGGGGGCACTCGGCCGGAACGGCTTACGGGTGGCCCAGGATGACGTTCGCGGATGCGCCGGCAGCGGTCACCGCATAGCCGATGGTCACTACGGCGGTCGACACGGCAACCACGGCAATCCGACGAAGCTTGCTCATGGAACCCCTCCTACTATTCATCTGGCTCGCCCCCTCAGGCGAACACGAGTTCGATGTTACGCCCCGTCAGGTTGCGCACTTCAGGGCCGCAATGGCCGCTCCGCGGCCGCGCGAGGCCGACGAGGAACGACCCGACCCCTTACGGGTGTCCGGCGACGACGTTCTCGGGCTCGAACGTCTTGCCCGGCTCACCGGTGGCCGGCTGCGCGGGCTCCACCACGTGATCGGCCTCGTCGCCGAAGAGCTCGCTTTCGAGCGCGTTCTTCCGGTCGGCACTCGGCTCGGTGTACTCGGTAGGGTTCGAGGCCGCGTTGACCGCGCCCTCGACAGCCTGGCCGGCTTCCACAGCGGCGGCCGGAGCCGGAGTCTGCGCCGAGTTCTCGGGCATCGACGGCACCGGGGTCTCGCTCTGGTCATTGGCCATTGGGCGGCCGCCTTTCGGTCATCAAATGTGTTCGGCCCGACCTCCGTGGCGCGGGCGCGGGGACAGTATCGTAGGGTTGATTAAATGTCCGATAAACATCGTGCGGCTTGCGGCCGCGGCCGGCAGAGTCTGGCGTCCGCCTAAGCTGAACCGCTGCGGCGGACCGCCGAGCGCCCTTTCACGGATATCGACACACAGGCCATCGGGGGACTTCATGGAGTTTCGGGAGACGCCGCAGGCCCCTGCGCTGCGCTTCCAAGTCCTCGGTCCGGTCCAGGCCTGGCTCGACGACAAGCCCCTTTCTCTCGGATCACCCCAGCAGCAGGCAGTCCTGACCACTCTCCTGCTGCACTCCGGGCGCCCCGTCACCACGCAGGACCTCGTCGACGCGCTCTGGGGCGATCGCCCTCCGGCCCAGGCGGTGGCCGCACTCCGGACATACGTCTCCCGTCTGCGTTCGGTCATCGAACCCCAGCGGGAGGTACGTCGGCCCGCCGAACTACTGGTCTCGGTCGCCGATGGATACGCACTGCGCGTCCCCGGCGAGGCCCTCGACCTGGCGGTGTTCGAACGGCTTTCCAGCGAGGCCGCGGCCGCCCGCGCCTCGGGCGACAAGCACGGTGCACACCGGCTGCTCGTCCAAGCGCTGGACCTGTTCAGTGGCCGCCCGCTCACCGGCATCCCCGGCCCTTACGCCGACACCCAGCGACTGCGGCTAGCCGAACGCCAGGTGGCTGCGGCCGAGGAGCTGTGCGCCGCCGCGCTGGACATCGGCATGCACGCCGAGATCGTCGGCGAACTGAACAACCTGACCACCGAGCACCCGCTGCGCGAACGCCTGCGGGAACTGCTGATGCTGGCCCTGTACCGCTGCGGGCGCCAGGCCGAGGCGCTCGGTGTCTACACCGACACCCGCAAGCTGCTCATCGAGGAGCTCGGAGTCGAACCGGGCGTCGGCCTGTCCTCGATGC
Source organism: Kitasatospora sp. NPDC101157 (assembly GCF_044768255.1). NCBI lineage: Bacteria > Bacillati > Actinomycetota > Actinomycetes > Kitasatosporales > Streptomycetaceae > Kitasatospora > Kitasatospora sp. NPDC101157. Next base: position 360,392 of record NZ_JBIWPL010000001.1, on the reverse strand, counting down.
ACAACCGCATCCTCGCGGCCGATCCAGCACTCGCCGTTCCGGTCATCCCCGCCTCGGCAGCGCACGAGGACAGCCCGGCCACACCCCCGGCACCAGCCCAACTCCCCGCTGACGTATCCGACTTCAGCGGACGATCGGAGCTCGTCGGCGACCTGTCCACAGTCCTGATGAACGCCACCGGCCAGGCCGTGGTGGTGACTTCCCTGGCGGGCATCGGTGGCGTCGGCAAGACCACCCTCGCCGTGCACGTGGCCCACCGCGTCCGCGCCGAGTTCCCGGACGGACAGCTGTACGTCGACCTGCGCGGAGCCGGCGCATCGCCCGCCGACCCGGTGGTCGTCCTGGGAGACTTCCTGCACGCGCTCGGCGTCACCGACGGCCCCGACTCGCTCGAACAGCGCGCCGCCCTCTACCGCTCGCTGCTCGCCAGCCGGCGGATGCTGATCCTGCTCGACAACGCGCGCGACGCCGAACAGATCCGACCACTCATCCCCGGCGTCTCGGGCTGTGCCGTACTCGCCACCAGCCGTTCCCGGCTGGCCGGTATACCGGGCGCCCAGCTGTTCGACGTCGAGGAGCTGACCGCGGACGAGGCCCTGGCGCTGTTCTCGGCCATCGTCGGCGAGCAGCGGGTCGCGAACGAGCCGGAAGCGGCCCTGAAGGTCGTCACCGCCTGTGGCTTCCTGCCACTGGCCGTCCGCATCGCCGCCGCCCGACTGGCCAGCCGCCCCCGCTGGAGCGTCTCCGACCTGGCCCGCCGGTTAGCGGACCAGCGCCGGCGGCTGGACGAACTCCAGCTCGGCAACCTCGCCGTGGAGACCACCATCGGGCTCGGTTACGGACAGCTGTCCACGGACGAGGCCCGCGCCTTTCGGCTGCTCGCCCTGATCGATTCCCCCGACATCCCGCTCTCCGCCGCCGCGGCGTTGCTCGGCGTGGACGAGTACACCGCCGAGGACCTCGCCGAGGCGCTGGTCGAGGCGAACATGCTGGAGTGCTTCACACCCGGCCGCTACCGCTACCACGACCTGCTCCGGCTCTACGCCCAGCGGCAGAACGAGCGGATCGGCGACGCCGACGAGCGGGTACAGGCGGTCCAGCGCCTGTTCGACCTGCTGGTCCCGACCGTACGCAACGCAGCCCGGGCCATCGAACCGGACGACACCGAGCCGGAACCGCTCACCGCGCTCACCACGCCAGGACTCCATCTGCCGACGAGCCAGGCCGCCCAGGACTGGCTCCGTGCCGAGGGCGCGCTGCTGCTCAGCGCGGTGGAAGCCGCTGCGAGCGGCCCGGGCACCTTGCAGCGAGCGGCTGTCGATCTGCTGAACTACCTGTTCAGCATCGACCCCGACCCGACCCGAGGGCCACGCGCGCTCCCGGTCCTGGAGGCGATCGGCCGCGACGCCGAGATCCGTCGCGACCCGGCCGAACTCGCCCGGGTCTACTTCGCCCTCGGCAGCCTGCAGAACGTCATCAGCGACTTCCAGGGCGCTGAGCGCTCGTTGCGCCGGAGCCTCGATCACCAGACGCCGGACGAACCGTCCGTCGTACTCCTGGCCACTGCCAACACGCTGGGTGTGATCCTGAGCCTCGGCAACCGCCCCGCCGAGGCGCTGTCGTTCCTCGAACAGGCGCGGGCCACCAGCCAGGCGGCCGGCGCGCCCAAGGCCGAGGCACGGATCGTCGGCAACATGGCCCGGGTGCAGCACCGCCTCGGCATGACCGAGACGGCGATCCGGTCCGCCACCGAGGGTGTCGCCGCCGCTCGGGCGTCCAACAACGGTCCGCTGCTCGCCCAGACCCTCTACCAGCTCGGCGTGGTGCTCTCCACCGCCGAGGCCGTCCCGCACCTGCGGGAGGCCCACCAGCTGTACCAGTCCCAGCGCAACTCACTCTGGGAGGGCTACACCCTGGCCCGCCTGGCCTCCGCCCTGCTCGTCGCCGAGCAGCCCACCGAGGCGGCCGAGGCGGCCGGTGAGTCGCTGGCGATCGCCCAGGAGCTGGACTCCGCCTACTGCCAGGGGCTGGCCAACGCCGCGCTCGGCGAGGCGCTGCTCGCCCTGGCCCAGCCGGCCCGTGGGCTGGCGTGCCTCCAGGAGGCGCACGCCATCTTCACGCGGCTCGGTGTGCCGGAGGCCTCCCCCGTGGCGGACCTCATCTCCCGACAGCACACCGAGCCCTTCTCTTCTCCCCCCGCGCCGTGAGGCCTCCGCTCCCCCGCGGAGCACCTCCCCCGATCCGCGCGTCGGCGCCCCCGCAGCCCCCCGGCTGCGGGAGCGCCCTCAACGCTTCCCCGGCGCTGGACACAACTCTGCACTCCGCCGATTGACGTTCGATAAACGTCCGATTGTCAGCTTTAGGACCGGAAAAGCCGCAGGTCAGCCCCGTGACCCCGGCGTGCCGCACGGCGTGCGGCGCCGCTCGCACCACCCCGCCCGCACCGGAGTGCTTCCGCGGACCCGACCCACTTCGGCCCAAGCATGACGAGTTGGCCGGAAAGGGACCCCACGACGCAGTGATCACGCATATTCTCAGATGCCAGTACGCACACGAGTGTCTGCCGACAACGTGTCGGGGTGCAGGCCGTCTGTGCGATGCGGGGAGCGTGACGTACCGCCACCGGCAGCGGCCCAGGAGGCTGCGGATGAGCCCACCGGAGGCCACGGGTGGAAGGGTGCCTCTCAACGTGACGACCGGACAGATATCCGACCCGTTCCCCGTCGGCGAGGACGCCGGCGACGACGGGCCCGACGTGCGACGACGCCGGGCGGCACGGGCCCTGCAGGCGGTCGCCTTCGACACCATCGGAGCCGGGTACGGCGAGGCGTTCCCCTCCAAGGACGGGCAGCTGGAGTGCGGGCGGCGGCTGCTCGCCGCGCTCGAACCCGGGGCCCGGGTGCTGGACGTCGGCTGCGGCACCGGCGAGCCGACCCTGCGCCAGCTGACGGCTGGCGGACTGCGGGTGACGGCCGTGGACCTCTCGGACGTGATGCTCGCACTGGCCCGTCGGGCCCGGACCACCGGCCCGTTTCCGGCCGACTTCCACCGGATCGACCTGTACGATCTGGCCACCGAGCGCGCCGACCGGGTCTGGGGCGCGCCCGGACTGGGGCCGGCGGGCCACGGCTCCTTCGCCGCCGTCACCGCGTTCTTCTCCCTGATCCTGCTGCCGCTGGACGAGATCCCGACCGTGCTCGGCCGCCTGCGCGCACTCCTGCGGCCCGGCGGACTGCTGGCCCTCGGCATGGTCGAGGCCGACCTGGATCACGTTCCGCTTCCGTTCCTTGGCAGAGAGCTGCGGATCAGCGGGTATCTGAGGGAGGATCTGGAGCGGGTTCTGGTTGACGCCGGTTTCGCCGTCGAGGAGTTCTCGGGGCATCCGTACGCGCCGGCCAGTACCACGCTGCCGCCGGAGGAACAGCTGTTCCTGTGCTGTCGACGCGTCGGCTGATCGACCAGCGGTCCGGACCGGAGGACCGGCCCGGCGGACCGGACCGGTCCACCGGGCGCAGCAACCCCCGACCACAGCTCCACACCACACCGAATCCAGGACAGGCAGCCGTGCGCGACCAGCTCAAGACCGAGGCGGAGCCGCCGTCCGCCGTCCCGGGCCAGCGCCGCCAGCTCCCGGCCCGGGCAGCGGCCCCGGCGAAGCCGTCGACGGCACGGCCGGACCCCGCGGGCGCGGCGGACGGGGTGGCGGACCGCCTCGCCTACCTCGACGCGGCGACCCGGCGGATCAACAGCGCCCTCGACCTGGCCGCGACCCTGCGCAACATCGGCCGGGTGCTGGTCCCGACCCTCGCCGACGCCGCCGTCGTCCACCTGCGCGACCCGCTGCCCAACGTCGAGCGCGAACCCGGCTTCCCGGAGGAGCTGCGGATCCACCACAGCACCGGCACCCGGATCGGCCGCCGCGGCCGCAAGAGCGGCGCGGACGAGCGGCACCGCTCCCGGTACGGCTCCCGGTCGACCCCCGACACCGGCCCGGCAACCCCGGTCACCCGCGGCGGCGCGCTGGCCCACATCCTGCTGAGCCGGCGCCCCGCCGAGTCGGCCGTCCTCGGCACGCCCGCCGCCGAGCGCACCGAGGCACTGCTGCGCGAGCTGTACGGCACCCGGGGGCTGGCCCGGCTGGCCCCCGGCACCTCGGTCGTCGCGCTGCCGCTGCGCGGGCGCAAGGCCGTCCTGGGTCTGCTGGTGCTGATCCGCCGGCCCCCTGAACGCACCGGCCGCCCGGCCTTCGACGCGGCCGACACCGCGACCGCCGCGCACCTGGCGACCCAGGCCGGGCTGGCGGTGGACACCGCGCTGCGCTACGCCCGCGAGTGGGAGATAGCCAACGAACTCCAGCGCAGCATGCTGCCGTTGCGCCTGCCCCAGTCGCACGGCGTCCGGCTCGCCCAGCGCTACCTGCCCGGCGAGCGCGGCGCGCAGGTCGGCGGCGACTGGTACGACGCGGTGCCGCTGCCCGGCAACCGGGTCGCCCTGATCGTCGGCGACGTGATGGGCCACTCGCTCACCTCGGCCGCCATCATGGGCCAACTGCGCACCAGCGCACAGACCTTGGCCGCGCTCGACCTGCCGCCGCACGAGGTGCTCTACCACCTGGACGAGCAGGCCCAGCGGCTCGGCCGCGAACAGCACCTGGCCACCTGCGTGTACGCGGTGTACGACCCGATCGCCAACCGGGTGGTGCTGGCCAACGCCGGGCACGTCCCGCCGGTGCTGGTCCGCCCGGACGGCACGGCCGAGTTGGTGGAGCTGGACTCCGGGGCGCCGATCGGGGTGGGCGGGGTGGACTTCAACTCCGTCGAACTGCCCGCCCCGCCCGGCTCGGCCCTGCTGCTGTTCACCGACGGCCTGGTGGAGACCCGTACCCGCCCGCTCAGCGACGGCCTGGAGGTGCTCCGCGCGCGGATCGCGGCGGCCCGCTGGCAGTCCCCCGAGCAGCTGTGCCAGGAGGCGCTGCGGATCCTGCCGCCCGGCGACCGCGGCGACGACATCGCGCTGCTGGGCGCCTGCTTCGACGGCATCCCGGCCGGTGACGTCGCCCACTGGTACCTGCAGCCGCGCAACGAGACGCCGGGCCGGGCCCGCCGGCTGGCCGCGCACACGCTGCGCCGCTGGGGGCTGGACGAGCTGAGCGAGGCGACCGAGCTGATGGTCAGCGAGCTGGTGACCAACGCCGTCCAGCACGCGACCCGGCCGGTCACCCTCAGCCTGGTGCGCACCACCCGGCTGCGCTGCGAGGTCGGCGACGACAGCCCGCTGCTGCCGCGCCCCCGCCGTACCGGTCCGGAGGACGAGCGCGGCCGCGGCCTGCAGATAGTGGCCCGGTGCGCGGACCGCTGGGGCGCGACCCGGCTGGGCACCGGCAAGGTGGTCTGGTTCGAGCAGCGACTGCCGCAGGCCGCGGTGCTGCCCGTGAAGTGACACCGGTGGGGCGGGCGCGCGCCCGGCGGGAGGTGCTCCCACCGGGCGCGCGCGTGACCGGTTCTCAGACCCCGGCGGGCTGCCTCGTCTCCGGCCGCTCCTGCGCCGGCCGGGTGATTAGCTGCTCGCCCTCCATGTCCACCTTCGGGACGACCTTCTCCAGCGCCTTCGGGAACCACCAGGCCGCCTTGCCGAACAGCGCCATCGCGGCCGGCACCAGGGCCATCCGGACCACGAAGGCGTCCACCAGCACGCCCACCGCGAGGGCGAAGCCGATCGGCTGGACGATCGGGTCGTGGCCGAGCACGAAGGCGCCGAACACCGAGATCATGATCAGCGCGGCCGCCGTGACCACCCGGGCGCCACCCTTCACCCCGCCGACGACCGCCTCGTGCGGGGCCGTGCCGTGGACGTACTGCTCCTTCATCCCGGAGACCAGGAAGAGCTCGTAGTCCATCGCCAGTCCGAACAGCACGCCGATCAGCAGGATCGGCACGAAGCTGACCACCGGGCCGACCTTGGGCACGTCGATCAGGCCGTCCAGCCAGCCCCACTGGTAGACCGCGACCACCGCGCCGAGCGAGGCCAGGATGCTGAGCAGGAAGCCCAGCACCGCCTTGAGCGGCACCAGCACCGAGCGGAAGGCCAGCGCGAGCAGCACCAGCGCGATGCCGACGATCACCGCGACGAACGGCGGCAGGGCCTGGCCGAGCTTGGTGGAGACGTCGATGTTGGCGGCGGTGGTGCCGGTGACGGCGACGGTCGCGCCGGTCGCGGACTCGATCCCGGCGCGCTGGTCGCGGATCTCGTTGACCAGCACCTTGGTGTCCTCGTCGTCCGGGCCGGTCTCCGGGATGACCGGCACCAGGGCGGTGCCGCTGGCCCGGTCGACCTTGGGCGGCAGCAGGGTCCGGACGCCCTTCAGCCCCTGCAGCCTGCCCGCCACGCCCTGCACCGCCTGCTCCGGGTGCGGGGTGCCGTGGGCGTCCACGACGACCACCAGCGGCGCGTTGAAGCCCGGGCCGAAACTGTCGCTGACCAGGTCGTACGCCGTGCGGCCGTCCGTGCCGACGGCCTGTGAGCCGCCGCCCGGCAGGCCGAGGTCCAGGCTCGCGGCGGGCACCGCCAGGGCGCCGAGCCCGGCCAGTCCGACCAGCAGGACGGGCAGCGGGCGGCGGACCACGAAGCGGGCCCAGCGCTCGCCCATGGTGACCTTGCCGTGGGTGGCCGCCGCCCGCTTCCGGACCGGCAGCCGGTCGATCGCCCGTCCGGTGAAGCCGAGCACCGCGGGCAACAGCGTGACGGCGACCAGGACGGCCACCACGACGGCGCCGGAGGCGGCCAGGCCCATCACGGTGAGGAAGGGGACGCCGGCGACGGCCAGTCCGGCGAGCGCCACCACCACGGTCAGCCCGGCGAAGACCACGGCGCTTCCGGCGGTCGCGGTGGCCCGGGCGGCGGACTCCTCCGGCTCCAGGCCCTCGTCCAGGTGGCGGCGGTAGCGGAACAGGATGAACAGCGCGTAGTCGATGCCGACCGCGAGGCCGACCATCAGCGCCAGCACCGGCGCGGTGGTGATGATCTCGAACGAGCCGGTCAGCGCCAGCAGTCCGGCCATCGCCACGGCGACGCCGACCAGCGCGGTCAGCAGCGGCAGCCCGGCGGCCACCAGGGTGCCGAGGGTGATCACCAGCACCACCGCCGCCACCACCAGGCCGATCGACTCGGAGCCGCCCTCGATCTGCGCGAACCGGTTGTACGCGTCACCGCCGAAGGCCACCTCCAGCCCGGCCGCCCGGGCCGGTTCGGCGGCGGCCCTGACGGCCTCGCGCTGCTGGTCGGTGACGTCGGCGAGCTTGCGGTCGAAGGAGACCAGCGCGATCGCGACCTTGCCGTCCTGGGAGACCGCCCCGGTGGCGTACGGGTCGGGCACCGCGGCCACGCCGGGGACGTGGGAGATCCGGCCGACGGCCTCGCCGACCGCCTCGGTCGCCCCGGGCGAGGCGATGCCGCCGGAAGCCGGGGCGGCGAAGACCACCTGCGCGGAGCCGTGGCCCTGTTCCGGGAAGGTGCCCTTGATCCGGTCCAGGGTGGCCTGCGCCTCGGTGCCCGGGACCTTGAACTCCTCGCTGGTCTTGCCCGCGAACGCGCCGGCGGCCCCGCCGATCGCGATCAGCAGCGCGATCCAGACGGCCAGTACGGCGCGCCTTCTCCGGAAGCAGTGGCGGCCCAGTCGGTACAGGTACGTGGCCAAGGTCTGACCCCTCGCGTGCGTCGGCGGACAGGCGGGTGCCTGAGCGAACCCGTCCTACGGTAGACGCAACTTTGTCGAGTGACAAAGTTGGTCGACAAAATCGCTCGACGCAGTTGTCCGACCATGGCGCTACCCTGGCTGGATGGCTCATGTCCCCGCCTCCGAACGCCGACCGCAGCTGGTCCGGGCCGCGATCGACCTGATGACCCGGGAAGGGGTCGCCGCCGCCAGCACCCGCGCGATCGCGGCCGAGCTCGGCGTGGCACAGGCGACGGTGCACTACACCTTCGGCACCAAGAAGGACCTCTACCGGGCCGTGGTCGAGGAGGTCGCCGCCCAGTTCATCGGCCAGGTGCGCGCCGCCTCCCCGGGTGACGGACCGTTCGGCGAACAGGTCCGCACCCTGGTGCACGCGCTCTGGGACGCCGCCACCGGCGAGGACGGGCGCTGCGTGCTGCTCAGCGAGTTCGAGACGCTGGCGATGCGCGACCCGGACGTACGGGAGATCATGCTCGGGCTGCAGCGCGCGATCGAGGGCACCGCCACCGAGATGATCAGCGCCCTCGCGACCGCCCACGGCCTGACCCTGGCCTCCCCCGCCGGCCGGATCGCCGTTCACTTCCTGAGCGGCTTCGACGGCCTGACCGCCCGCCACCTGATCCTGCGCCACCCGGGCGAACGGCCGGACCCGGAGACGCTGGAGGCACTGGACGTGCTGGTGGCGACCACCGTCGGGCTCTGCCTCGGCAAGGCGGCGGACCGGCCCTGACCCGCCACCTCCCGGGCCCCTGGCCTCCCCGCCCCCGGCTCTCGCCCTCCCCGGCCCCCGCCCCCTAGCCCTCGCCCTCACCCTCCCCGCCGACGATCCGCACCGGCAGCTCGACCAGCACCTCGCGCAACGCCGCCGCGAACCGCTCGTACTCGGCACTGCGGGCCGAGCCCGGGCGGGTGGCCAGCCCGATCCGGCGGCCGGGCGCCGGGGCGGCGAAGCGGACCGCCGCCAGCCGGTCGGTGCGTCCGGCCTCCACGTCCAGCGCGGTGGCGGGCAGCAACGTCACCCCGAGGCCCCCTGCGACGAGTTGGACCAGGGTCGACAGGCCGGCCGCCCGGGTGGTGGAGCCGGCCGCGTCGGCGCCGACCTCGCGGCAGATGTCGAGGGCCTGGTCGCGCAGGCAGTGGCCCTCCTCCAGCAGCAGCACGTCCAGGTCGAGCAGCACGTCGCGCGGGACGTCGATCCGCCCGGCGAGCGGGTGCCCGGGCGGGGTGACCAGGACGAAGTCCTCGTCGAACAGCGGGATGTCCCGGGTCGGCGAGGCCCCGCCGGCCGGGAGCGCCAGCAGCAGGACATCGAGGCGCCCGGCGGCCAGGCCCTCCAGCAGCGAGGGCGTGCGCTCCTCGTGGACGTGCAGCTCCAGCTCGGGGAAGCGGTCGCGGACCAGTCGCAGCACGGTGGGCAACAGGTACGGCGCGACGGTCGGGATCACCCCGAGGTGCAGCGGCCCGGTGAACGGGCGCCGGGCGGCCTCCACCTCCTCGGTGAGGGCCTGCAGCGAGGCGAGCACCCGGCGTGCGTGCTCGTGCACACGCTCCCCCAGGGGAGTGACGATCACCCTGCGCGTCGTACGCTCGACCAGCTGCGCACCCAGCGACTCCTCCAGCGCCGCGACCGCGCCGGACAATGCGGGCTGGCTGGTCCCGGTCGCGGCGGCGGCCTCCCGGAAGTGCCGGTGCTCGGCCACCGCGACGAAGGCCCTGAGCTGGGCGACCGTCGGGGTGCGCGGAATGCGGACTGTGGCGCTTCCCACAGCCGGCTCGGGTTTGGCGGCGGCGCCCCTGCGGGGGCCGGGCCGGGACGTGGGCGGTTCGGTACTGATAGCAATCTCCGATCAGACACATCAATTCTAGCTATTTCCCTGATCAGTCCACGATGTGGAATTGTTGAGCGCGTCCGGAATCCGGACAAACCTCCCCGCAGTCTCAATTTTTCTGGAGAAGCGAACGTGCTCACGATCGGTGACAAGTTCCCCGAGTTCGACCTCAAGGCCTGTGTCGACCTGGACGCCGCGAGCGCCTTCGCCGACATCGACCACAAGACCTACGAGGGCAAGTGGAAGATCGTCTTCTTTTGGCCGATGGACTTCACCTTCGTCTGCCCGACCGAGATCGCCGCGTTCGGCAAGCTGAACGACGAGTTCGCCGACCGTGACGCCCAGATCCTCGGTGTCTCCGGCGACTCCGAGTTCGTGCACCACGCCTGGCGCAAGGACCACAAGGACCTGCGCGACCTGCCCTTCCCGATGCTGGCCGACGTCAAGCACGAGCTGATGCGCGCCTGCGGCGTCGAGGGCGAGGACGGCACCGCCCAGCGCGCCGTGTTCATCGTGGACCCGAACAACGAGATCCAGTTCGTCATGGTGACCGCCGGCTCCGTCGGCCGTAACCCCAAGGAGGTCCTGCGGGTGCTGGACGCCCTGCAGACCGACGAGCTGTGCCCGTGCAACTGGAACAAGGGCGAGGACACCCTCGACGCCCAGGCCCTGCTGGCGGGCTGACCCATGGCTCTCGACGACCTGAAGGCCGCCCTGCCGGACTACGCCAAGGACCTCAAGCTCAACCTGGGCTCGGTCATCGGCAACTCCGACCTCCCCGCCCAGCAGCTCTGGGGCACCGTGCTGTCCTGCGCGATGGCCACCCGCAGCCCCGGCCTGCTGCGCGAGCTGGAGCCCGAGGCCAAGGCCAACCTCTCCCCGGAGGCGTACACCGCCGCCAAGGGCGCGGCCGCGATCATGGGGATGAACAACGTCTACTACCGGACGCTGCACCTGCTCTCCGACAAGGAGTACAGCACGATGCGGGCCGGTCTGCGGATGAACATCATCGGCACCCCGGGCGTCGAGAAGGTCGACTTCGAGCTCTGGTGCTTCGCGGTCTCCGCCATCAACGGCTGTGGCCAGTGCCTCGACTCGCACGAGTCCGTCCTGCGCAAGGCCGGCGTCGAGCGCGAGGTCATCCAGGCCTCGATGAAGATCGCCGCCGTGCTGCAGGCCGTGGCCGGCGTCCTCGACTCCGAGGCCGCCCTCGCCGCCGTCAACGCCTGACGCACCCCGTAACCCCTGACGGGCCCCCTCCGCTTGCCGGAGGGGGCCCGTCGGCGTTTCCCCCACCCTCCGGCCTGCCCGGCTCCGCTACAGTGCCAGGCGATCCGTGCACGACCGTCGGCCCGAGGAGGGAACCGGGGTGTCCGACCGTCCGGCGAACGGCGGGGGCTTCCAGATCGACACCGACCTGCTGCGGCAGGCCGCCGGGAAGGCCGGCGAGGCCGCGGCCCCCATCCCGGGCCAGACCGGGGCACTGCTCGACGCCTCCCAGCAGGCCGTCGCCGGGCTGCGGGGGCTCGACTGCGGCACCGCGCTCGACGACTGCACCGGCGCCTGGCACCTGCTCCTGAACGGCCTCCACGCCACGATGGACGGGCACGGCCGGAACCTCGAAGCGGCCGCCCGCCGCTACCGGGGCGCCGACCGGCAGAGCGGCGCGGGATTCGCCCCGACGGTGGCGCAGCGGCGGAACTTCGTCCGGCACTTCGGGTAGCGGGCCGACCGGATGGACCTCGCGACGCTGCGCGACACCGACTTCGCCCTCCTGCACAGCACCGCCGACGCGTACGACAGACTGCACGGCGACTTCGGGCGGCACCTGGAGAACTGGCGCACCGGAGTCGACCGGTGCGTCGCCGCCGCCGGCTGGACCGGCCCGGCCGCCGACGCGGCGACACCCGCCCTGCGGTCGACCACCGACGAGCTGACGGCTGCCCGCGGCGGGATCGGGCGGATCGGCAAGCTCCTGAGGACCGGCGCGGACGCCCTGGTCCTCGCCCAGTCGGCGCTGCGCAAGGCCCTGGAGGACGTGCGGACCGCGGACATGTCGGTCGACGAGCGGGGTGCCGTCGCCTGGCAGCCGGGTTCCACCGCCGAACGGCACGATCCCGAGTACCGCCTGAGCCGCGAACGCACCGCCCGCGAACTCGCCACCCGCATCGCCACCGCCCTGACCGAGGCCGGCGACGTCGACCGGGCCGTCGCCGCCCGGCTCCGGCACTACACCGCCCGCGCCCACGACGGCAGCGCTCTCGACCGGGCCGCCGCCGACCGGGACCGGACCGACCCGGCGCTGGCCCTGGGACCCGTGCTCGACGCCGCGCTGCCGAGCGCGGACGCCCCACCCACCGAGGTCACGGCCTGGTGGAACGGCCTCCCCGCCGAGGAGCGGCAGCGGCTGATCGAGGAGCATCCGGAGCTCGTGGGCAACCGCGACGGAATCCCGGCGGCCGCCCGGGACCGGGCCAACCGGATCCTCCTGCCGCGGCTCCTGGCGAGGTACGAGGGCTATCCGGCACCGCTCGACGACCGGACCAGGCTCAAGCTCGAAGGCTTCCGCAGGATCAGCGAGCGGTTGGGGTCCGAGGGGCAGGACCCTCCGGTCCTCCTGCTCGGCATCGGCGAGGAGGGCCAGGGGCGGGCCGTCCTGTCCTTCGGCGACCCCGACACCGCCCGGAACGTCACCTCCCTCGTCGGCGGCCTGGGCACCGAGTTGCAACGCATCGGCGGAGGGGACGCCGATCGCGCCAGGGCCGTGTACGACGCGGCCAGGCGCGCCGACCCGGCCGGGTCGACGGCGTCGATCGCCTGGCTGGGTTACGACGCCCCGCTGGGGGGCGACGTCCTGTCGCGCACCGACGCCGAGGCGGGGGCCGACGCGTACCGGCGGTTCCTCGCCGGCCAGCGGGCCACCCACCGTGGCGCCCCGGCCCACAGCACCGCGCAGGGACACAGCTACGGCTCGCTCGTGGTCGGCCTGGCCGCACAACGCCCCGGTGGGCTGGCGGCCGACGACGTCATCCTGGTCGGCAGCCCCGGCACCGGCGCGTTCCACGCCTCCGACCTCTCGGTCGGCGCGGATCACACCTACGTCGGGGCCGCCCAGTGGGACTACGTCTCCCGGACCGGCTGGTACACCAGGGATCCGGCGCGGGCCGACTTCGGCGGCCGGCGCTTCGCCGTGCCGGACGGGTCGCCCGACGGCTCCGCCCACTCGTCCTACTGGGACGACGGCCCCCGCGAGGACCGCACCTCGGTCGACAACATCGGGGAGATCGTCACCGGCCACGGTGACCGGATCAGCAGGCAGGCCCCGCGCGCCGGCCGGCCGTGACCCGGATCCGCCCAACGCCCGGACCGCCCGGACCTCCCGGACCGCCCGGACCGCCCCGGCCGTCGCTCGCCGGGCCGATCGTCAGTCGGCCGCCGCGGCGGGCTGGGCGGTCGTCGGCTGGGCGGTCGTCGGCTGGGCGGCGGCGGGCTGGGCTGCGGCCGGTTCGGCGGCCGCCGGCTGGGCGGCCGCGGTGCGTTCCGCGGCCTCGCGGGCGGCTTCGAGGGCGGTGAAGACCGCCTGGCCGGCCTCGTTGCGGCGGCGCAGGTGGCCGACCACGGTGTTGGTGACGGCGATCAGCGGGACGGCGACCACCGCGCCGCCGATGCCGCCGATGATGCCGCCGGCCGCGACGCCGAGGACCACGCCGAGCGGGTGGACCCGGACGGCCCGGCCGAGGATGAGCGGCTGGAGGATGTGGCTCTCCACCTGCATCACCGCGATCAGCACGACCAGCACCATCAGGGCCGTCCACGGCCCCTGGGTGACCAGGGCGATCAGGACCGCGACCGTTCCGGTGACCAGGGCGCCGACCAGCGGGACGAAGGCGCCCAGGAAGATGATCACGGCCAGCGGCAGGGCCAGCGGCACGCCCAGCAGGTCGATGCCGATGCCGATGCAGACCGCGTCGATGAAGGCCACGCACACGGTGCCGCGCACGTACGCGGTGAGCGTCGCCCAGGCCTTCGGGCCGGCGCCGGCCATCGCGAAGCGGGAGTGCCGGGGCAGCCCGCGCAGCGCCCAGTTCCAGATCCGCTCACCGTCGTAGAGGAGGAAGAAGGTGGTGAAGAAGGTCATCAGCAGCGACGTCAGCACCTCGACGGCGATCTGCGCGCCGGTGATCGAGGCCGAGGTCAGCTGATCGGTGTTGGTGGTGATGGCCTTGGTGATCTGGTCGGCGAAGTCCTTGATCTGCTGCTGGGTCAGGTGCAGCGGCCCGGTGACCATCCAGTCCCGCAGCTGGTTGACGCCGTCCTTGACCTGGGCCGTGACGTCCGGCAGGTTGGTGGACACCTGCCAGACCACGAACCAGCCGACCAGCCCGATCCCGGCCAGGCCGCTGAGGAAGACCCCGCCCGCGGCGAGCGATCGCGGCACCCCGTGCCGCCGCAGCCAGGAGACCGAGGGTTCCAGCAGCGCGCTGATCAGCAGCGATGCCAGCACCGAGAAGGCGACCAGCCGCAGCATGTCGACGACGTAGAAGAGGACGTAGAGGGCGGCGCCGAGCAGCAGCAGCCGCCAGGTCGACTCGGCGGCCACCCGCAGGCCCCACGGCACCGCCTCGGCGGGGGTGGCGGGCCGGCCGGGGTGGTACTCCCGGCCGAGTCCGGTGTGCGCGACAGGGGCGGGCGGTGCGACGGCCGCGGCCGTCGGGGCCGCCGGCGCGGGTGCCGGTTCCTGGGGCTCGGCCGCTGCCACGGCGGCGACCGCCCCGGCCGCGGGCACGGCGGCCGGCGCGGGGGCGGGATCGGCGCGCGGGACCGGGACCGGCCCGGGCGCCTCGGCCGGGAGCTCGTGCGGATCGGCCGCCATGGCGGCGCGTCGGCGCCGTTCGATCACGGCGGCCGCACTCGCCACCACGGCCATGCCCTTGGCCACGGCCCTGAAGGCCTTTCCGCCCCGCGCCATCCCCGCTACCACCGCTTCCCTGCCGGACCCGCCGGGTCCGGCGGTAACGCCGTGGGTCCCACCACGGCCGTCAGGGATGACGCTACCCGGCGGGGAGCGGGCCGGGCCGCCCGCCGGGGAGGTTCGACGCGATCGCTTCCCCTGCAGATTCAGACAAAACGCCAGGTTTCAGATGGTTTCGCCCACGTACGGCTGGGGAGGAGAGCGAACAGGACGACCTGGTCGTCCCAGCCAGCCCACTCATCCCGTTCCACCGTCGAAGAAGCCAACCGCCGGCGGACCGGCCGGTGCGGGAAGCAACCAGGACCCCTTCCCGCGCCCCGCGTCCGCACCCAGGACCGCACCGCCCGCGGGCGCACTGGTCAGCGCAGCCCGGGCGGCGCGGCCCGCCCTCGCCGACCCTCCGGAAGCACCACGGCCCGGAAGCACCACGGCCCCCGGCCGCTCGTCGAACGGGACGAGCGGCCGGGGGCCGTGCGGAGTGCGCCGCCGCGCGGGGCGGCGGGCCCTCCTAGTACCAGCTGTGGGCCTGCCAGAACGACCAGGCACCGCAGGGGCTGCCGTAGCGGCTGTTCATGTAGCTGAGGCCCCACTTGATCTGGGTGGCCGGGTTGGTGCGCCAGTCGGCGCCGGCCGAGGCCATCTTGGAGCCGGGCAGTGCCTGGACCAGACCGTAGGCGCCGGAGCTGCTGTTGGTCGCGGTGTAGTCCCAGCCGCTCTCGCGCTTCACGATCTGGCTGAAGCACTGGAACTGGGCGTCGTTGCCGACGATCTGCCGGGCCATGTCCTGGACGGAGCCGGGGCTGACCGAGACGGCCGGAGCGCTGTCGTCCACCGCGGCCATCGCCGAACGCGACTTGGAGCGGTTGGCGGCGGCGGCATCGGCGGCGCGCTGGTCGGCGGCGGCCTTGGCAGCCTTGTCCGCGTCGGCCTTGGCCTGGGCGTCGGCCTTCGCCTGGGCGTCCGCGGCGGCCTTCTGGCGCGCGGCCTCCTCAGCGGCCTTCTGCTCGGCGGCGGCCTTGGCCGCGGCGTCGGCGGAGGCCTGCTGGGCGGATGCCTGCTGGCCGATGTTGTCACTGACGGTCTGCGCCTGGGCGCCAGAGGGGACTTCGGCAAGCAGGGTCGCGCCGGCGACGTCGACCGTCTGCGTCGTCTTGCCCTCGCTGCCCGAGGCCATGCCCACGACGGCACCGACAGCGGTGACGGCGGTGGCGGAGGCCACAGCAACTCCCCGGACCGAGATCCGAGTCACATGCATTCCTTCCAGCATCGCCCACGCGTGACCGTGCGGACGCAACATGCCCCTTGGCACGGACCTCCGCACGGTGCTCTGGTCACGGGAGGTGCTGGCCCGGCGTCCGGCCGAGGTGAGTCGACCGGGCGTTGGAATCGGGCGGCGTACGGCTCAACGGTCTTCAATTGTGCGTCCACCGACCGGAGTTGGTGGACTTTCCGGGGCCTGACTTCCGGGCTCCGGAAGCCCTGCCGCGCCGTACGCGGGGCCTGACAGAACCCTCACCATGCCGCACCGGGCACCGCCGACGCAATTCCCTCCTGCGTGGCGCATGTCACATTCACCGCGCGGGAGTTCTCCGGACAGAAAGCACTCGATGTGATGAAAGGGGCGGGGCCCGCTCCGTCAGGAACGGGCCCCGCGCCATGAGTTGACCGGATTGTCCGACTATGCCCCGATCAGAGGCGGTTCACGGGTGGATGTCCTCCAGCATCTCCGTGACCAGCGCCGCGATCGGCGAACGCTCCGAGCGGGTGAGCGTGATGTGGGCGAAGAGCGGGTGCCCCTTCAACTTCTCCACCACCGCCACCACTCCGTCGTAGCGGCCGACCCGGAGGTTGTCCCGCTGCGCCACGTCGTGGGTGAGCACCACCCGCGAGCCCTGGCCGATCCGGGACAGCACCGTCAGCAGGACGTTGCGCTCCAGGGACTGGGCCTCGTCCACGATCACGAAGGCGTCGTGCAGCGAGCGCCCCCGGATGTGGGTGAGCGGCAGCACCTCCAGCATCCCGCGGGAGATGACCTCCTCGATCACGTCCGGGGTGGTGACCGCCGAGAGGGTGTCGAAGACCGCCTGCGCCCAGGGGCCCATCTTCTCCGCCTCGGAGCCCGGCAGATAGCCGAGTTCCTGGCCGCCGACGGCGTACAGCGGCCGGAAGACCATCACCTTGCGGTGCTGCCTCCGCTCCAGCACCGCCTCCAGCCCCGCGCACAGCGCCAGCGCCGACTTCCCGGTGCCCGCCCGGCCGCCCATCGACACGATGCCGATGTCCGGGTCGAGCAACAGGTCCAGCGCCACCCGCTGTTCGGCGCTGCGCCCGCGCAGTCCGAACGCCTCGCGCTCGCCGCGCACCAGCCGCACCCGCCCGTCGCCGGTCACCCGGCCGAGCGCCCGGCCCCGCTCCGAGGTGAGCACCAGTCCGGTGTGCACCGGCAGCTCGTCCGCCCCGTCGACGTCCACCGCGGCGTCGTGGCCGGCCGCGAACAGCGCGTCCACCTGGTCGGCGGCGACGTGCAGTTCGGACATGCCCGTCCAGCCGGAGGTGATCGCCAGCTCGGCCCGGTACTCCTCGGCGAGCAGGCCCACCGAACTGGCCTTGATCCGCAGCGGGAGGTCCTTGGAGACGACGGTGACGTCGTAGCCCTCGGCCTGCAGGTTGCGGGCGACCGCCAGGATCCGGGTGTCCGCCTCACCGCCGCCGGCCCGGTAGCCGACCGGCAGTATCGAGACGTCCGAGTGGTTGAGCTCGACCCGGATGGTCCCGCCCAGCTCGCCGACCGGGATCGGCTCGTCGAGCCGGCCGTGGCGGATGCGGTAGTCGTCGAGCAGGCGCAGCGCCTGGCGGGCGAAGTAGCCCAGCTCCGGGTGGTGCCGCTTGGCCTCCAGCTCGGTGACGACCACCACCGGAAGGACGACCTCGTGCTCCTCGAAGCGGGTCATGGCGAACGGGTCCGCCAGGAGCACGCTGGTGTCGAGAACGTACGTGCGCCGGTCTGGTGTCCGGCGGCTCTTGGAACTGACCACTAGGCCTCCAGAGCGGATGACCCTGCGTCATCCGCGGCAAGCCGGCCCCCGCTGCCCCGGTGGCCTCGGGGCCGGACTGCCTGGAGTATTCCCAGGCGGGGAGCGGTGCATTCGCGCCCCCGGCGAACTGACGGATCATTGCCGGTGAACGTTTGGCCTCGCGCGCGGCCCGGGTAGGCCAGGCCTACGGCGGTCATTCCACCCGGATCCACCCCGGATGCACCCCGGACGCAGCCCGGGCCCGCCCCGGAGCCGTCCCGGGCGGCTCCCGATCAGGGGTCAGAGACCCATCCGCCGGTGCCGCTGCTCGAAGGCGCGCAGCGCGCGCAGGAAGTCGACCTTGCGGAAGGCCGGCCAGTACGCCTCGCAGAAGTAGAACTCGCTGTGGGCGCTCTGCCAGAGCAGGAATCCGGACAGCCGCTGCTCGCCCGAGGTGCGGATGATCAGGTCCGGGTCGGGCTGGTTGGCGGTGTAGAGGTGCTCGGAGATGTGCTCGACGGTCAGGATCTCGGCGAGTTCCTCGATCGGGGTGCCGCGCCCGGCGTGCTCCTGGAGCAGCGAGCGCACGGCGTCGGCGATCTCGTGCCGGCCGCCGTAGCCGACCGCGACGTTGACGGTGATCCCGTCGATCCCGGCGGTCTCCTCGGCGGCGCGCTTGAGCACGTCGGCGGTGTGCTGCGGGAGCAGGTCCAGCGCGCCGACCGGGTTGATCTTCCAGCGGCGGGCGGCGGCCAGGCCGGTGACGGCGTCCTCGATGATGCCGAGCAGCGGGACCAGCTCGTCGGCCGGGCGGTCCAGGTTGTCGGTGGAGAGCATCCACAGGGTGACGACCTTGACGTGGGTCTCGTCGCACCAGCCGAGGAACTCGCTGATCTTGTCGGCGCCGCGCTGGTGGCCGTACGCGGTGGAGCCGCCGGTGGCCTTGGCCCAGCGGCGGTTGCCGTCGAGGATCACGCCGATGTGGTGCGGGGTGCGCGCGAGGTGGACCTCGACCCGGCGGCCGTAGAGTCCGTACATCCCGCCCAGCAGGGTGCGCAGCCCCGGCGTCCGTTCGGCGACATCGCGCAGACCCATGGTTTCCCGGCCCCTCCGTACTCGTTCAGGCTGGTGCGTCACCGCCCCGGCGCAGCCTACTCCGGCGCGCAGGCGCACGGTAAAGCCCCAGGTAGCGGTCTGGTCACGGTCCTGTACGAAGTCTGTCGCGACGGGCGTGTCGCGGCCTGCCGGGCGGGCCTCCGGGCGGGGACACGGAACGGTCTCCGAATCCTTAAGGGAGCCGTAAGCCGGTCTTCCGATGCTTGACGACCGGTAATGGTCTAGTCCAGCTTTTGACCCGGGGCGGAACGGAACCGGCCGCCCCGTCGAGTCACCTGCGGACCCCTCCCCCACACGCGGCCGCCGCGCCCCCCACCGCGGCGGCCGCTCCTTCCCCAGGAGCGTCACCCATGGACCGTACGCCGAACGCGCCCGCGCACAAGCGCCGGCGCAGCCCCCTCCCGGCCCTCGCGGCCGGTGCCACCGCCCTCGCCCTGGCCGGCGGCGGCCTCGCCCTCTTCGCCGGCGGCGCCAGTGCGGCGGTCGGCAACCTGGTCACCAACGGCGGCTTCGAGAGCGGGCTGGGCGGCTGGTCCTGCACCGGCGGCGCGACCGCGGTCTCCTCGCCGGTCCACTCCGGCAGCGGAGCGCTGCAGGCCGCCCCGGGTGCGGGCGACACCGCCGAGTGCTCCCAGACGATCAGCGTGCTGCCCAACACCGCCTACACACTGAGCGCCTGGGTGCAGGGCCCGTACGTCTACCTCGGCGCGCGCGGCACCGGCGGCACCGACCCGTCCACCTGGTCGAACCAGGCCGGCTGGAACCAGCTGTCCACCGGCTTCACCACCGGGGCGAACACCACCAGCGTCACCGTCTACCTTCACGGCTGGTACGGGCAGGGCGCCTACCTCGCCGACGACGTGGCGCTGATCGGCCCGGGCGGCACCTCCACCCCCTCGCCGACGGCCACCCCCACCCGGACGCCGACCCCGACGCCGACGGCCACCGCCACCGCGACGCCCACCCAGACCGCGACGCCGACGCCCACCCCGACGGCCACGCCGACCTCGACCCCGACCACCCCGCCGGCCACCGGCCTGCCCGCGCACGTGGTCACCGGCTACTGGCAGAACTTCGACAACGGCTCGACCCCGCAGCGCCTGAGCGACGTGCAGAACGCGTACGACATCATCGCGGTCTCCTTCGCCGACGCCGTGCCGACCCAGACCGGCGCGATCAGCTTCACCCTGGACCCGGGCCTGTCCAAGGCCCTCGGCGGCTACACCGACGCCCAGTTCCGCGCCGACATCAAGGCCAAGCAGGCGGCCGGCAAGAAGGTCGTCCTCTCCATCGGCGGCCAGAACGGCGCGATCAGCGTCGGCGACGCCACCGCCGGGGCGAACTTCGCCAACAGCGCCTACGCGATCCTCAAGGACTACGGCTTCGACGGCATCGACGTCGACCTGGAGAACGGCGTCCAGCCCGGCCCGCTCGGCAACGCGCTGCACGCCCTCCAGGCCAAGGCCGGCCCCGGCTTCGTGCTGACCATGGCCCCCGAGACCATCGGGATGTACAGCACCTCCGGCGCCTACTTCCAGCTGGCCCTGAACACCAAGGACATCCTGACCGTCGTCAACACCCAGTTCTACAACTCGGGCGGCATGAACGGCTGCGACGGCAAGGTCTACAACCAGGGCACGATCGACTTCATCACCTCGCAGGTCTGCACCCACATCCAGGGCGGCCTGCGGCCCGACCAGGTCGGCATCGGCGTCCCCGCCTCCAGCCGGGCGGCCGGCGGCGGCTACGTCGACCCGTCGGTGGTGAACAACGCGCTCAACTGCCTGGCCACCGGCAACAACTGCGGGAGCTTCGTGCCGCCGGCCAAGTGGCCCACCATCCGGGGCGCGATGACCTGGTCCACCAACTGGGACGCCAACAACGGCAACGCGTTCTCGAACGCGGTCGGCCCGTTCGTCCACAAGATGCCGTGAGCGTCTCCCGGGTGTGACCCCCTTCGGCGCGCCGCCCCTTGAGGGTGGGGCCCGGCGCGCCGACGAAGGGGCCCGCCGTACCGGTGCCGGTACGGCGGGCCCCTTCCGTCATCCGCTCACCGGGCGAGCACCGCGGCGAGCGCGCCGAGCAGCAGGAACGGGCCGACCGGGACTTCGACCCCGCGCCACGGGCGCCGGCGGACCAGCAGGGCGGCGGCCCGCAGGGTGCCCCAGAGCCCGGCGAGCACCACCGCGGCGAACAGGCCGCCGATCGCGACCCACCAGCCGTACCAGCCGAGCAGCCCGCCCAGAGCGAGCCCGAGCGGGGAGTCGCCGGGGCCCAACGCGCCGATCTGGACGGCGACTTCGAGCAGCGCCCCGACGGTCAGCGCGACCAGCAGGCAGCGCAGCAGCACCCCCGGGCGCCCCTCGGCCAGGGCCGCCACCGCCAGCAGGGCGGCCACCCCGGCCAGCAGCGGCACGCTCAGCCGGTACGGCAGCCGGCGCACCCGCCCGTCCGTGAAGCCGAGCGCCACGCCGAGCGCGCCCGCCCAGGCGAGCGCCGCGGTCTGCGGCCCGTCCGCCGCGCACGCCACCGCGACCGCCACCGCCGCCGCGACCGCCTCCACCGCCCCGGCACCGGCGCCGAGGCGGCCCCGGCAGCCCGGGCAGCGGCCGGTCGGCGGCAGCAGCCGCCCGACCGTCCGGCCGCACAACGGGCAGGCCTCGCACCAGGGTTCGCCCTCGGGCACGGCGAAGCGGGCGATCAGCCCGCGCAGCAGCGGAGCCAGCAGGAGCCCGACCAGCACCGCCCCGGACACGACCACCACCACCGGCCCACCCCCTCGTCGTCGACGCACCGGGGCCCATCTTCCCGTCCGCGGCGGCCCAGTGGTGTGCCCTCCGTCTCGTTCCGGACGGGAAACCGGTCGCGTTCCTCGCACAGGCGAGCATTCCGGGCACCGGGCCACCGGTTCGGAAGGCCGATCGATCTTGGCGCCTGCCGATCCAAGGAGGGCCTTCGGGGTACCACGGGCCGTCTCCCGGATGCGCGACGCGGAGCCCCGGCGTGCCCCTAAAGTAGGCAGGCATGCAGGTCATCCAGTCCAGCAAGCTCGCCAATGTCTGCTACGACATCCGCGGCCCGGTTCTCGACGAGGCGATGCGGCTGGAGGAACAGGGCCACCGCATCCTCAAGCTCAACACCGGCAACCCGGCCACCTTCGGTTTCGAGGCGCCCCCGGAGATCCTCCAGGACATCCTGCGCAACCTCGCGAACGCGCACGGCTACGGCGACTCCAAGGGCCTGCTCGCGGCCCGCCGCGCGGTGGTCATGCACTACGAGGAGCGCGGGCTGCACGGACTCTCCGTCGACGACGTCTTCCTCGGCAACGGCGTCTCCGAGCTGATCCAGCTGGCCATGACCGCGCTGCTGGACGACGGCGACGAGGTGCTCGTCCCGGCGCCGGACTATCCGCTGTGGACCGCCTCGGTCTCGCTGGCCGGCGGCACCGCGGTGCACTACCGCTGCGACGAGCAGGCCGAGTGGTACCCGGACCTCGCCGACATCGAGGCCAAGGTGACCGACCGGACCAGGGCCATCGTGGTGATCAACCCGAACAACCCGACCGGCGCGGTCTACCCCCGTGAGGTGCTGGAGGGCATCGTCGAGATCGCCCGCCGGAACAAGCTGGTGGTCTACGCGGACGAGATCTACGACAAGATCCTCTACGACGGCGCCGAGCACGTCCCGCTGGCCACCCTGGCCCCGGACCTCTTCTGCGTCACCTTCAACGGACTGTCCAAGTCGTACCGGGTCGCGGGCTTCCGCTCCGGCTGGATGGTGCTCTCCGGCGACCGCCAGCGCGCCCACAGCTACATCGAGGGCCTGACCGTGCTCGCCTCGATGCGACTGTGCGCCAACATGCCCGCCCAGCACGCGGTGGCCGCCGCGCTCGGCGGACGGCAGTCGATCAAGGACCTGGTACTGCCCGGCGGCCGGCTGCTCGCCTCGCGCGACGCCGCGTACGAGCTGCTGAACCAGATCCCGGGGGTGAGCTGCGTCAAGCCGAAGGGTGCGCTCTACGCCTTCCCCCGGCTGGACCCGAAGGTCTACAAGATCAAGGACGACGCCCAGATGGTGCTGGACCTGCTGCGCTCCCAGCGCATCCTGCTGGTCCAGGGCACCGGCTTCAACTGGCCCGAACCGGACCACTTCCGGCTGGTCACGCTGCCCCGGCCGGAGGAGATCACCGAAGCGGTGACCCGGATCGGCGACTTCCTCAGCGGCTACTCCCAGCCCTGACCCCGGCGGCTACTCCCAGCCCTGACCCCCGCCGCGGAGGGGGAAACACTACGGCCGGAGTCCCGGCCCGGGTGGTCTCCTTGGTCGGGGAAAGACCACCCGGCGGAACTCCGGCCGTCCCGTCACTCGGCCGGCGCGCGGTTCGTGCCGCGCGCCGACCTCTCGCTCGGCTGAGGCTCAGGCTCAGCCGAGTCGCGCGACCAGGCTCCGGTACTCGTCCCACAGCTCCTTCGGGGTGTGGTCGCCGAACAGCTCCAGGTGGGCCGGCACGAGCGCGGCCTCCTGGCGCCAGATGTCGGCGTCCACGGTGAAGAGCAGGGCGAGGTCCTCCTCGGACAGCTTCAGGTCACCCAGGTCGAAGCCCTCGACCTTCGGCAGCACGCCGATCGGGGTCTCGACACCCTCGGCGGTGCCCTCCAGGCGCTCGACGATCCACTTGAGCACGCGGCTGTTCTCGCCGTAGCCGGGCCAGACGAACTTGCCCTCGGCGTTCTTGCGGAACCAGTTGACGTAGTAGATCTTCGGCAGCTTGGCGGCGTCCGCCTCGGCGCCGATCTTCAGCCAGTGGGCGAAGTAGTCGCCCATGTTGTAGCCGCAGAACGGCAGCATCGCGAACGGGTCGCGGCGCAGTTCGCCGACGGTGCCCTCGGCGGCGGCGGTCTTCTCGGAGGCGATGTTGGCACCCAGGAAGACGCCGTGCTGCCAGTCGAAGGACTCGGTCACCAGCGGGACGGCGGTGGCGCGGCGGCCACCGAACAGGATCGCCGAGATCGGCACGCCCGCCGGGTCCTCCCACTCCGGGGCGATGGTCGGGCACTGCGCGGCCGGGACGGCGAAGCGGGCGTTCGGGTGGGCGGCCGGGGTGCCGGACTCGGGGGTCCAGTCGTTGCCGCGCCAGTCGGTGAGGTGCGCCGGGGGCTCCTCGGTGAGGCCCTCCCACCACACGTCGCCGTCGTCGGTGAGGGCGACGTTGGTGAAGACGGTGTTGCCCCAGAGGGTGTCGATGGCGTTGGCGTTGGTGTCCACGCCGGTGCCGGGGGCGACGCCGAAGAAGCCGGCCTCGGGGTTGATGGCGTACAGGCGGCCGTCCGCGCCGAAGCGCATCCAGGCGATGTCGTCGCCGATGGTCTCGACCTTCCAGCCCGGGATGGTCGGCTGGAGCATGGCCAGGTTGGTCTTGCCGCAGGCCGACGGGAAGGCGGCCGCGACGTACTTGACCTCGCCGGACGGCGGGGTGAGCTTCAGGATCAGCATGTGCTCGGCCAGCCAGCCCTCGTCGCGGGCCATGGTCGAGGCGATGCGCAGCGCGTAGCACTTCTTGCCCAGCAGGGCGTTGCCGCCGTAGCCGGAACCGAAGGACCAGATCTCCTTGGTCTCCGGGAAGTGCGAGATGTACTTGGTGCTGTTGCACGGCCACGGCACGTCCGCCTGGCCCTCGGCCAGCGGGGCGCCGAGGGTGTGCACGGCCTTGACGAACTCCCCGTCCTCGCCGAGCTGGTCGAGCACGGCCCGGCCCATGCGGGTCATCACGCGCATCGACACGGCGACGTAGGCGGAGTCGGTGATCTCGACGCCGTACGCGGCCAGCGGGGAGCCGACCGGCCCCATCGAGAAGGGCACGACGTACATCGTGCGGCCCTTCATCGCGCCGCGGAACAGGCCCTGCTCGCCCTGGAAGAGCTCCCGCATCTCGGCGGGGGCCTTCCAGTTGTTGGTCGGGCCGGCGTCCTTCTCCTGCTCGGAACAGATGAACGTGCGGTCCTCGACGCGCGCCACGTCCGAAGGGTCCGAGGCGGCGTAGTAGGAGTTGGGGCGCTTCTCCTCGTTCAGCTTCCTGAAGGTGCCCTGAGCCACCAGCAGGTCCGCGAGGCGCTGGTACTCCTCGTCGGACCCGTCGCACCACTCGATGCGGTCCGGCTGGGTGAGCTCGGCGATCTCGCTCACCCAAGCGAGCAGCTGCTTGTGGCGGGTGGGCGCGGATGCGCTGAGAGCAGAGATCTCGTACGACACGATCGCTCCGTTTCACGCCGTCTCGTCGAGGAGACGGCGTTGCGGGGGTCTGAGGGTGCTTGCAGCGTAGCTCCGGCCCCGGGGCCCGAACGCGGCACCGAGGCGAAATTGACGCATCTTTTACTACGGAAAGTACGATTACTAGCCAGTAACAGGTCGATCACGTCCGAGCCGGAGTGCGCGGCGCCACACTTCAAATGCTCCAAAACGTCCAAGAGTGATGATCGCCACTTCCGTACGCGCCAGTAACCTACGGTTCCGTAGGTAGCCGGTAGCATGCTGCCCATGACTGCTGCTGTGCTCGCGGAGAGCATTGGGGAGGACCCGGTCCAGGACCGGGAGGGCAAGCCGAAGTGGCGCGGCTGGCTGCACGCCGGGATGTTCCCCGCCACCGTCGCCGCCGGCATCGTGCTGATCTGCCTGGCCGACTCCACGCCGGCCAAGGTCGCCTGCGCGATCTACTCGGTCAGCGCCTGGCTGCTGTTCGGGGTCAGCGCCGTGTACCACCGCTTCGACTGGGGCCCGCGCGGGGACGCCGTACTGCGGCGGCTGGACCACGCCAACATCTTCCTGATCATCGCGGGCACCTACACGCCGTTCACGATCCTGCTGCTCAAGGGCGCCGACCAGCAGCTGCTGCTCTGGGTCGCCTGGGGCGGGGCGCTGGCCGGAATAGCGTTCCGGGTGTTCTGGGTCGGCGCGCCGCGCTGGCTGTACACGCCCGTGTACATCGCGCTGGGCTGGGCCGCCGCGTTCTTCCTGCCGGACTTCCTGCGCACCGGCGGGGTCGCCGTGCTGGTGCTGATGATCGTCGGCGGAGTGCTCTACAGCATCGGCGGCGTGGTGTACGGGCTCAAGCGGCCCAACCCCTCACCGCGCTGGTTCGGCTTCCACGAGGTGTTCCACGCCTTCACCCTCGGCGCCTTCATCGTCCAGTACGTCGGCGTCTCACTGGTGGCGTACAGCGCGGCCGGCTGAACCCGGCGCACCCCGACGGGCGGTCGACCGGTCCACGGACCGGGCGGCCGCCCGTTCGGCCGTCCAGGGCCGCTCGTACGGGGCCCGGCCCTGCGGGCGGCGGGGGTACGACGGGTGGTCGGCGGCGGCGGGCTCCGACCGGGGGGAGCTCGCGGCGTCGGCGGCCCCCGCCGCGTCCGCGGTTCCGGCCGCCTCCGCGCCCGCCGGCTCCGACGGAGTCGGCACCCCCGGCAGCTCCGCGGCGGTCTCCGAACGCACGGCGCGCGCCTGGCGGGCGTCCAGCGCCTCCCGGGCCCGGCGGCAGCGCTCGCAGTGGGCGGCATCCGGGATGCCGCGCCGCGGCCGGTGCCCGGCCGGGGACGCCTGCCGGTGCAGCGCGCGCCACCGGCGGCCGACGTACACCATGACCAGCAGCGTCTCGATCCCGGCGACCACCAGGACCAGCGGGGCACCGTTGATCAGATAGGCCGCGACCACGGCCAGCGCGGAACCCACCACCACGGCCGCGCCCCACACCTGGGCACTCGCCCGCCTGTCGTCACTGTCGGCCACTTCGGCTCCCCTTTCCCGGCGCCGGGCTCGTGGTCGGCTCCTGCCGCCCCACCCCTTCTCCGCTCTCGGCACGCGTCCGGCCAGCACTGACCGATTGCCACATGGTATCGACCGACAGTCACCCGGCACCGCCCCGAGGCGGCGAACGACAGATCAACGTTGCGTCAATTCCTCGTGCGGAAGCAGCACTTCCAGGACACATCACCCACGGTCATCACATCGACACACGAACCCGCATTGACGGCCGCTCGCTTTTGATAGTTACTGTCATTTGACAGAGACTTTCGAATCCGGGCCCTGGAGGCCGCCATGTCCGCCGCTCCGCCCACGCCCCCCGCTCCCGACCTCACCGGCGCGCCCGCCGACCCGCGTCGCCGGCTCGCCCTGGTCGCCGTCGCCCTGAGCGTCCTGGTGATCAGCTTCGACATGACGATCCTCAACGTCGCGCTGCCCACCCTGGCCGCACAGCTGCAGGCCACCACCGGGCAGCAGCAGTGGATCGTCGACGCCTACACGCTGGTCTTCGCCGCCGTCATGCTCCCGGCCGGCCTGCTCGGCGACCGCTACGGCCGCCGCCGCACCCTCACCGCCGGCCTCGCCCTGTTCGGGCTCGCCTCCGGCGTCGGGATGCTCACCGACTCCCCCGGCACCCTGGTCGCCGCCCGCGCAGCGATGGGCCTGGCCGGGGCGCTCGTCATGCCGATGTCGCTCGCGGTGATCCCCGCGATCTTCCCGGCCGGCGAACGGCGCCGGGCCACCGCGATCCTCACCGCCGCCATCGCCGGCGGCGCTCCGCTCGGACCACTGATCGGCGGCCTGCTGCTCCAGCACTTCTGGTGGGGCTCGGTCTTCGCCGTCAACGTCCCGCTGACCGTGATCGGCGTCGTCGCCTGCGTCCTGCTGCTGCCCGAGAGCCGCAACCCCGCCGCGCCCCGGATGGACCTGCCCGGCACCGCGCTCGCCGCCACCGGGCTCGGCGCGCTCACCTACGGCATCATCGAGGGCGCCGACCGCGGCTGGACCGACCCACTGGTGCTCGCCACCCTGATCGGCTCGGTCCTCCTGCTCACCGCACTGGTGCTGCGCAGCCGCCGCCGACGCGACCCGATGCTCGACCTCACCCTGCTCGCCGACCCGACCTTCCGCTGGTCCTCGGTCGCCGCCACGCTGATCTCGCTCGTCCTGTTCGGCGCCTTCTTCGTCCTGCCGCTCTACTTCCAGAGCGTGCTCGGCACCGACGCCCTCGGCTCCGGGCTGCGGCTGATGCCGATGATGCTCGGGCTGATGGCCGCCGCCAGGTTCACCGAGCCGCTGGTGACCCGGATCGGCGCCCGCGCGGTGATCACCCTCGGCCTGGCCCTGCTCGGCGCCGCGCTGCTGTTCGGCAGCCGTACCGACGGCTCCGACGGGTACGGGCGGGCCGCGATCTGGCTCACCGTCCTCGGCGTGGGCATGGGCCTGTCGCTGATCACCGCCCAGTCCTCCGCCCTGATCACCCTGCCGCCCGCCCGGGCGGGTGTCGGCTCAGGACTGCTCCAGACCCTGCGACAGGTCGGCGGCGCCATCGGGATCGCCGCCTTCGGCAGCCTGCTCGCCGGGGCCTACCAGGGCGCACTCGACACCGGCGACCTGCCGACCGAGGCGGCCCACCGGGCCGCGAAGTCGGTGGTCGCCGCCGACGCCGTCGCCCGGGAGACCGGACGGCCGGCGCTCGGCGCCGCCGCGCACGCGGCGTACGTGCACGGCATGGCGGTAGTGCTGCTGGTCGCCGGGCTGGTCGCGGTCGGCTCGGCGGTGCTGGTCGCCGCCCGGATGCCCGCCGCCGAGCCCGCGAGCGGGGAGACGGCGGAGGCCGGACCGGCCGCCCGGCCCACCACCGCCGGAGATCGCCGATAATCGGGGACATGAAGATCGGGGACACCAAGACCGAGCAGCCGACCGCGGCCCTCCCGGACGCCCCGACCAACCCGGTCCAGGCGCTGCTGGAGGGGCCGCTGTCGCTGCGCGAGCGCAAGAAGCTCAAGACCCGGCAGACCGTGCGCCGCGAGGCGTACCGGCTGTTCGTCGACCAGGGCTACGAGAACACCACCGTGGAGCAGATCGCGGCCGCCGCCGAGGTCTCCCCCTCCACCTTCTTCCGGTACTTCGCCACCAAGGAGGACCTCGTCCTCACCGACGAGTACGACCCGGCGATGATCGCCGCCCTGATGGCCCGCCCGGCCGACGAACCGTTCCTGCGGTCCTGTCGGGAGGCCCTCATCGGCCTGATCCGCACCCTGCTCCAGCACGAACGCCAGGAACTGCTGACCCGGATGAGGCTGGTCACCCAGGTCCCGGCGCTGCGCGCCGGGCTGTTCCGGACCGGCAACAGCCCGCACGAGCTCTACCTCGACGTCCTCACCCGGCGGTCCGGTCTCGACGAGCCCACGTACGCCATGCGGGTCACCGCCGCCGCCATCGGCGCCGCCACCACCGAGGCCGTGCTCCAGTGGGCCGCGGGCGACGGCCGGGAGGACATCGCCGACCTGGTCGACCGCACCTTCGCGCTGCTGGAGAGCGGGTTCGCCGGGGTGTGAGCGGTTTCGCCGGGGTGCGAGCGGGTTCGCCGGGGTGCGAGCGGGTTCGCCGGGGTGTGAGCGGGTTCGCGGGGTCCGCCCCGGCGCGGCGGCGGTTCGGGGCCCGGCTCGGTGAGCCGGGCCCCGACGGGTCTCCGCCCGGTCAGCGGATCGCCCGCCTGCGCCGCAGCGCCGCGCCCACGCCCGCGGCCGCCAGCGCGGTGGCGCCCAGCGCCGCGGCCGCCGTCACGGCCGGGATCGCCGGGTCGTCGGCCGCCGCGGCCCGCGGTGCGGCTCCGGGTGCGGCGTCCGCCGCGGCGCCCAGTTGGTAGCCGCCGCCCTTGCCCTCCCGGTCGTACGCCGATCCGGGCAGCTTGTCCCCGTACCGCTGGTGCACCAGCTCCTGGTACGCGGCCAGCGACACCCCGCCCACGCCCACCGAGCGCCGGGCCTCGTCGTCCAGCGGCAGCACCCGGCCGTCGCGCAGCACGTACCAGGCGTTGACCTGCGGTTCCCGGAAGGCCGTACCGCCGCCGTCCGCCGCCTTCGCCGCGTAGTCGCTCTCGTCGCCGCCGGAGGCGATGTTGACGACCCGCCAGGCGTCACCCTGGCGGACCGTCCAGACCGAGGCGGTCTGCCCGTCCGCCGCGACCACCTTGCTCGCCGTGAACTCGGCCTTCGCCACCGGAGCGCCCGGGTCGCCGGCCACGAAACCGGCGTCCAGGGTGAAGACCGGCACGGTGTCCCCGGCCAGGCGGGGCGCCGCGTCCCGCGCCGCCTTCGCCTCCTCGGCGGCGCCGATGGTCAGCTGCTGGGTCGGCGGCACGCCCTTGCGGGCGAAGAAGTGGCCCACCTTGTCGAGCACCGCCGGGTCCTGGACGGCGCTGTGGGCCCGGGCCAGGTCGTCGGCCGGCACCGGTGCGGGGGCGCCCTGGACGGCGCTGTGGGCCCGGGCCAGGTCGTCGGCCGGCACCGGTGCGGGGGCGCCCTGGGAGGCGGCGCCCCGGGCCGCGGGGTCGGCGTGCGCTGCGGGGTCGGCGTGCGCGGCCTGGGCGGTCACCAGCGCGAGGCCGGCGGCGAGCAGGGCGGCGGTGACGGCCGCCCGACGGGCCTTGCTGAGCTCGGTCATGGTCGTCCTCACGCGCCGATCCGGTACAGGGAGTGGGTCCACGAGAACGTGTCGTTGTTCACGTAGTACCAGTAGTCCGCCCAGTTGTAGCGGTAGTTGGACGGCCACGGGTCGCCCCAGTAGACCCAGTTGTTACCGGTGTCGTAGCCGTACAGGACGTGCATGTGCCCGCCGCCCGAGCTCCACTGGATGCGCGTCTCGACCGGCCGGTTGGCGTCCACCTCGGACTGCACGGTGCTGTAGCGCAGGTACCCGGTGACGTAGGAGCCCGGGTTGATGCCGACCCAGTCCAGCGCGTTCTGCACGTCCGCCAGCGACGCCTGGCTGTTGGGGCAGCTGGAGTCGGTCGAGCGGCCGAACGCGGCGTTGCAGAACTGGTTCTGGCTGTAGTTGTAGCCGAACCAGGTGGCGATGGTGTTGCCGCTCGCCGCCCAGCACCAGTTGGTCTGCTGTTGCTGCTGCATGGTGATGTTGAGCTTCTTGTACGTGCCGGCGAGGTCGGCCGTACTGCCGGGCGCCGCCGCCGGGTGGACCTGGTGCGCGGCCCGGTCCCGGGCGATGGCGGGGGCGGTGGCGGGAGCGGTGGCGGTGGTGGCGGCCGCGGGAGTGGTCGCCGCTGCGGTGAGCGCCGGACCCAGCACACCCAGGGCGAGCACGGCGACCGCACGACGCAGCCGTATCCGTGGAACTGGCATAGGGGGGATGCCTCCTTGCACATGGAGCGTGGTGCTGTGTGGGGGTGCGGTCCGGATCGCGCCCCGAGCATCGCGCCGTTGTCAGTGGCTGGTCAACGGCCCTGGACGGGGCCCGATCGCGGTGTGAACGCAGCGGCCCGGATGTGAACGGCACCCGGGAAACCGCAGCGCGAGACGCCCGGGCCGGTGACAAACCGGCGCGCGGATGTGAATATTCACGGTCAAAAGCAGGTCCGCACCCGCTCGGTACCAGCCAGGAGGCCGCCATCCAACGAAGCGAACCGGCCGACCTCGCCGCCGCCCTGCGCACCGGCCCCTTCCACCTCGCCCTGCGCACCGCCATCACCGCCCGCGGCCTCGCCCTGCACCGCATCCGCCGCCACCTCGCGCTGCGCGGCGTCAACGTCGGTCTCACCAGCCTCAGTTACTGGCAACAGGGCCGACGCCGCCCCGAACGCCCCGAGTCACTGCGCGCCGTCGCCGCCCTCGAAGACGTCCTCGACCTGCCCGAACACTCCCTCACCCGGCTCCTCGGCCCCCGCCGCGCCACCGCCCCCGTCGGACCGCCGGTACGCCCGTACCGCGACCTGATCTCCCCGGCCACCGCCGTCGACCACCTGCTCACCAGCCTGGCCAGCCCCCGCGACACCGGCCTGCACACCATCACCCACATCGAACGCGTCCGGATCGGCCCCGACCGCCAGGTCGCCCGGCGCGACTCCCAGCACGCCCTGCGCGCCCACCGCGACGGCATCGACCGCTACCTCGCCCTGTACCAGGGCGACCCGGGCAGCGACATCACCCGGGTCGGCGTCCGCGCCGAGGAGAACTGCCGCCCCGGCCGCATCCGCCGCGACCGCACCCACCACCTCCTCGCCGCCGAACTCCTCCTCGACCGCCGCCTCCGCGCCGGCGACACCCACCTCCTCGGCTACGGCTTCGACGACGCCCCCTCCCCCGCCCCCAGCTGCGAGTACGTCCGCGGCTTCAACTCCGGCGCCGGCCAGTACGTCCTCCAGATCACCTTCCACCCCGCCGCCCTCCCCGTCCGCTGCCACCGCTTCGCCCTCCACTCCCCGGGCGAAACCCCCTACGAGACCGAGGAGTTGACCCTCGACGGCCACCACTGCGTCCACCTGGTGGCAACGGCGTTACGCCCGTGCATCCTGGGGATCCGGTGGGACTGGGAGTGAGGGGTGCCGTCAGTGCGACCAGTACGGGTCGTCGACGTCGGGGGCGAGCTGCTGCCCGGTCGACCGTTCGCCGATCGGAGGGGCACCGTAGTCCTTCTCGGGCTGGTAGCGGACCTCGAACGCCTCCGCGCTCATCACCACCTGCACGGTCGAGTCGGCCGAGGAACCGATCACCGACAGTGTGAACAGGGCGTCACCGCGTCCGGAGCAGTGCATCTCGGGGTATTGCGTCGCCAGGTTGTCGGAGCCACCGGGCCGGCGGCAGTCGCCGCCCCAAAACTGCGTCATCCGGTCCAGCAGTACCGGCACCTTCGCGGGGGCCACCTTCGTCCGCACCAGGACCGCTTCCCTGACCCCGGACAACAGGCTCGGCTCGCCGTCGGCGTGCTCCGGCGCGCGGTCCACGGCGTAGAACCCGCCGGTGTAGGCCAGCGGCGGAACGACCGCCCCCATGGCCGCCTGCAGGGTGTCGTCCAGCTCCGCCTTCGCCTCACCGGGACTCAGCCGGGCGTTGTCCCGGTCTTTCAGCGCCATCGGCCCGTACCCGTTGTAGAACAGACCCAGCCCGGTGGCCAGCACGACCGCCACCACCGCGGAGCAGCCCAGCGCGCGTCGCGGCCGCTTCACCCGCGTTGCCCCTGCAGCTTGACGCCCCCGCTGCCCGTGACCACGGCCGCGATGTTGTCCAGCGAGGGCCCGCCGCGCCCGTTCAGGTACTTGGTGTGCGCGTCGATGGGGTTGCCGCGGCTCCAGTCGTCGACGGTGAAGCGGTTCGCGCCGAAGTGCTTGCTCGACGGGTCCCGTCCGTACCAACGCTCGTCCGGGTCGAGGCTGAACTTCGACGGGGCGTGCGTCACCACGTCGTTGTCGGCGGCACCGACCCAGACGTGGCCCGGGGGCAACTTGAGGTCAGCGGCCTTATCCACGCCGACGCCCGGGCTGCCGATGAAGACCACGTCGTCCGGGGGCACGTAGTGCGACCCCGGCTGGGTGGCGAGCTTGGTGGCCTGGCCGACCAGGTACGAACCGTAGCTGTGCCCGACCGCCGTGACGTGCGGCGGCTGAGCGCCCTCGTGGCTCGCCCGCACCCCGCTCATGAACCGGGCGTACGCCGGGGCGCCGTCCTTGCCGGCCTTCGTCGACGCGGCCCCGAAGTCCATCCCCGGCGAGTCGTACCCCAACCAGACGACGGAGGCGACGGAGTGGCCGGCCGGAGCCTTACCGTTCGCGGCGCGGTAGAGGTTCAGCGCGTTCTCCGCCTCGTTGGTGCCGTCGTTGTCCCCCGGCCCGAGGCTGCCCATGGTGGTGGTGATCCCCGGCACGTAGGCGGAGATGTCGGTCGCGGTGTCCGGGTTCCCGAACGAGAGGACCGCCCGGCCCTGGCCCTCACTGCCGAGGCCCAACAGGTAAATCGGCGGGTCGCCCTTGCTGCCGCTGAGGCGGGCGTCGATCGGCCCGTAGCGCGCAAGCAGGTCCTTCTCGTATGCGTCCAGCTCCTGCGGCTTCTTGCCCCTGATGGGCTTCATCAGGTCCTCCAGGTGCTTGCGGTTCACCTGGTCCCGGACCTCCGCCGGGATGCCGTCAAGGTTGCCGATCGCCTCCGGGTGGTGGCTGATGTACCACTGCTGACCCTGGGGGCCGAGCCCCTTCCACCAGGAGTTGACCTCGGTGGGCGGCGCGTCCTTGAGGGGCATGCTCCACCGCCACGCCGGGTTGGACGCATCGCCGAACTGGTCCATGTACGCGTCGGCACCGGCCGTCTTCTCGTCCAGACCCGACTTGTCCTTGGCGTGCCCCGCGAACTTGTTGAGCGTGTCGGTCAGGGCTCCGTCGGCCTCGGCCGCGTCGGACAGCGCCTTGGCGATCTGCTTGCCGATCTCGTCGGCAGCCGTCTTCTGCTTGGTCTCCCAGTCCGGGGCCTGGTACGGGTTGGTCGACGCCGGCCAGCTCACGGCGCCGTTGTCGCTGACCGTGAAGCCCTTCGCCCGGGCCTCGGACAGCGCATTGGTGAGCCTGCCCTGGGCCAGCGTCATGGCGTCGGCGCAGTCGCGCATCTCCTTGCCGATGAGGCCGAGCTCCGTCGTCGCCGCCCTCATCTTGCCGGTCAGGCCGTCCAGCACCGGGAGCGCGGCATCGGCCGTGGGCCCCGTCCACTGGGACCCGTGGACCCGGTCCGCGGTCCCGCTCTTCCAGTCCGCGGCATGCTGCGACATCGCCTTGGCCAGCGTGTCGTACGCCCCCGCCGCCGTGTAGAGGTCCGCCAACTTCGCGTCGCGCAGGCTTGCGATGTCCATCTCCGAGCCCCCTGTGTCCTGTGTCCCCCACGACACTCACGGCTACCATAGCGTCCGCAGCCGACACGGAGGCCAGGGGGAACCGATGGGTCAGAATCCGGGATTCACTGTCAGGCCAGGCGAGTTGACCACTGCCGGCAACAACGCGCTGACCGTCGCCGGGAAGGTCCCCGACGAGACCGCGAAGCTGGCGGAGCCCAGCAGCACGGCCGCCGCCGGCCTCGCCGGGTGGCAGAGCGGAGCGGCGTTGACGGGGTGCAGCAGTGCGTGGAAGACCCTGCTCGACGGGCTCTCGACCGACATGAAGACGGCCGGGGGCCACCTGATCACCTGTGCGCAGGGCTACCGGAACGCCGACCACCTGCCGCCGCCCGGCGCGCCGCCGGTCTCCGACCCCTTCGAGACGAAGGTGGTCGGCGTGACCGGCGGCCATCTCACCAAGGACGCTTAACCGCCTGACCACCTGACCACCTAACCCCCCTGCCGCGCCTGGAAGTCCAGCACCAGGCAGTCCTCCACCGGCCGGTAGCCGATCTGCTGGTAGATGGAGTTGCTGGTCGGGTTGCCGAGGTCGGTGTAGAGCAGCACCTCCTGGGCGCCCAGTCCGAGGACGTGGGCGGAGGCGGCGGCCGTCACGGCGCTGGCGTAGCCGCGGCCGCGGAGGTCGGCGGGGGTGTAGACGGGGCCGATGCGGGACATCCCGGCGAGCACCGGGCTGCTGCCGGCCAGGGCGACGGGGGTGCCGGCGTCCTCCCAGAGGTGGAGGCCGCCGGACGCGATCCTGTCGTCCACCGCCCGGGCCACGTCGTGGGCTTGGACCTTGACTTCGAGCAGGAACTCCTGCCACCACCGGATCGCCAGTGCCCGGTCGGCCGGGCCGGCGAGCCGGTGGCGGCCGGCCGGCGGGCGTGGCGGTTCGGTCAACTCGCCGAGCCGGTAGAGCCGTTCCTCGACGCGGACGGACTGACCGGCGCCGGTGGCGGCCGTCCAGGCCTCGGCGAAGGCCCGGGCCTGTTCCGCTCCCCCGCCGACCCCGGTGACCTCGGTGAACCCGGGTCCGGCTTCGGCCAGCCGGAGCGCCAGTTCGGCGGCCGCGGCCTGCGGCATGGTGGAGAGCCTCGGGGCGAACGGCGGCGTCCGGAGGAAGGCGCCCCCGACCGGGCCGTCCGGCTCGGCCTGCCACCAGCCGAAGACCGGCGGCCGTTCCCCGAACGCGTCGAGCCCGGCCTCGGCGAGCCGGTGGGCGATGGTGATCAGGACGGTGTTCTCGGCCGGGCGGGCGGCCAGGAAGGCGTCCGCCCGGCTGCGGAAGTCGTCGAGCGAGGTGCTGAGGGTCCAGGTCATGGCCCATCCTCGACCCGCTCGACGGCCTTCCGCCAACGGTTATTCGAGTACGACCCCGAGCCGCGCACCGAGCACGGCGGGATCGGTGGTCGGCGCCTCGCAGGTGAAGTGCCGGCAGACGTAGGCGGCGGGTGCGCCGCCGACCAGCGGCCGGTCCGCCAGCAGCGGCACCTCGGCGGCGGCCTCCCCCGGTGCGCCGACCGCGACCACCGCCCCGGGCGCCGTGCCCAGCAGCGCGGCTCGGCGCAGCGCGGCGGTGGCCGGGTCGTCGGCGGGGCCGACGACGGCGACCTCGCGCGGCCCGTCCTGCAGCGCCTCGGCGACGGCCAGGCCCCAGCCGATGAACCGCGGGGCCCGTCCGGCCAGTGCGCCGACGATGCCGAGGGCGCGTTCGGCGGCCGTGCGGTGTCGGTCGGAGCCGGTGTACGCGGCGTAGCCGAGCAGGGCTCCGGCGGCGGCGGTCCAGCCCGAGGGGGTGGCGTTGTCGGTCGGGTCCTGGGGGCGGCGGATGAGTTCCTCAGCGTCGTCGGCGGTGTCGTACAGGGCGCCGGAGGCCTCGTCGGTGAAGTGCTTGAGCACGGTGTCGAGCAGTCCGCCCGCCAGTTGGAGCCACTCCGCCTCACCGGTGACGGCGTACAGCGCGAGGAAGCCCTCGGCGGTGTCCGCGTAGTCCTCCAGGACGCCGGCGTTGGTGCCGGGCCGGCCGTCCCGGGAGGTGCGCAGCAGCCGCCCGTCGGGGGTGAGGTGGACGGCGAGCAGCAGGTCGGCGGCGCGTTCGGCGGCCTCGACGAGGTCGGGGCGGTCGAGCAGGGCGCCGGTCTCGGCGAGCGCGGCGATGGCGAGGCCGTTCCAGGCGGCGACCACCTTGTCGTCCCGGGCGGGCGCGGGCCGGGCCGCCCGCGCCTCGAACATCCGCTGCCGGATCTCCTCGTACTCGGCGAAGTCCTCCGGGTCGGCGAGGAGTTGGAGCACGGAGGCGCCGTGCTCGAAGGTGCCGTCGGCGGTGACGGTGAACAGCCGGGCAGCGGTGGCCGCGTCGGCGGGGCCGAGCAGGTCGACCAACTGGCCAGGCTCCCAGACGTAGTAGGCGCCCTCGGTGGAGGAGCCGGTCTCCTCGTCCAGGCTGTCGGCGTCCAGGGCGGAGGCGAACGCGCCCTCGGGCGTGCGGAGTTCGCGGAGCAGGAAGTCGGCCGTGGACAGCGCGACCCGGCGGGCGAGGTCGGAGCCGGTGGCCCGCCACAGGTGCAGGTAGACCCGCAGCAGCAGGGCGTTGTCGTACAGCATCTTCTCGAAGTGCGGCACCACCCAGCCGGCGTCCACCGCGTACCGGGCGAAGCCGCCGCCGAGCTGGTCGTGGATGCCGCCGCGGGCCATCGCCTCGCCGGTGCGGACGGCCATCTCCAGCGCCGCCTCCGAACCGGTCCGGGCGTGGTGGCGCAGCAGGAACTCGACCACCATGGCCGGCGGGAACTTGGGCGCCCCGCCGAAGCCGCCGCGGGTCTGGTCGAACTCCCGGCTGAGCGCGACCAGCGCCTGGTGCAGGTCGGCGTCGCCCGGCGGGTGGTGGGCACCGGCCGAGTAGACGGCGGCCCGCTCGACCAGGTCGGCCCGGATCCGCCCGGCGACCTCCCCGACCTCCTGCCGCCGGTCCCGCCAGGCCGCGTCCACGCCCTCCAGCACCTGCCGGAAGGACGGCATCCCGTGCCGGGGCTGCGGCGGGAAGTAGGTGCCGAAGTAGAACGGCTCCTTCTCCGGCGTGAGGAAGACCGTCATCGGCCAGCCGCCCTGCCCGGTCGCCGCCTGTACGGCCTCCATGTACACCGCGTCGACGTCCGGCCGCTCCTCCCGGTCCACCTTGACCGCGACGAACCGTTCGTTCAGGTACCCGGCGAGCCCGGCGTCCTCGAAGCTTTCGTGGGCCATCACATGACACCAGTGAATCAGCAGAAGCCTAAGTGGCAGGACGCATAGCCCACACTCAAGAGAATGGGCACGTCCCGCCGCTTGGCTTCATTGATCGCCTCCTCTCCCCATGGCCACCAATCCACCGGGTTGGAAGCGTGCTGGAGGAGGTACGGCGACGTCGCGTTGGCGAGTCGGTTCATACCGGCATCGTCGCACGATCCGGGCCGTCGACCTACGCCATCCTCAACTCCGCCGACCGGGTCCGTCAGTGCCGATGGGAATCCGGCGAGGCTGTCCGGCTCGGCCGGGGCGCGGTTGGCGTCGGCAGCGTGAGTCCGGCCTCGAAGGCGATGATCGCCAGGTGGACGCGGTCCCGGGCTTCGAGCTTGGCGAACAGACGCGCGACATGCGTCTTCGCCGTCGCCGCGCTGATCACCAGCCGCTCGGCTATCTCACCGTTCGACAGTCCCTGTCCGACCAGCGCCAGCACCTCACGCTCCCGGTCGGTGATCCCCGCGAGGGGACTCGGGTCCGCGGTGGGACGCGGGTCCGGGGCGGGCTCGGTGTCCGGTGCGGGGGCCGCGGGGGTGGCGGAGGTTCCGGCGAAGTCGGCAGGCGGTGGCCGGCACCACGGCCCTTGCCGTCAACCAGGTCACACGCTTCGACGTCGAGAGACGCTGGAGTACCGCTTCCATGCGGAGATCGTATTCAGTGGCCTCGGCCCGGCGCGTCGCCCCGGGGATGTACGCGGGGTACGTCCCCGGGCCAACGGCGTCGACCGGATTCTCGGCATGCTGCAGCAGGTACGGCAATGTCGCGTCCCCGAGACGGCTCGGCATGCCCTCGTCCTCACGCATCCGGGGCTACGGCCCGGACCAGTGGCTGATTCCCAGGTTGGTGTCGAACGTGTGCATCCGCTGGAGCACCTGGTCGGGAGTGGGTGGGGCGAGTTCGTCGACGATCCGGCCGTCGGCGAGGAAGACCACCCGGTCCGCGTAGCCGGCCGCGATGGGGTCGTGGGTGACCATCACGATGGTCTGACCGAGCTCACGGACACAACGACGCAG
Source organism: Kitasatospora sp. NPDC101157 (assembly GCF_044768255.1). Classification (NCBI taxonomy): domain Bacteria; kingdom Bacillati; phylum Actinomycetota; class Actinomycetes; order Kitasatosporales; family Streptomycetaceae; genus Kitasatospora; species Kitasatospora sp. NPDC101157. Next base: position 321,768 of record NZ_JBIWPL010000001.1, on the reverse strand, counting down.
CAGGTGGAGGATCTCGGCGGCTGAGCGGGAGTCCAGGTTGCCGGTCGGCTCGTCGGCGAAGACGACCCGCGGTCGGCCGGCCAATGCCCGAGCGCAGGCGACTCGCTGCTGCTGGCCCCCGGAGAGTTGGGCCGGGCGGTGCGCCAGGCGCGGGCCGAGGCCGGCGGCGTCGATCACGGTGCTCAGCCATTGCCGGTCGGGGGTGCGGCCGGCCAGGACGAGCGGCAGGGTGATGTTCTCCAACACCGTCAGGGTGGGGATCAGGTGGAACGACTGGAAGACGAAGCCCAGGTGGTCACGGCGGAGCTTGGTGAGCCGACGGTCGGTGAGCCGGGTGAGGTCGGCGTCGCCGATCCGGACCGTACCCGAGGTGCATGACTCCAGGCCGGCCAGGCAATGCAGCAGGGTGGACTTGCCGGAGCCGGACGGGCCCATGATCGCCGCGAACTCACCGGTCCGGAAAGCCACCGAGACCCGTTCCAGTGCCGCTACCCGGGCATCTCCGGTCCCGTGCACTTTGGTCAGGTCGACGGCCACCGCGGCAGGGGTGGCGGCAGTCCGGGGGCTGCCTCCGGGGCGGGAGGGGGTTTCGGTCATGGCGGTGCTCTCCTCGGCTGGGCACGGGCGACTTCAGGGCTGCTGTCCGGTCGGGCCGGTCGGTGCTCTCAGGCCGGTGGCGGCGCCCAGCAGCGCGAGCGAGCGGGCCGCCAGTTCCCGTCCGGCGGCCGCCGGACGGCCCTGATGTCCGCCGCCGTCGTGATGGTCGAGCAGGATGGGCGACTCGCCGGAGTTGGCCCGGCCGAGGGCGGCACACAGTTTCCAGGCATGCCAGGGCGGCACTCGCGCGTCGCCCGCTCCCGTGGCGAACAGCACGGCCGGATAATCCGTGCCGACCACGACCTGGTGGTACGGCGAGTAGTCGAGTAGTTCCCGCAGCGCACGCGGATCAGTCGGATCGCCGTACTCCGCGGTCCAGAGCCGACCGAGGCCACCGACCTGATAGCGGGCCAGATCGGTGAGCGGAGCCACACAGACGGCGGCGGCGAGCAGCCCGGGCTCCCGGGTGATCGTGGCAGCGATCACCAGCGCACCATTGCTCGCGGCGATCGCGCCGATCTGCCCGGCCGAGGCCTCGCCTCGCTCGACCAGCATCGCGGCGGCGGCACGGAAGTCGTCGACGGTGGCGTTCTTGCCCGCGCCGCGCCCGGCGGCCGCCCAGGCGGGGCCGAATTCACCACCACCCCGCGCGTGAACCCAGGCGATCCGGCCACCGGCGCGCAGCCAGGCCTCCAGGGCCGGGTCCCAGCTGGGTTCCAATGCGATGCCGAAACCGCCGTAGACGGTGAGCAGGGTGGGCACGGGTCGGTTCCAGTGCTGTGGCTGGGGATCACAGACCGTCACGGGGACCGGTGTACCGTCCAGGCCGGCTGCGGTGAGCGTCCGCAGCTTCGCCCGCCGCTCGGGCAACACGATCGGGCCGGCTCCGTCGAGACGCCTGGTCCAGGTGCCGTACCGGGGGTCGTCGGCGAGCAGCCAGACGGCTCCGCCGACCCGTCCGTGCGAGTCGAACGGGCCTGCGCCGAGGCGCAATCGGGCCGGCCAGTGCAGAGCAGTGGCGTCGTCCGGCGCCTCGCCAGGTCGGTGCAGGTCGAGCCGGTGGGCCGTGCCCACACGGCGGAGCACCGCCAGCCGAGGTATCGGGCCGGGGCCGAGCACCCGCAGAGCCGTGATCTGGCCGGGGCCTCGGTCGACAGCGCTACTCCCCGCGGCCGTAGGTCGGTCTGCCGAGCCCCGGGCCACCTCGGCCAGGTCGAGCACAAGCAGTCGGTCGGCGGCAAGGAAACAGACGGTCTCGTTCACGTCCAGGGCGGTGACCCGCCACTGGGACAGGTCCAGCAGCTGCCAGTCGAGCACCGTTCGGCCGGTCCACCGGGTGGCCCACCAGCGTACGGGCCCCGACGGCTGAGGGCGGGTGCGTAGCAGCAGGAAGCCACCGGGACCACCGTGCAAGGTGAGCCGGACCGGACCGGACACCGGCAGCGTGAGTCTGCGGGTGGTGCCGTCAGCCAGGTCACGGGCCGCCAGGCTGTGCTCGGTCCGGGTACCGGCGGTGTACACCAGGGCATCCCCGGTGAATGCGAGGGTCGCGTACGGCGCCGCGTCGGGCACGTCGCCGGGCCTCCCGTCGGGACCGGTGGGCAGCAAGCGCAGACCACCGTTCTCCCCGCCGTCACGGTGCAGTTGGGCGACGACGAATCGGCCGCCCGGCTCGGGGAGCCAGTCCGCGATCCGATCTCCGTGCCGGTCGGCAGCCTCGATCAGCGAGTGTCGGGTGCCATCAAGGTGTCGGACGGTCAGGCGGTCGCCGTCGGGACCACGCTCGTGCCGGAAGAGCGAACCGCCGGCCTCGGCGGGCGGGGTGGGCATACGGGCCGGCGCCTCTCGTTCGACCTGGTCGAGTAGGGCCGCCCAGGCCGGTTCGTCCCCCCGATGCGGGCGGCCCTCCAGCAGGCGTCGTTGGGCGGCGAGCCAGGCCCTGACCCGTGGGGCATCCGCATCCTCCAGCCAGCGGTACGGGTCCGCCGGTTCCGGGACTTGCGTCACGTCGTCATGTTCGGCCACGAACGGCTTCCTCCGCAGCGTCGTCGTTCCGTCGTTCCCGAAGGGGATCGGCCGAGCAGGACCGCCCACTCGTGCCACCTGCCGTGATGACCAGACCGACCATGGCCAGGACCATCACGACCGCCGTCGCACCGGCCACCGTGCCGGTGAGCCCGATCGTGTGGGCGCTCAGGCCCGCGAGGACCGGCCCTGCGGGCGCGACCAGCTGCGCGAGGAAACCGATTCCGCTGTGCACCCGGCCCTGCAAGCGCGGTGGAGTGATGTCCATCTGGGCCACCCCGATCAGTACGGTGACCACAGGCCCGGCCGCCGCCGCGATACCGAGCGGCAGGACGGCCACCCAGTGCCCCCGGGTCACCGCGAAGCCGGGCAGCACGAGCGCAACCACAGCCGTGCCCAGAGCGATGCCGCGGGCTGGTGGCAGCCAACGGGCCAGTGCGGGCGCGAGCACCGATCCGGCCAGCCCGCCAGTGCCGAGTGCGGCAGTCAGCACTCCGACGCCCAGCACATCCCCTCCTGCGGCAACCACCACGATCAGCAGGCCGTTGAACACCAGGTTGAGGACGGCCGCGTTGACCGCCGCGTACCGCAGGAAGGGCACCTGCCAGACGAACCGAACGCCTTCGGCCAGCGTGGCCCACAGCCCCGGCCTGGCCGAGCCGGCCTCGGAACGGTCACCCACGCCCCGCGGCAGCAGTGCCGTGCAACAGGCTGCCGCCAGGTAGCTGCCGGCGTCGCCGGCGAACACCCAGGCCGGGTGGACGGCCAACAATGCGCCGCCGACCAACGGGCCGGCAATGGTCGCGATGGCAGCCCTGGTCTGCAACAGTGCGAGCGCTCGGGGCAGCTGTTCGGGCCGGACGAAGGAACGCACGACCACGTTCTCGGCGGGCGCCAGGGCGCTGCCAACCGCGCCGAGCAGCAACCCGGCGGTCAGGACTGCCCACAGCGTGACCGCACCACCGGAGGCCAGCAGCGCCAGGGCAGCCAGCACCGCTGCCCCGGACAGGTCACAGATCAGCAGGAAGGTCCGGCGCTCGCACCGGTCCGCGACGGCCCCGGCCGGCAGCCGAGCGAGCAGCACGCCGACCGAGAGCGCCGTCCCGGCCAGCCCGGCCAGCCGAATGTCACCACTGGTCCGCAGGGCTACCACGGGCAGGGCGACGACCGAGGCGGCAGTGCCCAGAGCCGATGCCGACTCACCGCCGTACAGCAGCCAGAACGACCGGCCCAGGGCCCGGCCGCTCTCCCCGCTCACGTTGAGCCTGCCGCGAACTGCCGGCGGATGCCCCGTAGCGGACGTGCCGCGAGCGTCGCCGGGCCGACCGTGGCAACCAGAACTGCGAGCAGCACGCCCGCCGTCCACGGCACGTCCAGGGCGGGCAGCGGACCCTGGCCGACCGCCCGAGCCAGCGGCAGCAGGCAGATCCCCGCCGTGGCGACCGCCAGCACCACCCCCACCAACGCCGCGGCCAGCACCTCGTACGCCACGCACCGCAGCAGCTGCCGCCTGCCGAGGCCGAGCGCCCTCAGGTGCGCTCGCTGAGCCCGGCGGTCACGCTGAGCCAGGGCACACGTATTGGCGAGGGCGAGCAGCGCGTAGCCCGCCACGACCGCGACGATCAGCCGGGACGCCATGTCGTCCTGAACGCTACGCGGCCGCAGGTGGGCCAGGTAGTCGTCCCGGTCGGCGATCCGCTGACCGGGTTGGAGCGGCCAGGCCCCCGGATCGCCGTGCAGCAGGACCCGGTCGGCATACGGGGCCGGGGTGTGCGCCAGGGCCAGGGCACTGGGCAGGACGAAGGAGGGAAAGGCCAGGTCGCGGCGGTAGACGGCGACCAACCGCAGCTGCGCCGGATGTCCGTCGGCGAGCGTGAGGGTGACGCTCTGGCCGACCTTCCAGTCGTGCGAGGCTGCTTGGGTGGCTCCGACAGCAAAGGTCCCGTCCGCCAACCCCGCCAGTCCGCCCTGTTGTTCGTCCAGGTCCAGGACCGTCTGCAGGGCCGCGCCGTCGGCGCCCCAGGCACGGACGGGCCGGGGCTTGTTGTCGTAGAAACCGGGTGGCGCGGTCACCTCGGTGGCGACCGGAGCGACCGCGCTACCGGGCAGTCCGGCTGGCTGCGCAGGCAGCCGGTGGCCCGGTTCCGCGGTCACCACTGCGTCGGCACGAAGCGCCTGTTCGGTCTGTTGCTGCACGGCGGCGCCCATGGTGGCCCCGGAACCGAGCAGGCAGACCACGGTCCCGACGGCCAGCAGGACGGGCACCGCGATCGCGGCCGTTCGGGCGGGTGCGGCCCGCAGCCCCGCAGCGGCGATCCGCCCGGCCTTGCGGTCCACCAGCCGCAGCACGACGCAGCACGGGCCGGTGAGAAGCGGCACGAACCAGGGCGCCAGCACCGCGAGGGTGGGGATGACGGTCAACGCGAGCGCCGACACCAGGGCGGCGCGGTACACCCCGGGCATGTCCCCGACGACCGCCAGGGCGATGATCGGCCCGCAGAGCAGGAGCGCCATGGCAACGCCCGCCGCCAGTCGGGCCCGGTTCCGACGCGGCGGAGCGAGGGCCAGGGACTGGTCCTTGAGCAAGTCGATCGGCTGGACCCGCCCGGCCGCGAGCACGCTGGCCAGCGCGGCCAGGACCGCCACCCCGCAGGTGCCCAGGCACGCGCCGAGTGCAATCGCCAGGGTCAGCCCTGCGGACGGCAGCTCGACCTCGGCGGGGAACAACTCGCGGTCGATCAGCAGCCGCCGCCCGAGCCCGGCTGCCGGTGCCATCCCGGCTGCAGCGGCCACAGCGGACGGACCGAGCGCAACCAGCGCGACGTCCATGGCAACCAGCGTCCGCAGCCGACCCGCCGTCACCCCGAGGGCCCGAAGCACGGCGAACTGCCCAAGCCGCTGGTTGGTCCAGAGCGCGACAGTGGAGCCGGTCACCAGCACCGCCGACATCAACAGCATCGAGAGCAGTAGGCCCAGCAGGTTCTGCGCATCGCGGGCCGCCACGGCGGCCGCGGAACCTTCGGGGTAGGACGGGCTGCTCACAGCCGCAAGCAGCACCAAGCAGGCGCCCACCCCGGTCGCGGTCAGCGCGCAGGCGACCGCAACGCCGATGACCCGCCCGGGGTACGCCCGCACTTCGGCGACGCTGAGGCGCAGCCCGCCGAGCTGGCCGCTCCGGCGAGAAATGGACTCCGATGTCACGATCACGGTTATCTCACCCCAAAACGGTTAATAGGATGAAGAGTTGGGGAAGGCCGCATGCACCGCGGCCTTCCCCTCCCTTCACCCGGTACTGCCGGACCACACAGGTCAGCAGTTGAACAGGCTGTACGAGCTGAGCGGGGCGTCGACGACGATCTCCTCGTCGAGCTCCTGCAGCGCGAGAACCTCGGCCATTTCCAGTCACCCCCTCTCGGACTCGTCACGCCGGTCACCTACCGGGCAACCGGCGTCAGCAGCTCCAGTAGCTCAGCGAACTGAACGGGGCGTCGACGACGATCTCCTCGTCGAGCTCCTGCAGCGCGAGAACGTTGGCCATTTCGAGTCACCTCCCTCACTCGCTCGTCGGGACGTGACGCCGGGCGACCGGCGTCAGCAGCTGAACATGCTGACCGAGCTGAACGGGGCGTCGACGACGATCTCCTCGTCGAGCTCCTGCAGCGCGAGAACCTCGGCCACTTCCAGTCACCTCCTTCCACCGTCTCGTCGGGTTCCGGTACCGGGCCCGGCCCGCTCCGGCATCCACCCGCTGGAGGGGTGGGCGCCGGGCAGCAGGTGACGCCCGGGGCTCTTAGCGGCTTCCAGCGCCAGCAAGGCGCCGGCGGAGCCGGTGGCCAGGTCGGTCGACAGCCGGACCAGTTGGTCCCCGTGCAGCACGTGTCCGTCCTCATACGGCGCCAAGTGCATCTCCAGCAAGCGGAGTTGCTCGGTCACCTCGGCCTGCCAGCCCGGCACTCGGCGGGCGATGCACGAGAGGACATAGGCGAGCCCGGCTCTGCCGTTGAACAGCCCACCCTGAACCACGACGCGGACCGCACCGGCCCGGGCCACGGCTTCGAGTAGCCGATCGACGCCCAGCGCCTCGGCCTGCACGGCAGGCAGTGCCAAGGCGGCCAGCGCCACCCCGCCCGAGCCCTCCGCCAGGTAGGGCAGCAGCCGGCCCGAGCTGTGCGTCTGCAGCATGTCGCCGACCATGCGGCCGTGCCGCAGATCGCATCGAACAGCACTCTCGGCAGCCTCCGCCCAGGCCGCATCGCCGGTGAACCGCGCGCATCGGGCGAACAGCACTGCCGGTCCGGACCAGCCGCGCAGCAGGCCGGGGCGGTCCAGCAGTCCCGCCTCGCCGATCCGCCCAGCGGCCTTGGCAGCCAATCCGAGCGCCTCGTCGGTGGCACCGACCTCCAACAGCAGGTGGGCGACACCCGTCAGGCCGCCGTACAAGCCGGGTGACTCCGGCAGTGGGCCGGTCAACAGCCGGTCCACGAGGCTCGGGGCGTCCGGGTGGCCGAGCTGATGGAACAGCCAGCAGGTTCCGGCCAGTCCCTCGTACAGCCCCACGGGGGTGTCGATCGGGGCCCGCCGGGCGGCGGCGGCGAGCCAGCCGAGCTGCGCTTCGTCCACCGCGGCACCCGCCAGATGCCGGGCGAGCAACACGCCGGCCGAGCCGTACGCCAGCCCGAGCGCGCCACCGGGACGCAGCCCTGCCACGTCGCCGGGGTGGAGGCGATCCTCGCGCCCGGGAGTGGCCGCGCGGTCGATGCCGCGCAACAAGGTGGCGGCGTTGAGTGCCGACGGGGTGCCGGTCCTCGACCGGACCTCATCGATGGATCGCCCCACGAGGTACGGCCGCAGGGCAGGGGAGAGAGCCAGCCGCTCGATCATCCGCTCGGTGAAGCCGTTGGGCAGCGTGGGGAAGTCTTCCCGGGCAAGGTCCAGAAGCCGGCTGACCACCGCCGGATTGCGCCTGGTCAGCGCCGTCAACGAGACCAGGGCAGCGAGCTGGCAGCAGCCGAGTGCGAACAGGTCGGCCTCGCGGGCGTCGACGATGGCGCCGTCCATGAAGCCCGGGGCGCCCAGAGTGGCCCGTCTCGGAGTGTCCAGCGCAGTCGCGAGCTCGAAGTCGATCAGTGCGATGGTGCCGTCCGGACGGATCATGATGTTTCGGTGGTGGAGGTCGCCGAAGGCCACCCCTTCGCGGTGCAGCGCCGCCACGCACTCCTCGACCTGCGCCAGCCGCGCCACGGCGAGACCGGCGAAACCGGCCCGGACCCGGGCGTCCGGGCGGTGCCGGGTGAGCGGGTACTCCCGGCCCAGCCAGGCACTGAAGGTCTCACCAGGGATGTACTCCATCGCCAGGTAGTGGTGCTCCCACGCGGTGAAGTACTCGATCAGTGTCGGTGCGAACGGCAGGCGGCCGACCTTCTCCAGGACATCCCGCTCGACCAACAGGCGAGCTACCGCGTCCGTCCCCGAAGCGTCGAGGCCGGCGTGCGGGCGGGCTTCCTTGATGACGACCGGTCGACCGTCTTCGTCCTCGGCGAGGTAGACCCCACCGGCGTTGGAGAAGTGCAGTGCCCGAACCACCCGGTAGCCTCCCAGCGTCGCCCCGGTGCGGGCGCCGGCTGCGGCGATCAGTTCACCCAGGAAGTCCGGGATCTCGGCCCACTCCGGAACGGTGAAGCGCGGACGCCGCGCGTCCGGGACCAGCCGCCCCTCCGGGTCCTTCACCGCAGGTACCCTGCTGCCGTCCGGCAGCTCGCACCACATCAGGGCGAAACCCCCGTAACGGACCGACACCGGGCCTTGGTTCCAGCGCAGGTCGGACAGGACGTACGGCCCGGGGCGGCCCGCCAGTTCCGCCTCCAGTTCGGCGAGAACGGTCCCCAACTCCTCGACCGTCCGAGGGTAGACGGTCACCGCCTTACCACTCGCGGACCGGTCGGCGTACTTGGCATTCACCACAGCGACCACCAGCCGGCTGCGCAGGTACTTCCACGGCAGCCCGAGTCGACGACAGACACGCCACGCGGTCTCGATCGTTTCCCCTGCCGAGTCCGGCGTGGCACTGATGTGAACCTTCCAGCCCTGCGCCGGTAGTGCCGACCCGCCGGGTGGTGTCAGGACCTCCCACACGCCCTGGGTGCGGCTGCACCAACCCTTCGGGAGCGAGCTCCCGCCCGGAGCGAACCGGGAGTCGCGGTCGTCGCACCGATCCAGAGCGTCGTACCACACCGGGTCGGCTATCGCATAGGACTCGTATTTCGCATCCACGCCGCCACCCCCCATCTTCGAATTCCGTGAATACCATTCCGGTTTTCGCCGGAAATTTCGAACAATCGGCGCCTCCCCGGCGTTCGGTTCTGCCAGGAACCATCCTTCCCGGCCCACCCGCCACGTGACAACCGTGTTAAGCAGGAACTGAATCCGGTGCATACCTGGCGGAATCCCGGCCTTCGCTTCGGACTCCCCGAAAACCCGTGCGATCATGACTCTCATGAAAACGCGCGTCGTGATCGCGGACGACCAGGCGAGCGTCCGCCAGGGGTTCCGGCACATCCTTGCCGCTCAGCCCGACATCGAGGTCGTGGCCGAGGCGGCCGACGGTCTGGCCGCCCTCGAAGCGGTCCGCACCCTACGACCGGACGTTCTTCTGGTCGACGTCCGGATGCCAGAACTGGATGGGCTCGAAGTCACCCGGCGACTGGCCGGCATCGCCCCCGAGGTGAGGGTCGTCGTGGTGACCACCTTCGACCTCGACGAGTACGTGCACACGGCGCTGCGAAACGGCGCCTGCGGCTTCCTGCTCAAACACTCCGGGCCTGCACTGCTGGCCGAGGCGATCCGCTCGGCCGCAGCCGGCGACTCGCTGATCAGCCCGCAGATCACCGCCCGACTACTGCGCCACTTCACCGGCCCGCGCCGGGTCGACCGCTCCCCGATCGAACCGCTGACGACCCGCGAGGAGGAGATCGCCGTCCTGGTCGCAGAGGGACTGACCAACGCCGACATCGGCGCGGAGCTGTTCATCTCGCTGAGCACGGTCAAGACCCATCTGGCCAATCTCCAGCGCAAGTTGAAGGCACGGAACCGAGTGGGCATCGCCACCTGGGCCTGGGAGTCGGGCCTGACCGAACGCGGCTGACGGACGACGCCTTCGCCTGGCCTCACCGCAGCGCCCGCCTACGCCCCTCCGGCCGTCGCGGCGCCGCGCCGCTCGGACATCGCCCCATCCCGCCGGGCCGGGTCTCGCCGCGCAACAGCAGTCGCCCCAACGGAGTGACGGTGTGCAGTACCCCGTTGCCGCTACGCCGGGTGTCGATCAGCCCAGCCGCCCGCAGCACGGTGGTGTGCTGGCTGACAGCTGAGGCGCTCACCCCGATCCGGTCGGCCAACTCGCCAGTGGTGCAGCCCTCCAACACCTCCTGCAGGACCGCCGCCCGAGTCCGACCGACCAGAGCGACCAGCGGCTTCTGCCCACCGCATGCGGCGGGCACCGTCACCTCCGGTGCACCGGCCAGCGCGGGGGCGCCGATCCGGTCGGGGCGCATCGCGAAGAAAAGGGTCGGCGCCTCGTCGGGCTCGTCCCGCCGAGAGCGCAGCAGCACCCCGGCGCGTTGCAGGAACAGCGACGGCGCCAGCCGCAGTCCCAATCCATCGAGGGAAAGCTCGATGTCCTGTTCGGCAGGAACCTCCAACACCTGGGTGCTCCAACGAATCTGTGGATGCAGTGTGCCGAGCAGCGCATCCACGCCTCTGCTGCCGATGATCTGACGGCAGTTGTCCCGCTCGGCCTCCAGCCCGTCCCGGACGTCGGCCCAGCAGGGCATCACCGCCAGTCGATGGAACTCCCGAACCGTCTCGGTGAGTTCGGTGTGCGACAGCGCCATCCGAACGCTCCGCCCGGATGGCACGATTCGGCCATTCGCCCACGTCCGCAGAACATCCCGAAAGGCCCCGCTCGCTCCCGAAAGGCGACCCAACCGCTCGGCCAGCACCGGCTGCCGCGCCAGCCGTCCGCGGACAGCCTTCTGCCACGGCCGAAAAAACTCACCGCCGGCCCGCCATGCCTCCAAAGCGAGCACCGCCTCCACCTCCTGGTCGACAGTTTCAGTAATTCGTACGCGACCCAAATCCTCGGCGGACATGGCAATGCGAATCACAAGCTGACCCCCCGATCGAGACCCGTCCGGCATGACGGCCCCGGAAATCATGTTCCTGGCCGCCGTGCCGCCATCCTCGCCCGAATCACACCCCGCCGCCATCGGCCGATCGGCCCATACGTCCGGCAGGTCAACTGAGCGGGCCACCGAATCGGCCGAACATGCTGGATTGACCGAACAGCCCGAATCCGCTGTCCGAGCCGATCAGTCCCCGAGCCCCGCCACGCCCTCCGTCGGCAGAAGCGCCACGACCCGCCAGCCGCCCTCCGGCCCCGGCTCAGCCACCAGGTCGCCACCGGCCGCTTCCACCCGTTCCCGTAAGGCCGCGAGCCCGAAGCCGCCGCCCTCTCGCTCGTCCCCACCCAGCCCGCCGCCTGAGCCTTCCACGTCGACGTCACTCCCCGGTACCCCGTCGTCGATGACCACGATCCGCAGGGCCCTCCGACCGGCGTCGCGAACCGGACCGACGACGACCTCCACCTCGCGAGCCGTAGGCGCATGCCGACGGACATTGGTCAGCGCCTCCACCACCACCCGGTAACCGAGACTGCTGATCGCCGGCGGCACCGCCGCCACATCACCGTCCACCGGGGCCACCAGCCGCACCCGGGCGGAGCCGCTGCGAGTGAACCGGTCTGCCAGTGCCGGCAGTTCGCTGAGGTCACGCTTGTGGCTGCGCCTGTCCGGCACTCCCCGCTTCGCCGGGTGGGACGCCCCGAACCGCCCCCTCGGCCGCGGGTCGTCATCGTCCGCTGCAAAGACCTGCACGGTCCGGTCCATGGTGACCAGAGCCTGTCGGCCCGCCGCCTCGATTCCCGCCAACAACCGGACCACCTGCTGGGGGTCTTCCTGGGCCAGCACCTGTGCGGCCTGGGCCAGTACGACCACCCCGGTGACGTCGTGCGCGGCAAAGTCATGCAGGTCACGGGCGAGATCCAGGCGCTGTGCCCGTCGCTCGGCCGCCACCGCCCTCCGGGCCCGCGTGTCCAGCGCGCGCAGGTAGCAGCCGACCCCCACCACCGCGCAGGTCAGCAGGGCCGAGTTCAGGCAGAGCTTGACCGTCGCCCCGGGCGGGGCCGGTGGGACGGCCCAGATGCCGACCCGCAGTGGCACCGACGCCGCCGCGAGGACCAGTAACCCGCCGTACCCCAGCGCGGTCAGCGCCGGAGGCCTGCGCACCGCAGGGATGACCGGGCCGAGCAACGCGAGCGTCTCCAGCAGCCACCAGGACTCGGTGCGGTCGGACACCGGGCCCCGGTAGCAGATGGTCACCAGCAGCGACACCAGGCAGGCGGTCAGCACCGACGGGCCGACCACGCGAATCCTCCCCGGGGCCCACAGCACCGGGAACAGCCCGGCGATCACCGCCGTCGCCCCGGAGCCGGCGACCAGCGGTCCCGGGTCCCCCAGCCCGGTCATCGCGGCCGCCATCACCCCCGTCGCGGCCAGACCGTACCCCGCTCTGCGCGCCAAGGTGTGCCACGACCACGTCATGGTTCGAGATCCTACGAAGGCGCACGGCCCGCCGGGACGGCTTCCCCGAAGCCGTCCCGGCGGTCGTCACGGCCTCACCCACCGGGCGGGGTGGGTCACTCCTTCGGGGCTTCCGGCTCCTCCGTGAAGTCGACCTTCTTGAACTGCCGGTTCATCGACTTGGCCAGGAACCACGTCGCCACGCCGAGGGCGGCGAAGACGACGAAGCCCAGGAGACCGGGGGTGACCTTGGCGTCGTCGACGGCGAGGTCGGCGGCGAGGTGGATGAGGTTCACGGGGGCACTCATATCTCTATGGTGGCCCGGCTCACGCCGAGCCGGGCCGTCGGGGGTGGGTCAGTCGCGCGTGTCGGCGGCCTCGGCCACCAGGCTGGGAGTGCGCAGCCCGGCGAACAGGTCGTCCTCCGGGAGGTCCACGTCAATCAGGGTACGGGCGAGCTCGTAGTCCTCGGTGGGCCAGACCTCGCGCTGGACCTCCAGCGGGACGCGGAACCACGGGCCGTCCGGGTCGATCTGGGTGGCGTGGGCGATCAGCGCGCGGTCGCGGGTCTCGAACCAGTCGTCGCAGCGGACCCGGGTGGTGATCTCGCGCTCCTTGCGGCCGCTCTTCTCCCAGCCGGCGATCCACTCGCCGTACGGGGAGTCGTGGCCGTGCTCGGTGAGGTACTGGTGCAGCGCGCGGATGCGGCCCATCGGGAAGCCGTGGTTGTAGTAGAGCTTGAGCGGCTGCCAGGGCTCGCCGGCCTCGGGGTAGGCGTCCGGGTCGCCCGCGGCGTCGAAGGCCAGCATGGTGATCTTGTGGGTCATGATGTGGTCCGGGTGCGGGTAGCCGCCGTTCTCGTCGTAGGTCGTGATGACCTGCGGCTTGAACTCGCGGATGAGCCGGACCAGCGGCTCGGCCGCCTCCTTGACGTCCTCCAGGGCGAAGCAGCCCTCGGGCAGCGGGGGCAGCGGGTCGCCCTCCGGCAGGCCGGAGTCGACGAAGCCCAGCCAGGCCTGCTTGACGCCGAGGATGGCCCGCGCCTCGTCCATCTCCTTGCGGCGCACCTCGTGGATGTTCTCCTCGATGTACGGGTCCCCCTGCAGCTTGGGGTTGAGAACCGACCCGCGCTCGCCCCCCGTGCAGGTGGCCACGAGCACGTCCACACCCTGCTCGACGTACATGGCCATGGTGGCCGCGCCCTTGCTGGACTCGTCGTCCGGGTGGGCGTGCACCGCCATCAGTCGCAACTGCTCAGTCAACGCCTTGCGTTCCTTCCACATCATCGGGCGTTCCGCGAAGTCGGGTCTGCCCACCGTACGAACCGCTCACTTCGGGACCGCGTCGCCGCAAGGCCGGCCTGCGGCGCCGGTCCCCGGCGAGGCCGAGCCCCGCCCCCGCCGGACCGGCCGCGGGCGCGCCCCTCCTATAGTGACGGACTGGAGGACCGTCGCATTCCCCTGCACCGCCCGCGCGGCCCCTCCCTAGGAGAGGACGGAGTCCGATGACGGCACAGAGCACCGCCACGCAGTTGCCCGAGGGACGCTACGGCCGGCGCGGCGACGGCGAGTCGGACCGCCGCCTCAAGGTGGTCGGCGCGGTCTGCGGTGTGCTCGGACTGGGGCTGATCGCCTGGCTCGGCGGCTCGTACCTGCTGCGGGAGTCGAAGATCAACGGCTCGGTGCCGACCTTCCAGGTGCTCTCCGACTCCGAGGTGCAGCTGCACCTGTCCGTGAGCAAGAGCGACGGTACCGCCGGCAGCTGCACGGTCCGTTCGCAGAGCGACGACCACGCGGTGGTCGGGGTGGCCGACTTCCCGGTCCCTGCGGCCGGGTCGAGCTACGACGCCACCGTCACCCTGCGCACCACCGCCCGCGGCACCACCGCCGAACTGCTGGGCTGCACCCCGGCGAAGTAGCCGACGAGCGGACCGGACACGCCCGGGACACGCCCGGAACGGGGACGGAAAGCGGACGGAAAGCGGACGGAACACGGACGGGAAGCGGGCCCGGAACCGCCCGGGGACGCATACTCGCCCGGCAGAACGGGCATCCGTAGGAAGTCCCGCTCCCGGTCCCCGTACACCGTGGCGCAACGCCACCGTCAATGCCACGACAACGCCTCTCCCGCTTGTCGGCAGGACTTGTTAGGCTCGTGGTTTCGCCCCTTCCGCACCGGATGGTACGGGAGCGGGCGTTGCTTTGTAGTTACGACCGTTATCACCGACGACCCTGCTGACGACTCACACCCTCAGCACAGCCCCAGCACCTACGAGGAGCACCCGTGACCCAGACCAGTGAGAACGTGACCTGGCTCACTCAGGCCGGCTACGACCAGCTCAAGGCCGAGCTGGATCACCTGACCGGGCCCTGGCGCATCGAGATCGCCCAGAAGATCGAGGCGGCGCGCGAGGAGGGCGACCTCAAGGAGAACGCCGGCTACCACGCGGCGAAGGAGGAGCAGGGCAAGTACGAGCTGCGCATCCGCCAGCTGACCCAGCTGCTGGAGCGCGCCAAGGTCGGTGAGGCCCCCGCCGACTCCGGCGTGGTGGCCCCGGGCATGGTCGTCACGGTCGCCTTCGACGGCGACGAGGACGACCTCATGGAGTTCCTGCTCGCCTCGCGCGAGGTGGCGGGCGCCGACGACCTGGACGTCTACTCCCCGCAGTCGCCGCTGGGCCGCGCGATCGACGGCAAGAAGATCGGCGACGAGGCCACCTACGAGCTGCCGAACGGCAAGCCGGCCATGGTGAAGATCGTCAAGGTCGTGCCGCACGCCGGCTGACCCGGCCCCCGAACACCGCCGAGGGCGGCCGCGGAGCTCCGGAAGGACTCCACGGCCGCCCTCGGGTGTTTCCCGCAGTGACGTTTCACCCCATCCGGGCGCTCAGCCCAGCAGGGCACTCAGCCCAGTAGGGCGCTCAGCCCAGTAGGGCGCTCAGCCCAGCAGGGCACTCACCCCACGGCCGAGCGGTACTTGCGCACCGACAGCCAGGAGAACGCCGCCGTGATCGCCAGTGACCACAGCACCGACACCAGCGCCGCGTGCTGCATCGGCCAGGCGCTGTCCACCGGCCCGACCTGGTTGCCGAAGAGGTCCCGGCAGGCCTGAACCGTCGCGCTGAACGGGTTCCAGTACGCGACGCCCTGCAGCCAGTCCGGCATCGAGCTCACCGGCACGAAGGCGTTGGACACGAAGGTCAGCGGGAACAGCCAGATCAGCCCGGCCGAGGTGGCCGCCTCGGGGCTGCGCACCGACAGTCCGATCAGCGCACCGATCCAGGAGAAGGCGTAGCCGAGCAGGAGCAGCAGGCCGAAGGCGCCGAGCGCGTTGAGCACCCCGTCGTGGATCCGCCAGCCGACCGCCAGTGCGACCAGCGCCAGCACGACCACGGTGAACGCGGTCTGGCACAGGTCCGCGAGGGTGCGGCCGACCAGCACCGCCGAGCGGGCCATCGGCAGCGAGCGGAAGCGGTCCACCAGGCCCTTGGTCATGTCCTCCGCGATGCCGGCCGAGGCGCCGGCGGTGGCGAAGGTGACGGTCTGGGCGAAGATGCCGGCCATCAGGAACTGGATGTATGTGTCGGAGCTGGAGTCCGCCCCGGGGATCTTGATCGCCCCGCCCATGACGTACGAGAACAACAGCACGAACATGACCGGCTGCATGAGCCCGAACACCACGATCTCGGGAATCCTGGACATCCTGCGCAGATTGCGTTTGGCGACCACCCAGGAGTCGTGCAGGGTCGCGGACAGGCCCCGGCGGGGCGTCGGTACCGCCCCGCCGATGGCGTGCTCGGTGGCCGTGCCGATGCTCATCTCAGCGCTCCGTTCCGGCCGTGACGGCCTGCTGCTGGTCCGGTCCCTGACCGCCGTCGCCACCGGCGCCGCCCGTGCCGCCGCCCTGCCCGCGACCCCGGCCGCCCCGGCCACGACCCTTGGCGCCGGTGCCGCCGTCCTCCTCGACCGCCTCGGCGACATGGCCGGTGAGGGTGAGGAAGACGTCGTCCAGCGTCGGGCGGCGCAGGCCGATGTCGTCGATCTCTATGCCCCGGCCGTCCAGTTCGCGGATCGCGTCGGCGAGCAGCCGGGCACCACCGCTGACCGGCACGGTGATCCTCCGGGTGTTCCGCTCGACCGTCGGCTCGCCGAGCGCGTACCCGGACAGCGCCGCGACCGCGTCCGTGACCAGGCCCGGGTCGTGCACCACGACCTCGATCCGCTCGCCGCCGATCTGCGCCTTGAGCTGGTCGGCCGTGCCGCGGGCGATCACCCGGCCGTGGTCGACCACCGCGATGTCGTGGGCGAGCCGGTCGGCTTCCTCCAGGTACTGGGTGGTCAGCAGCAGTGTCGTGCCCTGCTCGACCAGGGTCTCGATGACCTCCCAGAGCGCGAGCCGGTTGCGCGGGTCGAGCCCCGTGGTCGGCTCGTCCAGGAACATCACCGGCGGCCGGACGACCAGCGCGGCGGCGAGGTCGAGACGGCGGCGCATGCCGCCGGAGTACGTCTTGGCGGTGCGGTCCTTGGCCTCGGTGAGGTTGAACCACTCCAGCAGCTCCAGCGCGCGGGCCTTCGCGTCGCGGGTGCGCATCTGGTACAGCTCGCCGACCATGGTGAGGTTCTCGAAGCCGGTCAGGTACTCGTCGACGGCCGCGTACTGGCCGGACAGCCCGATCAGGCTGCGGACCCGGTCCGGGTGTTCGAGGACGTCGACCCCGGCCACCACCGCGCGGCCGGAGTCAGGGCGGAGCAGGGTGGTGAGGACCCGCACGGTGGTGGTCTTGCCGGCCCCGTTCGGGCCGAGCAGCCCGAGCACCGTGCCCTCGGGGACGTCGAGGCTGACGCCGTCCAGGGCCCGTACGTCGCCGAAGGTCTTGACCAGGTTCTCGGCTTGGATGGCTGGCGCCATGGCCTGCCTCATCTCCTCGGACGAATGTGGCGGTCTGTCCCACTTTGCCCCCAGTTCGGGCACGCGGGCGACTCGGTTCCCGATCACCGAAACAGAACGCGATGTATCGCGAGTGTGGCAACTCGCGATACATCGCGTCAAGGGATTTCAGGGGCGGGATTCCGAAGCGGCGCTCAGCCCGCGACCACGTACCCCGCGTCCCGCAACTCGCTCACCACCAGCGCGCAGTGCTCCGGCCCCTTGGTCTCCAGGTGCAGGTCCACCTCGACCTCGGTCAGCCCCAGCCGCGGGTCGGTCCGGACGTGCGCGACGTCCAGCACGTTGGCGTCCACCCCGGACAGCACCCCCAGCAGGTCCGCCAGCGAGCCCGGCTTGTCCGCCAGCCGCACCCGCAGCGACAGGTAGCGCCCGGCCGCGGCCAGCCCGTGCCGCAGCACCCGCTGCATCAGCTGCGGGTCGATGTTGCCGCCGGACAGCACTGCCACCACCGGGCCCTCGAAGGAGTCCGGCCGCTCCAGCAGAGCCGCGATCGGCGCCGCCCCGGCCGGCTCGACCACCAGCTTCAGCCGCTCCAGGCCGAGCAGCAGGGCCCGCGACAGGGCGTCCTCGGAGACCGTCCGGATGCCGTCCGCCAGGGTGTTGACCACCTCGAAGGGGATGTCCCCGGGGCGCCCGACCATGATCCCGTCGGCCATGGTGGCGAAGTGCTCCAGCGTCACGGGCCGCCCGGCCGCCAGCGAGGGCGGGTACGCGGCCGCGGCCGCCGCCTGCACCCCGATCACCCGGACGTCCGGCCGCAGCGGCTTGACCGCCGCCGCGATCCCGGCCAGCAGCCCGCCGCCGCCCACCCCGACCAGGATGGTGCGCGCCTCGGGGCACTGCTCCAGGATCTCCAAGCCGACGGTCGCCTGCCCGGTGACCACGTCCCAGTGGTCGAAGGGGTGGATGAACACCGCCCCGGTCGCCTCCGAGTACCGCTGCGCGGCCTGCAGGGCCTCGTCCACGGTGGTGCCGTGCAGCCGCACCTCGGCGCCGTACTCACGGGTGGCCGCGACCTTGGGCAGCGGCGCCGCGACCGGCATGAACACGGTCGAGTGCACCCCCAGCAGCGAGGCCGCCAGCGCCACCCCCTGGGCGTGGTTCCCGGCGCTCGCCGCCACCACCCCGCCGGCCCGCTGCACCGGCGAGAGTCCCGCGATCCGCACGTACGCCCCGCGCAGCTTGAAGGAGCCGGTGCGCTGGAGGTTCTCGCACTTCAGGTGGACCGGCGCGCCGATCAGCCCGGACAGGTGCCGGCTGCCCTCCATCGGGGTGACCCGGGCGACCCCGGCGAGCATCTTCTGGGCGCCGCGGACGTCGTCGAGGGTGATCGGCCAGTTGTGCATGATCCCAGCCTAGGCCGCCCCGTGCGGGGCAGGCCGGATCAGCGCACGGCGCCGGGGTGGCCCCCGGCCTCCGGCCGGGAGGCGCACGCTCTCAATCCGGGACGTCGGGCCTGTTCCCGGGCCCGCTCCGCCCGCGTACGCTGCTGGTTCTGAGCTTCTCTCACCGCATGACGATCGTGAGCCGCGATGACGACGACCTCGCCCCAGGCCACTGACCGAACCGAGCCCGTGCACACCCAACTCCAGTACCAGCTGGCGGTGTTCGCCCGCCGGATGGAACAGGTCCGGACCTCCGGCGGCGGCGTCGGCACGCTGGACCGGGCCGCCTACCTGCTGCTCGACCGCCTGGAGCGGCACGGGCCGGCGAACGTCAAGGCGCTGGCCGAGGCGCTCGGCGTGGACTCCTCCACGGTGACCCGCCAGGTCGCCCCGCTGGTCGCGGCCGGGCTGGTCGGCCGGGTGCAGGACCCAGCCGACCGCCGTGCGGTACGGCTCGCACTGACCTCCTGCGGCACCGGCCGACTGGCCGAAGTCCGGAACGGGAGGGCCGAGTTGACCCGCCGCCTGCTGGCCGACTGGCCGCCCGAGGAGCAGCAGGCGTTCTGCGCCCTGCTGGCCCGCTTCAACCTCGCGATGGAGTCGTACACGGCGGACCAGCAGGGGCAGTGACAACCGCCGACGCCGTCAGCCGAGCGCCTGCTTGAGGTCGGCCAGCAGGTCGTCGACGGACTCGATGCCCACCGAGACGCGCACCAGGTCGGCCGGCACCTCCAGCGGCGAACCGGCCGCCGAGGCGTGGGTCATCCGGCCGGGGTGCTCGATCAGCGACTCCACGCCGCCCAGCGACTCACCCAGGGTGAACAGCTGCGCGCGGTTGCAGACCTCGACGGCCGCCTCCTCGCCGCCGGCGACCCGGAACGAGACCATGCCGCCGAAGGCCTTCATCTGCTTGGCGGCGATGTCGTGGCCGGGGTGCTCGGGCAGGCCCGGGTAGAGCACCTGGCTGACCTTGGGGTGGCTGCTCAGCAGCTCGGCGACCTTCTCCGCGTTGGAGCTGTGCCGGTCCATCCGGACGCCCAGGGTCTTGATGCCGCGCAGCACCAGCCAGGCGTCGAACGGCCCGGAGACGGCGCCCATCGCGTTCTGGTGGTACGCGACCTCCTCGCCGAGGCCCGCGTCGGCCAGCACCAGCGCACCGCCGACCACGTCCGAGTGGCCGCCCATGTACTTGGTGGTGGAGTGCACGACCGCGTCCGCACCGAGCGAGATCGGCTGCTGCAGGTACGGGCTGGCGAAGGTGTTGTCGACCACCAGCAGCGCGCCGGCGCCGTGCGCGACCTCGGCGAGCCCGGCCAGGTCGGTGATGCCCAGCAGCGGGTTGGAGGGGGTCTCCACCCACACCGCGCGGGTGTTGGGGCGCAGCGCGGCCCGGACGTCGTCCAGCTTCTGGGTGTTGGCGACGGAGAACTCGACGCCCCAGCGGGTCAGCACCTTGGCGAACAGCCGGAAGGTGCCGCCGTAGGCGTCGTTGGGGATCACGATGTGGTCGCCCGGCTTGAGGATGGTGCGCAGCAGGGTGTCCTCGGCGGCCAGGCCGGAGGCGAAGGCGAGGCCGCGGGCGCCGCCCTCCAGCGCCGCGAGGCACTCCTCCAGCGCGGTGCGGGTCGGGTTGGCGCTGCGGCTGTACTCGTAGCCGCCCCGCAGGCCGCCCACCCCGTCCTGCTTGTAGGTGGACACCTGGTAGATGGGCGTGACGACGGCCCCGGTCTGGGGGTCTGCTTCCTGACCCGCGTGGATGGCGAGGGTCTCGAAGCCGTGGGGAAGCTGGTGCTCGGTCATGGCTCCGAGCCTAACGGCCGTACGCCCTCGCGCTCGCCGGAACGGGTGGACGGAATCCGCGGGCGGTCCGGTGCGTTGAATCCTGGGCAACCCTTCCTACCCCGCTGGAGCAGGCCGTGCTGTTCAACCGCCACAAGACCTCGCTCGTCCCCGCCGACCAGGCGCTGCCCGGCCGCCAGGCCCCTGGCTTCACGCTGACCGAGCCGCACACCGTGCTCGGCCACCCGCTCACCGGCCCGTACCCGGAGGGGCTGGAGGTGGCCGACTTCGGGATGGGCTGCTTCTGGGGCGCCGAGCGCACGTTCTGGCGGCTGCCCGGCGTCTGGACGACGCTGGTCGGCTACCAGGGCGGGCACACACCCCACCCCACGTACGAGGAGGTGTGCAGCGGGCTGACCGGGCACACCGAGGCGGTCCGGGTGGTGTTCGACCCGGCGGTGGTCTCCTACGAGCGGCTGCTGAAGGCCTTCTGGGAGGCCCACGACCCCACCCAGGGCAACCGTCAGGGCAATGACGTGGGCACCCAGTACCGCTCGGCGATCTACACCCACTCCCCCGGCCAGGCCGCCGCCGCGACCGCCACGCGGGACGCCTTCCAGCCCTCGCTGACCGCGCTCGGTTATGGCCCGATCACCACCGAGATCGCCCCGGCCGGCCCGTTCTACCCGGCCGAGCCGTACCACCAGCAGTACCTGTCGGACGCCAAGAACCCCAACGGGTACTGCGGTCTGGGCGGCACGGGGGCCTCCTGCCCGATCGGCGTGGCCCGCACCCAGGGCTGACCCCCACCGTCCTGCCCGGTCGGAGCCCGGCCGGGCAGGACGCCCGGACGGTCGGCGACGAGGCCCGCGCGATCGTCGACCGGCAGGGCTTCGCGGACTACGCGAGGTCACCGGGCCCGGTCACAGCCGGTCCGGGGCCTTCACCTCGGTGCCGTCCGCCGCGAAGCCGGACAGCGTCGCCAGCAGCCTGCCCTCGGCGTCGTACGCCCCGAGCGCCGGCGCGGCCGGCGGACGGTGCCGGTTCGCATCGGGCACCGGCATCGGGGGCAGGACGACGTAGTAGCCGATCCAGCCCTTCATTCCGGTGGTGGTGACGAGCGTGGCGACGGTCGGCTTACCGTCGTAGAACGCGACGATCCGGGCCGGGGTCGGACCGATGTAGAAGCTGGCCACGACGGACCGGTCCCGGTCGCCGTGCATCTGGGCGGCGATGTTGGGCTTGTCGTGCTCCAGGTTGTCGCTGCGCATGTCCCGGCAGCCGCTTCCGGATCCCCAGACGCCGTCGACCCGGTAGTTGTCGCACTTCTCGTTCGCGGTGACCCACATCTCGCCCCCGTCGACGATCCGGATCTTCTCCCCGGGGGCGACCTGCCGCACCGGTGAGAGCGGCAGCGAGGTCGTCGTGGGGGTCGCAGCGGCGGTCGGAGAGGCCGCCGGGACCAGGGCGGTCGTCCCCGCGGAGGGGGTCGGCGCCGCCCCCGCCTCGGCCGTGGCGCCCCCCGCCGGTCGGCCACCGCCCGCCGTCACCGCCGTCGCCCCGCAGATCAGCGCCACGGCCAGGGCGGCCGCCCCGGCCCCCGCTCTCCGGCGGGCGCGCCGCCGCCGGGCGCCGGCGATGACCGCCGCCGGCTCCGGCCCGGCCGCGTGCGGGTACTCGTTCCTGAACAGCTCTCCGAGTCGGTCCTCGAAGCTCATACCGTCACCTCGATGTGCGTCGTGGCACCCGCCGGGCCGCCCGTGCGGTCGGCGAGTTCGGGGTGTGCGCGCAGCTTCGACAGCGCCCGGTTGAGCGTGCTCTTCACGGTGCCCCGGGCGATTCCCAGTTCGGCCGCGACGGCGGCCTCGGTGAGGTCCCCGTAGTACCGCAGCACCACGACCGTCCGCTCCCGGCGGGTGAGGGCGGCCAGCGCCCGGTGCAGCACTGCCCGTTCGGCCTGCCGTTCGGCTAGGTCCTCGGCCAGCGGCCGCTCGGGGGTGCGCTCGGTGGGCAGCTCGTGGTTGCGCAGCCGGCGCCACCAGTCGCGGTGCTGGTTCACCACGATCCGGCGGACGTACGCGGTGGGGTCGTCGCCGGTGATCCGGTGCCAGTGCAGGTAGGCGCGTTCCAGCGCCGACTGCACGATGTCCTTGGCCCGCTCCGGATCGCCGGTCAACAGCTCCGCCAGCCGCAGCAGTTGGCGACCGCTACCGGCGACGAAAGCGCTGAACTCGGCGTCCTGTCGCTGTCTCTGCTCGCGTTTCACACCCATCCGACTCCTCGGGCGGACCGCGAGGTTCGGTCCGCCCGGGAGGTTTTTGCCGGATGTCCGGCGGCGGGTCAGACGGCGCTGCCGGCCTTCCACTCGGCCCAGCTCAGGTTCCAGCCGTTCAGGCCGTTGTCTGGGGCGACGGTCTTGTCACCGGAGTTCACGACCTCGACCACGTCGCCGATCATCGAGGACTTGTAGAACTTGTAGCCGTCCGTGCTGCTGTCCGAGGCGCCCTTGGCGTCCTGCAGACCGACGCAGCCGTGGCTGGTGTTCTGCCCGCCGAAGATCGACGGCGAGGACCAGTAGTTGCCGTGGATGAAGGTGCCGGAGGTGGTCAGGCGCTGGGCGTGCGGCACGTCCGCGATGTCGTACTCGCTGCCGAGGTTGACGGTCTGCGAGTTCATCCGGGTCTGGGTGAACTGCTCGGAGATGACCATCTTGCCGCCCCAGGTGGTGTGTTCGGGGGCGCCGCCGGAGATCTTGTAGACGGCGCTGACCTGGCCGTCCGTGGTGACGGTGAGCTTCTTGGTGCCGAGGTCGGCGACGCTGGTCTGGGCGCGGCCGATGGTGAAGCTCACGTCCTTGGACTGGGTGCCGTAGACGCCCTTGGCGCCCTCGACGTCCTTGAGCCGCAGCTTCAGGGTGACCTTGGTGCCCTTGGCCCAGTACTCCTGGGGCCGGAAGTCGAGGCGGGTGCTGGAGAACCAGTGGCCGACGATCTCGACGCCCGGCTCGGCTATCACGGAGATCGCCGACTGGACGGCCTTCTTGTCGGTGATCGGCTTGCTGAAGTTGATCGAGACCGGCATGCCGACGCCGACCACCGAGCCGTCCTCGGGGGTGAAGTACCCCACGAAGGTGTTGGCCGGGGTCGCCGTGGTGAAGGTGGCGTTGGCGTCCGCCTCCAGCTTGTCCTTGTCGACGCCGCTGGCGGTGACGGAGTACTTGGTACCGCTGGCCGGGGCCGCCGCCGAGGTCCAGCTGGTGTTGTCCGGGGAGAGCTGGCCGGCCAGCTCCTTGCCGGTGGAGTCGGTGACCTTGACGGCGCTCAGGGTGCCGTTGCTGACCGTGACCTTGACCGGCTCGCTGAAGCTGGCGCCGGTGGTGCCGTCCGCGGGGGTGACGGTGATCACGGCGGCCGAGGTCTTCGGGGTGCCGCCGCCCGAGCCCGTTCCGCCGTTGGCGCCGCCACCGCCGGAACCGGCGTTGCCGCCGCTGCCGCCGCTGCCACCGCCGCTGTTGTCGTTGCAGGCCGCGAGCAGCAGGACCGGCGCACCGATCAGGCCCGCGAGCACTCCGCGTCGGCTCCAGCTGCCTCCGGCCACCCGCCCCTGACCGTCCCGTGCCGTCACGTCGCGTCTCCCTGCTGACTCATCCCGGGCAATTACGGATACAGAAACGCAATCCGACTGCTCACGGTTCCACCCCCGAAGGGTAAGCGATCGTATGAGATGACCCAACTTGCCGCTGAACATGGACAAAACACCCGGCCCGCGGTGAGCGGACCGGGCGTTCCCGGGTGGTCACGGCACGTACGGCCGTTACTCGGCGGACTCCTCCACCGTGTACTCGTCCCACTCCTCGCTCTCGGGGTCGAACTCGGTCTGCGCCGACTCCCAGGTCGCCGAGGCGAGCTCGACGCCCGGGACGTCGCCGAGCAGCGCGACGGGGTCGATGAAGTGGGCGAGCGAACCCGACGGGTCCACCTCGATGGCCTCGACGGACTGGGCCCGCTCCTCGTCGTCGAGGTACTCGTCCCCGGCGACCTGCTGCAGGGCCGCCGCCTTGAGGGCGCCCTCGTCGGTGATCTCCGCGATGAGCTCGATCTTGAGCTTGACGTAGCGCGGGGCGTCGGTCGTTTCAGTGCTGGTCATGCGTGCGAGGGTACGGGAACGCGGGCCGCCCGGCGCGCACTCGGAGTCCGGGCGCACGGGAAGGGCCGGCCCTCGGAACAGGACCGGCCCCACCGTTTTCTCCGCCTCGGCTCCCCCACCCGGGAACCGCGGAGCCGCGCCCTTCGGCGCGGTGAATCGCCGCGGGAGCCGCCGCACCCTGTCGACCGGCCGGAGCCGGATAGGGGCGGGACGACGGCGCCTCCCGCGGAGGGCCCCTCCCTCCGATGCCGGTCGGGGAGGGCGGACACGGCGGCCGGGTCAGGGCCGTCCGACGTGTCCGGAGCCGGCCGCGCCCGCCGGGGAGCCGCTCCCGGTCGGCCGTTGCCGCCTCGCTCGGCGTCTCGCCGTTGACCACCACGATGCCGGAGCGTTGTTAACCACGTGCTGCGGGCAGATGACGCCGGTGTACCACTTCGCCCGTGGACGAATCCTTCCGATCCGTCCACGAGCCGGGCGGGGTGAGGCCGCGTCAGCGGGAACCGGCGCCGTGAGCGGGCGTCAGTGCGCGGCGCGGGTGGCCAGGAAGCCCAGCAGGTCCTGGCGGGTGACGATGCCCTGCGGCTTGCCCTCGACCAGCACGACCGCCGCGTCGGCCTTCTCCAGCACGGTCATCAGGTTGGTGACGGTCTCGCCCGAGCCGACCACCGGCAGCGGCTTGGACATCACCTTGTCCAGGGTGTCGGTCAGCTCGACCTCCTTGGCGAAGATGCCCTCCAGCAGCAGCTTCTCCACCACCGAGCCGATCACCTCGCCGGCCATGATGTCCGGGTGACCGGCGCCCGGGGAGACCACCGGCATCTGCGAGACGCCGTACTCGCGCAGCACCCGGACCGCCTCGGCGACGGTCTCGTTCGGGTGCATGTGGACGAACTGCGGGACGCCGCCCTGCTCCATGGACTCCTTGCGGGCCAGCAACTCGCCGATGTGGGCCTCGTCGGTGGAGGAGGGCAGGAAGCCGTAGTCGGCCATCCAGTCGTCGTTGAAGATCTTCGACAGGTATCCGCGGCCGCCGTCCGGCAGCAGCACCACGACGACGTCGTCCGGCCCGAGCTTGCGGGCCACCTCCAGCGCGGCCACCACGGCCATGCCGCAGGAACCGCCGACCAGCAGGCCCTCCTCCTTGGCCAGGCGGCGGGTCATCTGGAACGAGTCCTTGTCGGAGACCGCGACGATCTCGTCCGCGACGTTGCGGTCGTAGGCGGTCGGCCAGAAGTCCTCACCGACGCCCTCGACCAGGTACGGACGACCGGTGCCGCCCGAGTAGACCGAGCCCTCCGGGTCGGCGCCGACGACCTTGACCCTGCCGCCGGAGACCTCCTTCAGGTAGTTGCCGGTGCCGGAGATGGTGCCGCCGGTGCCGACGCCCGCCACGAAGTGGGTGACCCTGCCCTCGGTCTGCTCCCACAGCTCCGGACCGGTGGAGTGGTAGTGCGAGGCCGGGTTGTCCGGGTTGGAGTACTGGTCCGGCTTCCAGGCGTTCGGGGTCTCGCGGACCAGGCGGTCGGAGACGTTGTAGTAGGAGTCCGGGTGCTCCGGGGCGACGGCGGTCGGGCAGACGACCACCTCGGCGCCGTAGGCGCGCAGGGTGTTGATCTTGTCGGTGGACACCTTGTCAGGACAGACGAAGATGCACTTGTAGCCCTTCTGCTGGGCCACGATCGCCAGGCCGACACCGGTGTTGCCGGAGGTCGGCTCCACGATCGTGCCGCCCGGCTTGAGGGCGCCCGAGGCCTCGGCGGCCTCGATCATGCGCATCGCGATGCGGTCCTTCACCGAGCCGCCGGGGTTGAAGTACTCGACCTTCGCCAGCACGGTCGCGCTGATGCCCTCGGTGACCTTGTTCAGCTTGACCAGCGGCGTGTTGCCGACCAGGTCGATGATCGAGTTGTGGTACCGCACGGGGGTCCTCCCGGTCTATGGGGCATGCGAGTGCATTCGGTACTGCAAAGCCTAGGCCGTGGGCGGCGCCCCCGGGTTCCCGTCCGGCGCACCGCCCCCAATGGCCCACCCCCGCACGTGCCCCCGGTACTCCCGCCCCCGGTGCGGGTAAGAGCGCTGTGCAGGGCGTTGCCGTGTCCCCGAGGGGACGGCACGAGAACGCGAAGGGGGCACCGGATGCCAGGCGCACAGGACTCACGGGCCCGGGTGGCCCGCCGGATCGCCACCGCTGCGGCCTACGGCGGCGGCGGGCTCGGCCTGCTCGGCGTGGGCGTGGTGGGCCTGCTGCTGACCGAGAGCAAGCTCGCCATCCAGGCCATCGGCGTCCTGGAGACCGTCCCGCCCAAGGCCGACGGCGTCTACGGCGAGGCCTTCGCCGACCACCGGGCCGCCCCGCAGGCGCCGCTGGTGCTGGCCGTCCTCGGCGACTCCACCGGCGCCGGGCTCGGGGTCGCCCGGGCCCGCGAGACCCCCGGCGCGCTGCTGGCGGCCGGCCTGGCCTCGGTGGCCGAGCGCCCGGTCCGGATGGTCAACGTGGCCCGTTCCGGCGGCCGCTCCGCCGACCTCTCCGGCCAGCTGGAGCGGGCCCTGCGGCACCACCCGGACGTCGCCGTGATCATGGTCGGAGCCAATGACGTGACCCGGCACAGCCCCGCCCAGCTCGCCGTCCGCCAGCTCGGCGAGGCCGTCGCCGCCCTGCGCGCGAACGGCTGCGAGGTGGTGGTCGGCACCTGCCCGGACCTCGGGACGATCAAGCCGGTGCGCCCGCCGCTGCGGTGGGTGGCCCGGCGGCTCAGCCGCCAGCTGGCCGCCGCCCAGACCATCGCGGTGGTGGAGGCGGGCGGGCGCACCGTCTCGCTGGGCTCGCTGCTCGGCCCGGAGTTCGCCGCCCGACCCGAGATGTTCGCCGCCGACCGCTACCACCCCTCGGCCCAGGGCTACGCCACCGCCGCGATGGCCGTCCTGCCCTCGGTGTGCGCCGCGCTGGGCCTGTGGCCGGAGGAGGAGCGGCCGAGCGCCACCGTGCCCGGCGAGACGGTGCTGCCGGTCGAGGTGGCCGCCGCCGCCGCGGCCGGGCGCGCCGGCACCGAGGTGGCGGCCGTGGAGTCGGGGGGCGCGGGCGGGCGCTGGGCCCAGCTGCGCCACCGGCTGCGGGTCGGCCCGGAGGCGGCGCGGATACCGGGCGAGGGGCCGGGGAACACGTCGGCCAGCTCACACACCGGGGCCGGTGACGGTTGAGCTACCAAGCGGTAGCTTACCTCCCGGACCGCCAGGTCCGTCGTCACTCAGCGAGGAGCCCGCAATGCCCGAAGCCGTCATCGTCAGCGCCGCCCGTTCGCCGATCGGCCGGGCCTTCAAGGGCTCGCTCAAGGACGTCCGCCCGGACGACCTGACCGCCCACATCATCCAGGCCGCCCTGGCCAAGGTCCCGGAGCTCGACCCCCGCCAGATCGACGACCTGATGCTCGGCTGCGGCCTGCCCGGCGGCGAGCAGGGCCACAACCTGGCCCGCATCGTGGCCGTCCAGATGGGCATGGACTACCTGCCCGGCGCGACCATCACCCGCTACTGCTCGTCCTCGCTGCAGACGACCCGCATGGCACTGCACGCGATCAAGGCCGGCGAGGGCGACGTCTTCATCTCGGCGGGCGTCGAGACCGTCTCGCGCAGCGTCAACGGCACCTCGGACGGCCTTCCGGGCACCATGAACCCGCTCTTCGACGAGGCCCAGGCGCGCACCAAGAAGCGCGCCGAGGAGGGCGGCGGCGAGTGGCACGACCCGCGCGAGGACGGCCTGCTGCCGGACGCCTACATCGCGATGGGCCAGACCGCCGAGAACCTCGCCGCGCTCAAGGGCATCACCCGGGCCGAGCAGGACGAGTTCGGCGTCCGCTCGCAGAACCTCGCCGAGGCCGCCATCAAGGCCGGCTTCTGGCAGCGCGAGATCGCCCCGGTCACGCTGCCGGACGGCACCGTGGTCAGCACCGACGACGGCCCGCGCGCCGGCGTGACCCTGGAGGGCGTCTCCGGCCTGAAGCCGGTGTTCCGCCCGGACGGCACCGTCACCGCCGGCAACTGCTGCCCGCTGAACGACGGCGCGGCCGCGCTGGTCATCATGTCCGACACCAAGGCCCGCGAGCTCGGCATCACCCCGCTCGCCCGGGTGGTCTCCACCGGCGTCAGCGGCCTGTCCCCCGAGATCATGGGCTACGGCCCGGTCGAGGCCTCCAAGCAGGCGCTCAAGCGGGCCGGCCTGACCATCGACGACATCGACCTGGTCGAGATCAACGAGGCCTTCGCGGCCCAGGTGATCCCCTCCTACCGCGACCTGGGCATCGACCTGGACAAGCTGAACGTCAACGGCGGTGCCATCGCGGTCGGCCACCCGTTCGGCATGACCGGCGCCCGGATCACCACCACGCTGATCAACTCCCTGCAGTGGCACGACAAGCAGTTCGGCCTGGAGACCATGTGCGTCGGCGGCGGCCAGGGCATGGCCATGGTCATCGAGCGCCTCAGCTGACCCACGGCAACTCCGAAGGGTCTGGACCACCCATTTGGAGTGACGCACCGTAATTGAGGGCCGGATCACACCGAGAGGTCGATCCGGCCCTCTTTTCCGTCATTTCCGGTTCGGAAATCGACACTGCGGAGCGGATCAACTCCACAGCGTAGAACGGTGTTACCTAACAATTTGAGGACAAGAACGAAAGTCCCGGGCGAATTAGACATTCGCCACTGCGTTAACAGCGCCCCATGCGGCAGTGTGGACACGTAACCCCGTTCCACTCCTCGCTAGGAGTACGTTCCGTGAGCGCCGTCTACACCATCCTGCTGCTGATACTGATCACCGTGTCGACCGCCGTGCTGCTCCGCCTCCACGGGATCTCCCGCCGGCTGGACGCGCAGGCCGCGGCCCCCGCCGTGCCCGCACCGGTGAACGAGGCCGCGATACGCCGGGCCGTCGCCGAGGCGCTCGCCGCCGACCGCGAGCGGGAGATCACCGAGGCCCGGGCGTTCTGGGCCGAGCAGGAGGCCCGCGCGGCCGAGGACGCGCCACTGTTCGACTCCCCGTTCACCGGTGCCATCACCGGCACCGACGAGTGGCCGCTGTTCTTCCCCCGCCCCACCGGCCCGCAGGAGGCCGCCGACAACGCCGGGACGATGGACCCGGAGTTCGGCGAGGCCCTGCGCTCCGCCCTGGAGGACCTGATCGGCGAGGGCGGCACCGGCCCGGCCGAGCCCGGCACCGAGGGCGGCGCCCCGCTGCGCCCCGGCCACCCGGTCGGCGAACCCGCCAAGGACGCCCGGGCCCGTCGGGAGGCCGACCTGCTGGCCACCGGCCTGGAAGCCGGACTGCTGGACGCCGAGCCGGCCGTGGAGGACGTCCCGGTCCCCGCGCCCGACCCGCGCCGCCACCCCTCCCACCCCGACTTCGTGCCGAGCCAGGCGCCCTCCCGCGAGTGGACCGACACCCGGCTCGCCGCCCTCGCCGAGGAGGCCGTCGCCCTGGTCGACGTCCGCCCGGGCCCGCTGGGCACCCTGGACGTGTACGCCTTCGCCGACGGCACCACGCTGTGCGTGGCCCCGGGCGACCGGGAGGCCGCCTACCGGCTGATCGACGCGGTCCGTGCCGGTGAGCACGTCCGACTGCTCGGCGGCTCGCGGTTCTCCGGCTCGTACTCGCTGACCTTCTCCACCGACGACGAGGCCGTCTACGTGCTCGCGGACCGGGTGGTCGCCAGCATCTGACGCCACCTCGACCCAGCAGCGGGACCGAAGGCCGGCCGGGCCGAGGGATCGGCGACCCGGCCGGCCTTCGGCATGTCCGGCGAGGGTCGCGCGGCGCGCTCCGGAGGACACGCCGCAGGGCCCGTCCGGCGGGTCTTGCCGCACACGGCCCTCGGGCGCCCCTAGGCGCAGAGCTCGGCCGTCCCCCGCACCGCGGCCACCGCTCCGGCCAGCAGCTCGCCCGCCGCCACCGGCCCGTCCGGCAGCGCCACCGCGGCGCCCTCCGGCAGGGCCGTCAGCGCGGCCGCCAGGTCGTGCCCGGCGACGGCCAGCTGGTCGCCCGCCGCGAAGGCCCCGGCGTCCGGGAACTCCCGCTCCGGGCCGCCCTCCGCCGCCAGCGCGAGCGCGGCGAGCCGCCGGGCCAGCGCCAGCACGGCCGCCGCCCGCGAGGGGTGGCCGGGCACCGCGCCCAGCAGCTTGCTCTGCGGCAGCGAGCGGAAACGATCCGCCAGTTCGTCGACGGCTTCGACCAGGGGCTGTACGTCATGCATGCACAGGAGCCTAACCAAAGGCCGCCGGGCCCCGGAGCGGTGTGCTCCGGGGCCCGGCGGCAGTGGTACGGCGGGGAGTGGGCGTCAGTCGTCGCCGCGCAGGCTCGCGATGAGGCGCATCATCTCGATGTAGATCCACACCAGCGAGAAGGTGAGCCCGAAGGCGGCGCGCCAGGCCTCCTCCTGCCGGGCACCCCGGGCGATCGCCTCCTCGACCTCGTTGAAGTCCAGCGTCAGGTAGAACGCGCCGATGGCGACGCCGAGCAGGCCGATGCCGAAGCCCAGCGGGCCGCCCCAGGTGTTGAGGCCGCCGCCGAACGCCCAGGCGATGCAGTTGACCAGCAGCAGCCCCGAGAAGCCCAGGCCGACCGCCAGGCCGATCCGGCGGTACTTCGAGCTGACCCGGAGCCGGCCGCTCCTGTAGACGTAGAGCGTCGCGCCGAAGACCACCGCCGTGCCCACGACCGCCTGGATCGCGATGCCGGACCAGATGGTGTTGAGGACGTGGGTGGTGGCGCCCAGCGCGAAGCCCTGGAACGCCGCGTAGGCCAGGACCAGCGCGGGGCTGATCTTCTCCCGGAACTGGACGACCAGGCCGACGATCGCGGCGACCAGCGAGGCGCCGATCGCGAAGCCGTAGTTCTCGAACGGCAGGGTCAGCCAGGACACCGCGCCGGCCACGACCACGGTCAGCAGCGTCATGGCGGTGCGGGCCACCACGTCGTCGAGCGTCATCCGCCCGGTGGCCAGCGGGCCGGCCGACGGCCCGCCGTACATCTGGTGGAGCTGCTCGTCCGTCAGCGGGCCCTGCCCCTGGGGCTGGGCGTACTGCGTCCCCGCGTAGGGGTTGCCGTACGGGGCCCCGGCCTGACCGCTCGTTCCGAACCCCGCGTAGCCGGGCTCGCGGGTGAACGACCCTTCCCGCGAGAAGACCGGGTTGCTGCTTCTCATTGCTCATTCCCTCCGTGGCGGCACTGCACCGCCCGCGCACCAGGGTAATGGCTTGGCAAAAATTGTGGGATACGCCGCGAGGAGGATCTGGTGAACGACTCCCGGCGGGGACGCCGGTGGCGCCCCCGCGGGTCGTTTGCGGTGCCCGGAGCCGGACTCGAACCGGCACGGCCTCGCGGCCAAGCAGTTTTAAGCTGCCCGTGTCTGCGTTCCACCATCCGGGCGTCCTGCGAACCACCCCTGAGAGTAGTCGCCCGGATCACCCTTTCGCATGTTCCCGGCCCGGGAAGTTGTCATGTTTCCTTGACATCTGACGAACTGTTCGGGATTCGGCCACGAAGCACGGTGATTCCGGCCACCGCCCGGCCACCGCCCCGGACCTCAGGGTTACCGTCATACCGCAGGAGGAGGGTGCCGACCCTCCCTACACCCAGCGGTGGTCGGGCCAACCGTCCGGCGGAGCGACGCCGGACCATGATCGCGTAACGGAGCATGGAGGTACGAATCCGCGTACCGACAAGGAGTTCCCCCGTGACCACGCCGACCGCAACCGCCGTCCGTACCGGCCGGGCGGCCGCCCGCGCCACCGGTCTGAACAAGGTCTACGGGGAGGGGGAGACCCGGGTCGTCGCCCTCGACAACGTCAGCGTGACCTTCCCCCAGGGCGAGTTCACCGCCATCATGGGCCCCTCCGGCTCCGGCAAGTCCACCCTCATGCACTGCATGGCCGGCCTGGACACCGTCTCCTCCGGCTCCACCACCATCGGCGACACCGAACTCGTCGGCCTCAAGGACAAGCAGCTCACCCAGCTGCGCCGCGACCACATCGGCTTCATCTTCCAGGCCTTCAACCTGCTCCCCACGCTGACCGCCCTGGAGAACATCACCCTCCCGATGGACATCGCCGGCCGCAAGGCCGACCAGGCCTGGCTCGACCGCGTCGTGGACACCGTCGGCCTCTCCGGCCGCCTGAGCCACCGCCCCTCCCAGCTCTCCGGCGGCCAGCAGCAGCGCGTCGCCTGCGCCCGCGCCCTCGCCGGAAAGCCCGACATCATCTTCGCCGACGAACCCACCGGCAACCTCGACTCCCGCTCCGGCGCCGAGATCCTCTCCTTCCTGCGCAACTCCGTGCGCGAACTCGGCCAGACCGTCGTCATGGTCACCCACGACCCGGTCGCCGCCTCCTACGCCGACCGCGTCGTCTTCCTCGCCGACGGCCGCATCGTCGACGAACTCCACGCCCCCACCGCCGACACCGTCCTGGACCGCATGCGCCGCTTCGACGCCAAGGGCCGCACCAGCTGACACCCGGCCCGCAAGCCCGACGCCTTCGAACCTCCCCAGGACACCTCATGTATCGCACCGCACTGCGCAACGTGCTGGCCCACAAGGGCCGACTGCTGATGACGGCGCTGGCCGTCATGCTCGGCACGGCGTTCGTCGCCGGCACCATGGTCTTCTCCGACACCTTCGGCAAGGCCCTGCGGGACAGCAACTCCAAGAGCTACTCGGACATCGCCGTCCAGGTCGTGGACCGCTCGGCCGGCTCCCACGCCTCCGCCAAGGAGAAGAGCGAGGGCGACTCCGCCAGGCTCACCGACGAGACCGTCCAGCAGCTCGCCTCGCTGCCCGGCGCGGCGGGCGCCCGCGGGGTGGCCGGCGGCTTCACCGGCGTCGCCGACAAGAAGGGCAACCTGATCGGCCAGGTCTGGGCCGCCAGGGGCGCCAACTTCGCGCCGGGCCAGGACGGCAAGGACCCGCGCTACCCGATGGCCGAGGGCCAGGGCCCGAAGAACGCCAAGGAGATCGCCCTCGACCGCAGGACCGCGGACAAGGCGGGCTACAAGGTCGGCGACACCGTGCGGGTGGCCGCCAACGGACCGGTGATCGAGGCGAAGCTCACCGGCGTCTTCACCACCGACGACCCGGTGGTGAACACCGGCGGCACGCTCACCCTGTTCGACCGGGCGACCGCCCAGCAGACGCTGCTGGAGCCGGGCCGCTACAGCAGCATCGTGCTCACCGCGAAGCCCGGCACCTCCCAGGACGAGCTGCTCGCCCAGGTCGAGCCCAAGGTGCCCGGCCACCAGTTCGACGTCGAGACCGGCACCAAGCTGCAGGCGGACGAGCAGGCGCAGATCACCCAGGGCACCGACAGCATGCGCACCATGCTGCTGGTCTTCGCCTTCATCTCGCTCTTCGTCGGCATCTTCATCATCGCCAACACCTTCACCATGCTGGTCGCCCAGCGCACCAAGGAGCTCGCGCTGCTGCGGGCGATCGGCGCCAGCCGCAAGCAGGTGACCCGCTCGGTGCTGATCGAGGCGCTGGTGATCGGCACCGTCTCCGCGGCGGCCGGTCTGCTGGCGGGCGTCGGGATCGGCGCCGGGATGCAGTCCCTGATCGGCTCGCTGAACGAGAACATGCCGAACGGCTCGCTGGTGATCAAGCCGGTCACCGTCGTGGTGACCCTCGTGGTCGGCGTCCTGGTGACGGTCCTGTCCGCCCTGCTGCCGGCCGTGCGCGCCGCCCGGATCGCACCGGTGGCGGCGATGAGCAGCGGCGACCAGCCGACCAGTCAGAAGAGCCTGGTGGTCCGCAACACCATCGGCTCGGTGCTCGCCGGCGGCGGCCTGGCGCTGATCGGCTACGGCGCCTCCACCGGCAACGACACCGGCCGGCTGCCGGTCGGCGCGGGTGCCTTCCTGGCCCTGATCGGCGTGTTCGTCCTGCTGCCGCTGCTCTCCCGCCCGGTGGTCGCCCTGCTCGGCCCGCTGCTACGGGCGTTGGGCGGCACCCCGGGCAAGCTCGCCCAGCAGAACGCGGTGCGCAACCCGCGCCGCACCGCCGCCACCGCCGCCGCGCTCACCATCGGGCTGACCCTGGTCACCGGCCTGACCGTGCTCGGCACCTCGATCGGTGACACCATCGACCGGGCCGTCACCAAGTCGATGAAGGCCGACTACATCGTCTCGACCGCCAACGGCATGAACCTGTCCGGGCAGGTGCCCGCCCAGATCGCCAAGGCCCCCGGCGTCGCGGCCTCCTCGCCGATGACCTCCGCCTACTGGAAGCTCGACGGCACCTCGAAGGCGATCAGCGGCCTGGACGCCGCCGCCTTCGAGCAGCTCGCCGAGGTCAAGCTGACCAGCGGCTCCGCCGACGCGCTCGGCAAGGGCCAGCTGCTGGTCGACCAGGACGTCGCCACCAAGTTCGGCGTCCGCACCGGCTCGACGATGACCGCCACCTTCCCGGACGGGTCCACCGGCCCGCTCACCGTCGGCGGCGTGTACGAGACGGGCGGCATGCTCGGCCCGGTCCTGCTGGCCAACAGCGAGATCGCCAAGCACGACCCGAAGCCGTACGTCGCCGACGTGCTGGTCAAGGGCAAGGACGGCGCCACCCCGGAGCTCAAGCAGGCGCTCAAGGACGCCACCGGCGCCAACCCGGTGATCGAGGTCAAGTCCAAGCAGGACGTCCGGGACGACTTCAGCCAGGTGATCACCTTCGCGCTGAACCTGATGTACGGCCTGCTGGGCATGGCGGTCCTGATCGCCGTCCTCGGCGTGATCAACACGCTGGCCATGTCGGTCTTCGAGCGCAAGCGCGAGATCGGGATGCTGCGGGCGATCGGCCTGGACCGCCGGGGCATCAAGCGGATGGTCCGGCTGGAGTCGGTGGTGATCTCGCTCTTCGGCGCCGGGATCGGCCTGCTGCTCGGCTGCTTCATCGCCTGGGCGATCAACGGGACGCTGAAGTCCAGCCTGGCCGGCCTGACCACCGTCGTGCCGTACGGCCAGCTGGCGGTGTTCCTGGGCCTGGCCGGACTGGTCGGCCTGGTGGCCGCGATCTGGCCGGCCCGCCGGGCGGCCAAGCTGGACATCCTGGCGAGCATCAAGACGGACTGACGCCCCGTCCGCCCGCCCCCGCCCCCGGTCGCACCCGCGGCCGGGGGCGGCCCCGTGGGAGGCCGTCGGGGACACGGCAAGAGCCCCTGCCGGAGGGTTTCGGCAGGGGCTCTTCTACTGCTGTACTCCGCCCGGTCGCACGGCCGGCTGAGCACCACGGAGGTCGTGGTCCGGCGACACTGCCGGGCGGAGGGCCTCCGACTCATACCCCGGCGCTCCCACACCGGGGTCCAGTCGCTTACTTGCTGGCGAGCTCCTTGTCGGCGGCCGGCTCGGCGGCCGCGACGGGCTTGGTGGGCGGCGTGACCTCCTGGATCGGAAGCTGCGGGTTCTCCATCTGGGAGAGGCCCACCGCCTCGCGCTTCAGGAACATCGCGAGGGTCCAGTCGGTGAAGACCCGGACCTTGCGGTTGAAGGTCGGCACCATCGCGCCGTGGTACAGGCGGTGGAACCACCAGGCCGGACGGCCCTTCAGCTTGTACTTGCCGAAGAGGATCGCCACGCCCTTGTGCAGGCCGAGACCGGCGACCGCACCCAGGTTCTTGTGCTTGTACTCCTTCTGCGGGAAGCCCCGCATGCCGGAGATGACGTTGTCACCGAGGACGACGGCCTGGCGGCAGGCGTGCTGGGCGTTCGGCGGGCACCAGGCGCCCTCGCCGGCGGCGAGGTCCGGGACCTGGGCGTTGTCACCGGCGGACCAGACGTAGTCGAAGCCCTGGACCTGCAGGGTCGGCGCGGTGTCGACGTGGCCGCGCGGGCCCAGCGGCAGGCCGAAGTTGGCCAGCACCGGGTTCGGCTTCACGCCGGCCGTCCACACGATGGTGGCGGCGTCCATCTCCATGCCGTTCTTCAGCATGACGTGGCCGTCGATGCAGGAGTCCATCGAGGTCTCGATGTAGACCTCGATGTTCCGCTCCTCCAGCTTCTCCTTGGTCCACAGACCGAGGTCCGGGCCCATCTCGGGGAGGATGCGGTTGGCGGCCTCGACCACGACGAAGCGCATGTCGTCGCGGCTGACCGTCTTGTACAGCTTCGCGGCGTCGCGCGCCATGTCCTCGATCTCGGCGACCGTCTCGATGCCGGCGAAGCCGCCGCCGATGACGACGAAGGTCAGGGCCTTGCGGCGGACCTCCTCGTCCGAGGTGGACTCGGCCTTGTCGAGCTGGGCCATGACGTGGTTGCGGAGGCCGATGGCCTCCTCGACCGTCTTCATGCCGATGCCGTTCTCCGCCAGACCCGGGATCGGGAAGGTGCGGGAGACGGAACCGGTGGCGACGACCAGGTACTCGAAGGGCAGCTCGTAGCTGTCGCCGGCCGCCGGCTGGATGGTCGCGACCTTGCGGGCGTGGTCGATGCCGGTGACGGACCCGGTCAGCACCTCCGCCTGCTTCAGGGTCTTGCGCAGCGGCGCGACGAGGTTGCGGGGCGCGACGTTGCCGCCGGCCGCCTCGGGGAGGAAGGGCAGGTACGTCATGTACGACCGCGGGTCCACGACCGTGACGGTCGCTTCGCCGTAGCGCATCTTCTTGAGGATGCGCATCGCGGCATACAGGCCGACGTAACCACCGCCGACAATGAGGATGCGAGGACGCTCCGTGGTGCTCATATCCGAAAGTATCCAGCACCGTCCGGAGCAGCCTTCGTGAGCCCGGTCACAAGCTCGTGGACACCCCGTGCTACACTCCGCGCCCACAAAAACGGCACCAGCGCACCGGCTCACGGCCCCCGGCGGCCCCTCGTGAACGTGCGCCGGAGCACTACCCGGCTGAGCAGCAACGATCCGTACAGGGCCCGGGTTCCCGCTTGTGAATTCGATTTTCAAACCTCAGCCGAGGCCTGGCCTGCGATCCAGCGGGCCTCATCGAGGGCAGGCCTTCGGTCCCACAATTCGGACGTAGCGGGCGGCGGCGTGGGGCGAATGGCCGGATCGCCATGTGAAGAAATTCACGAACTTTTCCACCCGGGCCCGGGCGCGCCCCGGCCCCGGCGCCCGCAACGGGGCGCCGGGGCCGGTTCGGTAAGCCCTGCACAGCGTCAGGAGGCCATACTCCAGGCGATGCCGTCCAGGATGTCGTGCTCGCTCACGACCAGCTCGGCGGCGCCGGTCCGGTCCATGATCTCCAGCAGCTCCAGCGCGCCGGCCGCGATCACGTCCACCCGGCCCGGGTGCATCGAGGGGATCGCCGCGCGCTCGGCGTGGGTGGCGGACAGCAGCTCGTGGGCGATCTCCGCCACCCGCTCGCGGCTGAGCCGGGAGTGGTGGATCCGCGCCGACTCGTACCCGGGCAGGTCCTGGGCGATCGCGGACACCGTGGTGACCGTCCCGGCCAGGCCGACCAGGGTGGCCGCGCCGGTCAGCGGGACGACCTCCTCGGCCTTGTCCAGCTCGGCCCGCACGTGCGCCCGGGCCTCGGCGATCTGCTCCTCGGAGGGCAGCTCGGCGCCGCCGAAGTGCCGCTCGGTCAGCCGCACGCAGCCGATGTCCACCGAGCGCGCCGCCTGCACGTCCGCCCCGCCGAGCACGAACTCGGTGGAGCCGCCGCCGAGGTCGAAGACCAGGTAGGGAGCCGGGAACTGGCCGCCGGTCAGCTCCTTGGTGGCGCCCACGAAGGACAGTCGGGCCTCCTCCTCGCCGCTCACCACCTCCGGCTCGACGCCCAGGATGTCCCGCACGCCCTTGACGTACTCGTCGCTGTTCTCGGCGTCCCGGGAGGCGCTGGTGGCGACGAAGCGGGTGCGCTCCGGGCCGACGCCGAAGCCGGTGATGATCTCCCGGTACTCCCGGCAGGCCGCGAAGGTACGGGCCAGCGCGTCGGGGTGCAGCCGGCCGGTCCTGTCCACGCCCTGGCCCAGCCGGTTGATGATCATCCGGCGGTCGAGGTCGGTGATCTCTCCGGTATCCGGGTCGAGATCGGCGACCAGCAGCCGGATCGAGTTGGTGCCGCAGTCGATCGCGGCCACCCGGGTCGTGGTCACTCGGACTCCTGTTCCGCCGCGGATGCCGCGGACTCCTCGGCGGCGCGCTTGGCGGCCCGCTCGGCGGTCTTCTGCTGCTTGGCCGCGATCACGGCCTCGTGGTCCTGCTCCTTGGCACGGTTGCGGGCGACCCGCTCACCGGCCGCCTGCACCTCGGCCGGGGAGACGCACGGGCCCTTGGCCCACCAGTCCTCCAGCATGCCGATGGCCTCGTCGCCGAGCGGGTTGACGCCCTCGCCGGCCGCCAGCGAGTGGCCGACCAGCACGTGCAGGCACTTCACCCGGTCCGGCATGCCGCCGGCGCTCGGGAAGCCCTCCAGCACCTCGATCGCGTCGCGCCGGGCGATGTAGTCCTCGTGCGCCTTCTGGTAGGCGGCGGCCAGTTCCGGGTCCTCGGCGAGCCGGGCGGTCTGATCCTTCATCACGCCCTCCGCCTCCAGGGTGCCGATCAGCGAGGCGGCCTTCGGGCAGGTCAGGTAGTACAGCGTCGGGAACGGCGTGCCGTCCGGCAGGCGGGGGGCCGTCTCCACGACGTCGGGGTTGCCGCAGGGGCAGCGGTGCGCCACGGCGCGCAGGCCGCGCGGCACCCGGCCGAGCTGGGCGGCGATGGCCGCGACGTCGGCGTCGGAGACGGCGGGGTGGTTCTCAGTGGTCATGGGGGGCGGGGTCTCCAACGGGGAACGGTGGGAGCGGACGGGGGGTCGCGGGGGCCAGCGCGGCGGTGTCGGCGGCGTCCACCGAGTCCCAGACGCTGGCGTACCAGGGCTTGGCGGTGTCCGGCCGGCCGGCCGCGGCGGCGGACGGGCCGCCCGGGGTGGCGGAGGCGGACGGCTGGGCGGCGGCCGCGCCGGACGGGTCCGCCGCGATGTACGGGGTCTCCCCCGGCACCGCGTAGTGCAGCCGGGCGCGGGCCTGCGCCTTGACGTACTCCGGATCCTGCCAGCGGGCCTTGTCCCGGCGCAGCTGCTCGACCTGCTGGCGCACGTGGTCGGCCTTCGCCCGCTGGGCGGAGATCTCGGCGCGCTGGGAGATGAACTGCCGCGTCGGGTAGGCCAGGATCGCCACCAGCGAGCAGAGCACCAGGACGAGTACGGTCGCCCGGCTCGTGAACCGAGGCCGGGCCGCCAAGCCCGGGATCCTCCAGCCAGCCATCTCCCGTATCCCCTCCTGGTCGCGACGGTGCCCCGCCGTCCACCCTACGGGGTGTGCGGCGGGGCACCGGTCAGGCGTGCGCTGGTGCGGCGGCTCAGCCCTCGTGCTTGAACCGCGGGAAGGCGCCGCGGCCGGCGTACTCGGCGGCGTCGTCGAGGATCTCCTCGATGCGCAGCAGCTGGTTGTACTTGGCGACGCGCTCGGAGCGGGCCGGGGCACCGGTCTTGATCTGGCCGCAGTTGGTGGCGACGGCCAGGTCGGCGATGGTGACGTCCTCGGTCTCGCCGGAGCGGTGCGACATCATGCAGCGGTAGCCGTTGCGCTGGGCCAGCTCGACGGCGTCCAGGGTCTCGGTCAGCGAGCCGATCTGGTTCACCTTCACCAGCAGCGCGTTGGCGGTGCCGGTCTCGATGCCCTTGGCCAGGCGGGCCGGGTTGGTGACGAACAGGTCGTCGCCGACCAGCTGGACCTTGTCACCCAGCTTGACGGTCATGGCCTTCCAGCCGTCCCAGTCCGACTCGTCCAGCGGGTCCTCGATGGAGACCAGCGGGTAGGCGGCGACCAGCTCGGCGTAGTACTCGATGAGCTCGGTGGACGACAGGGCCTTGCCCTCGAACTGGTAGGCGCCGTCCTTGAAGAACTCGGAGGCGGCGACGTCCAGGGCGAGCGCGACGTCACGGCCCGGCACGTAGCCGGCCTTCTGGATGGCCTCGGTGATGAGGTCCAGGGCCTCGCGGTTGCTGTCCAGGTTCGGCGCGAAGCCGCCCTCGTCGCCGAGGCCGGTGGACAGGCCGCGCTCCTTCAGCACGCCCTTGAGGGTGTGGTAGACCTCGACGCCCCAGCGGACGGCCTCGGAGAAGGACTCCGCGCCGATCGGGGCGATCATGAACTCCTGGATGTCGACGTTGGAGTCCGCGTGCGAGCCGCCGTTGAGGATGTTCATCATCGGGACGGGCAGGACGTGCGCGTTCGGGCCGCCCAGGTAGCGGAACAGCGGCAGGTCGCTGGCCTCGGAGGCGGCGTGCGCGACGGCCAGCGAGACGCCCAGGATGGCGTTGGCGCCGAGCGAGGACTTGTCCGGGGTGGCGTCCAGGTCGAGCATGGCCTGGTCGATCAGGCGCTGCTCGGTGGCGTCGTAGCCGACCAGCTCGGGGCCGATCTGCTCGATGACGGCCAGGACGGCCTTCTCCACGCCCTTGCCGAAGTAGCGGTTCTTGTCGCCGTCGCGCAGCTCCAGCGCCTCGAAGGCGCCGGTCGAGGCACCCGACGGAACAGCGGCACGACCCGTGCTGCCGTCGTCGAGGCCGACCTCGACCTCGACCGTGGGGTTGCCGCGGGAGTCGAGGATCTCACGGGCTACGACGACATCGATGGACGGCACGAAGCATCTCCTTGCGGAAGCAGGGTCCGGCTCGACGGTGGCGCTGTCGGCCGGAGGATTGCGGAGTCGTTACGACCAGAGCCTAACCGCCCGGGCTCCCGGGACCACGTCGCCCTCGGCTCCGTCTCAGCGTGTGGCCCCACTACCCGCCGGTAGTTCACCTGCTTGTCCCAGCTTGTCCCACCGGAGCGGACGAAGGCGGACGAAGGAGGGCGCGGGCGGACGAAAGGGGGCCGACCGGTCGGTCGGCCCCCTTCGCCGGGTCTCAGCCGAGGTGCAGGACCTGGCCCGGCACGATCAGGTTCGGGTCCCCGCCGACGGTGCCGCGGTTGCCGTCGTACAGCGCCTGCCAGCCGCCGGACACGCCCTGGGCGGTGGCGATGCCCGACAGGGTGTCACCGGAGCGGACGGTGTAGTCGTGGCCGGTCTGCGGGGCCGGGGCCGGCTGGGCGGCGCGCGGAGCGGCGTGCTTCGGGGCGTACTGCTGGACCGGCTGGGTCTCCGGCTGCTCGGCCTTCTTCGGCGCGGCGTGCTTCGGCACGTACTGCTGGACCGGCTTCGGGGCGGCCTTGGGGGCCTGCTGCTTCGGCGCCTGCTGCTTGGGGGCGGACTGCGCCCTGGTGTCCGAGGAGGTGTCCACGGCCGCGGGGGCGCCGCCCTTGCTCAGTCCGGCCTTCACGGAGCAGACCGGCCAGGCGCCCGGGCCCTGCGAGGCGAGCACCTTCTCGGCGACCGAGATCTGCTGGGCCCGGCTGGCCTGGTTGGCCTGCGGCGCGTAGGCGGTGCCGCCGTACGCCTTCCACGTGCTGGAGGTGAACTGCAGGCCGCCGTAGAAGCCGTTGCCGGTGTTGATGCTCCAGTCGCCACCGCTCTCGCACTGGGCGACGGAGTCCCAGGAGGAGGCCGGGGCGGCGGAGGCACCGGTGGCGGTGAGGAGCGGCAGCGCGAGTCCGACGCCGGCCACACCGGCGACGGCGATGGCCTTCTCGGCCTGGGTGCGACGGCGATGACGGCCAGATCCAACGAGCAGCATGAAGAGGTCCCTCTCCGCACGCCTGCGAGGTGAGCTGTCGGGTTCGGACCGGGAGGTGGCCCGGCCGCCGGCGGCGGAAACGATTCCGCTCGGGCGGCTTCACCCCAAGCCGTGGAGGGACGGCAACAAACCTGGTTCCCCCGCCCCTGCCCAGGGTCTGGTCGGTTTCCCGTGGCGCGGCGGGCAGGACTCGGCGTTCCGCGCACGGGGTCCGCAGCTGCGAACTCCAGGGAGAGTAGACAGATCCTCAGACCAATCACAAGCTCATATCGTCGACATCACACCGGAATCACGGCCCGTGTTCGATCGCCTACCAACAGCGGAGCTTTGTCCGGTTTGATGGTCCTTCATGCC
This sequence comes from Kitasatospora sp. NPDC101157, assembly GCF_044768255.1. Taxonomy (NCBI): domain Bacteria; kingdom Bacillati; phylum Actinomycetota; class Actinomycetes; order Kitasatosporales; family Streptomycetaceae; genus Kitasatospora; species Kitasatospora sp. NPDC101157. The sequence continues at coordinate 279,260 of NZ_JBIWPL010000001.1, read as the reverse complement.
GGCGCGACCGCCCGAAATGCGACGTCACGTCAGTGTGCCGGCAAGCTCGGAGGGGCGTGCGGCGAGCGGAGCTCGGGACTGAATTCGACCGGAAGTTCGCGCAATCCACGCATGATCAGGCCACCGCGCCAGCGCAGGTTCTCCGGGCTTTCGGCCAGCCGGAGATCGGGCAGCCGGGAGAGCAGGGTGGACAGCGCCGACCGCCCCTCCAGCCGGGCCAGCGGGGCTCCGATGCAGTAGTGGATGCCGTGCCCGAAGCCCAGGTGGGGGTTGTCGCTCCGGGCCAGGTCGAGGGTGTTCTCGTCGGCGAACCGGGCCGGGTCGCGGTCCGCCGCCGCCAGCACCACCAGCACCGGGTCGCCGACCGGGATCTCCACCCCGCCGATGGTCAGCGGCGCGGTCGCGAACCGCCAGGTCGCCAGCTCCACCGGCCCGTCGTAGCGCAGGAGTTCCTCGATCCCGGTCTCCAGCAGCGCCGTCTCACCGCGCACCACCGACTCCTGCAGCAGCGCCCGCTGGTCCGGATTGCGCAGCAGCGCGTACGTCCCGTTGCCGATCAGGTTGACCGTCGTCTCGAACCCGGCGAAGAGCAGGATGAAAGCCATCGCCGCCGCCTCGTTCTCGGTCAGGTGCTCACCGTGGTCGCTCGCCCGGATCAGACCGGAGATCAGGTCGTCGCCGAGATCGGCCCGCTTGCGGTGGATCAGCTCCAGCAGGTACGCCCGCATCCGCTTCACCGCCCGCCCCACACCCCCGCGTCGGCCCCCGCCGTGTCCCGGCTTCGTGTGCCGCACCATCATTCCGGCCCAGTCGCGGAAGTCGTCCTGGTCCTCGGCCGGCACGCCCAGCATGTCGCAGATCGCGTAGATGGGGAGCGGGAAGGCGAACTCGTGGATCAGGTCCGCCGAGCCGCGCTGCGCGAAGCCGTCGATCAGCCGGTCGGTCAGCTGCTGCACCCGCGGCTCGAACTCGGCCACCCGGCGCGGGGTGAACGCCTTCGACACCAGGCGGCGCAGCCGGGTGTGGTCCGGCGGGTCGATGTTCAGCAGGTGGGTCATCAGGTCCGCCTGCCGCTCCCCGGGGATGCCCACCCGGCCGGTGCGGTGCGCCTGCTCGCTGTGGTGCGCCGGGTTCTTCGACAGCCGGCTGTCCGCGAGCGCCTGGCGGGCGTCCGCGTACCGGGTCACCAGCCAGGCCTCCACCCCGCTCGGCAGCTCGGTGCGGTGCACCGGGGCGTGCTCGCGCAGCCAGGCGTAGGCGGGATACGGGTCGGCGGCGAACTCCCAGGTGAAGAGCTGCGGGGCGGGCTGGGCGGCGGGCTGGGCGCCGTCGGGCTGAGCTGGCATGGGTCGACCGTAACCGCTGGACCGGACGCGCCCGGACGACCACCGGGGCCGCCGCCGCGTCACCGGTTCGCCAACCGCCCGTGAGCGGTGCGCGAGCGGCGCGCCGACACTCCGCGAACGGGGCGTGGACGGGCCGTGGACAGCCCTTGGAGAGCTCTTGGCCGGGCGGCAGGCGTGAGCCTGGTCACCTGCGGGGTAATCCCTGTTGCGGAGGGTCAGGACGTGCCTACGATCCTCCGCAGTACGCGTGGGCGCCGGTGCGGTGTCGCCCACAGGGAGGAGCAGACCATGCGGGTCAGCGGAGCAGTCGTCGTCATCGCGGTACTCGACGGCGGTTCGGGAGCCGACCTCGCCCGCCGGTTCACCGCGGCCGGCGCCGCCGGGATGCTGATCGCCGACCAGCACGTCGGGATCGCCGAGGACCTCGCCGCCGAACTCGACCGGCCGGGCTGCCCGGTGGTGGGCGTCTGCGGCGACATCCGCCGGCCCAGCGACGTCGCCGCCCTGGTCGACACCGCCGAGAAGCACCTCGGTCCGATCGACCTCTTCTGCGTCGCCGGCCCGAAGGGCGAGCGGGTCGTCTCCCTCGCCGACCTGCCCGACCACCTCGACCTGGAGCGCCTCGCCGAACTGGTCGCCCTGATCGGCGAGGCCATCGGCGAACTCGTGCCGCCGCAGCGGCGCCCCGCCGGGACCACCGCCACGGCCGCCTGAGCCGTCCGTCCCGTCCTACTCCGGCTTGAGCCCCTCGGCCGCGCGCACCGCGTCCCGGTAGCCGCGCGCGGCCGAGCGCAGCGCCGCGTCCACGTCCACCCCGGCGTCGTGCGCCCGCTGCGCCACCGCGAGCAGCAGCCGGCCCGCCGACTCCGCGGTCAGCTCGGCCGGCAGCTCGTACGGCTCGTCCGGCACCTCCGTGAAGCCGGCCCGGCGCACCCGGGACACCAGCTTCGCGGCGTAGGCCAGCGCGGGCAGCCCGGCCGGCACGCCGTCCAGGACGGACTCCCGGTCCGCCTTCTCGGCCGCCTTCAGCTGCTCCCAGTTCGCCTCGACCTCGGCGGCACCGCCGGCCTCGACGTCCCCGAACACGTGGGGGTGCCGGTACACCAGCTTGTCCACGATGTCCCCGGCCACGTCGTCGACGGTGAACGGCTCGGTGGGGTGCTCCTCGGCGATCCGGGAGTGGAAGAACACCTGCAGCAGTACGTCGCCCAACTCCTCGCGCAGCGTGCCCCGGTCCCCCTCCTCGATCGCCTCGACCAGCTCGTAGGCCTCCTCGACCAGGTACTTCACCAGGCTCTCGTGGGTCTGCTCGGCGTCCCACGGGCAGCCGCCGGGCGAGCGCAGCCGGTCCATCACCGAGGCGAGGTCCAGCAGCCGGGCCCCCGGCAGGTCGTACGAGCCCGGAAGGACCTCGATCTCCGGCACCTCGCCGGCGTGCTCCACCGCGAGGCGGGCCAGCGCGTCCGTCAGCCCCGGGTCCCCGTCCGGGCCGCCCAGCCACACCGTCGGCCCGGCGTCGGCCGGCTGCCCGGTCAGCATCCGGGCCAGGGCCGGCGCCGACCCGGCCGGGACCACCTCGACCGCCACCCCGGCCTGCCGCACCGCCGCCACCTGCGGGTGCCCCTCGTCGGCGACCAGCACCCGCCCCGCCGAGCGCAGCGCCTCCCAGGCCGGCCAGGACAGCAGCCCGGGGGCCACCCGGTGGGTGGTGGTCAGCAGGATCAACTTCGCGCCCGGTGCGCTCACCGGCACAGCATTCGTCGTCACACCTCGAACCTACCCGCCCCGCCCGCCCCGGTCCCTGCCGATCCCGGGACGGCGACGGCGGCGGTGACAGCGACGGCCCCGGACCGGAGTCCGGGGCCGTCGCTGGAGGCGGTGCTACTTCTTCGCCCCCGCCAGGTCGTCGAACATCGCCGACAGGAACTCGGTGCACCAGCCCAGCAGCTCCCGCCCGACCAGCGGCTTGCCGCCGATCCGCCCGGTGCTCGGCCGCGGCACCAGCAGCTGCTGGGCCGCCGCCTTGACCTGGCTGCGCGGGTAGAGCCGGTTCAGCCGCAGCTGCTGGGACTCGCGCAGCTCCACCGGACCGAAGCGGACGTTCGCCCCCTGGAGGGTGATGTCCGAGATCCCGCACCGCCGGGCGTACAGCCGCAGCGCGGCGACCAGCAGCAGGTTCTCCACCGGCTCGGGCAGCTTCCCGTAGCGGTCCACGAGCTCGTCCCGGACCTGCTGGATGTCCGCCTCCGAGTTGACCGCCGCGATCGAGCGGTAGGCCTGCAGCCGCAGCCGCTCGCCGGGCGCGTAGTCGTGCGGCACGTGGGCGTCGACCGGCAGCTCGATCTTCACCTCCAGCGGCTCCTCCTCCGGCTCCGCGCCGCCGTTGGCCAGCGACTCGCGGAACTCGGCCACCGCCTCGCCGACCATCCGCATGTAGAGGTCGAAGCCGACCCCGGCGATGTGCCCGGACTGCTCGCCGCCGAGCAGGTTGCCGGCGCCGCGGATCTCCAGGTCCTTCATCGCGACGTACATGCCGGCGCCCATCTCGGTGTGCTGGGCGATGGTGGCCAGGCGCTCGTGCGCCGTCTCGGTGAGCGGCTTCTCCGGCGGGTACAGCATGTACGCGTAGCCGCGCTCGCGGCCGCGGCCGACCCGGCCGCGCAGCTGGTGCAGCTGGGAGAGGCCGAAGGTGTCGCCGCGCTCGACGATCAGGGTGTTGGCGTTGGAGATGTCGATGCCGGACTCCACGATCGTGGTCGACACCAGGACGTCGAACTCCTTCTCCCAGAAGTCGACGACGACCTTCTCCAGCTGGGTCTCCCCCATCTGCCCGTGCGCGGTGGCGATCCGCGCCTCGGGCACCAGGTCCTTCAGCCGGGCGGCCGCCTTGTCGATCGACTCCACCCGGTTGTGGATGTAGAACACCTGGCCCTCGCGCAGGAGTTCACGCCGGATCGCGGCCGAGATCTGCTTCTCGTCGTACGGCCCGACGAAGGTCAGCACCGGGTGGCGCTCCTCCGGCGGGGTGGTGATGGTGGACATCTCCCGGATGCCGGTGACCGCCATCTCCAGGGTGCGCGGGATCGGCGTCGCGGACATGGTGAGCACGTCCACGTTGGCGCGCAGCTTCTTCAGCTGCTCCTTGTGCTCGACGCCGAAGCGCTGCTCCTCGTCGACGATGACCAGGCCGAGGTCCTTGAACCTGGTCTCGGAGGAGAACAGCCGGTGGGTGCCGATGACGACGTCCACCGAGCCCTCGAACAGGCCTTCCAGGACGGCCTTGGCCTCGCTGTCGGTCTGGAAGCGGGACAGCGCCTTCACCGTCACCGGGAAGTTGGCGTAGCGCTCGGCGAAGGTGGAGAAGTGCTGCTGCACCAGCAGCGTGGTCGGCACCAGCACCGCCACCTGCTTGCCGTCCTGCACCGCCTTGAAGGCGGCCCGGACGGCGATCTCGGTCTTGCCGTAGCCGACGTCGCCGCAGATCAGCCGGTCCATCGGGACGGACTTCTCCATGTCGGCCTTGACCTCGGCGATGGTGGTCAGCTGGTCCGGCGTCTCCGCGTACGGGAAGGCGTCCTCCAGCTCGCGCTGCCACGGGGTGTCCGGGCCGAAGGTGTGGCCGGGCGCCGCCATCCGCGCCGAGTACAGCCTGATCAGGTCGGCGGCGATCTCCTTGACCGCCTTCTTGGCCCGCTGCTTGGTCTTCGCCCAGTCCGCGCCGCCGAGCCGGTGCAGCGTCGGGGCCTCGCCGCCGACGTACTTGGTGACCTGGTCGAGCTGGTCGGTCGGCACGAACAGCCGGTCACCGGGGTGGCCGCGCTTGGCGGGGGCGTACTCCAGCACCAGGTACTCGCGGGTGGCGCCCTGGACGGTGCGCTGCACCATCTCCACGTACCGGCCGACGCCGTGCGCCTCGTGCACCACGTAGTCGCCGGCCACCAGGGCCAGCGGGTCGATCGCGTTGCGGCGCCGGGACGGCATCCGGCGCATGTCCTTGGTGGAGGACCGCTGGCCGGACAGGTCGGTCTCGGTGACGACGGTGAGCTTGAGCGCCTCGTCGACGAAGCCGTGCTCGATGGAGCCGCAGGCGACGTACACGACGTCCCGGGTGGGCGCCTCGGCGAGGTCGGCGACCAGCCGGGCCGGGATGCCCTCGTTGCCGAGCACCTCGGCCAGGCGGGAGGCCGGGCCGTGGCCCTCCGTCACCATGACGACCCGCCAGTCGGCGGCCAGCCGCTCCTTGACGTCGGCGATCGCCCGGGCGGTGTCGCCCCGGTAGGCCTCGACGGCGTGCATGCCGAGGGTCAGCGTGTTCGCGTCGAACTCCAGGATGGTGTCAACCGTGGACTCGCTGGTCGCGAACGGGCTGACGGACCACCAGGGCAGCCCGATATCGGCGGCGTGCTCGCGCACCTCGGCGAGCGAGCGCAGCGAGGCGGCGGAGACGTCGATGGTCTCCAGGTCGATCGGCCGGTCGCCGCCGGCCGCCGCGGCGACCCAGGAGGCCTGCAGGAACTCCTGGCTGGTGGCCACCAGGTCGGCGGCCCGGGTGCGGACCCGCTCCGGGTCGCAGACCACCGCGACCGAGCCGAGCGGCAGCACGTCGAGCAGCAGCTCCATGTCGTCCACCAGCACCGGCGCCAGCGACTCCATGCCCTCGACCGCGATGCCCTCGGCGATCTTGTCCAGGATCTCGGCCAGTCCGGGCTGCTCGGCGGACAGTTCGGCGGCCCGGGCGCGCACCTCGTCGGTCAGCAGCAGCTCGCGGCAGGGCGGTGCCCACAGGCCGTGCTCGGCGATCTCCAGCGAACGCTGGTCGGCGACCTTGAAGTAGCGGATCTCCTCGACGTCGTCGCCCCAGAACTCCACCCGCAGCGGGTGCTCCTCGGTCGGCGGGAAGACGTCCAGGATGCCGCCGCGGACGGCGAACTCGCCGCGCTTCTCGACCAGTTCGACCCGCGCGTAGGCGGCCGCGGCGAGCCGGCGGGCCACCTCCTCCAGGTCGTGCGACTCCCCGCGCCCGACCGCCACCGGCTCCAGTTCGGCCAGCCCCTTCACCTGCGGCTGGAGCACCGAGCGGACCGGGGCGACGATCACCTGCACCGGCCCGGCCGCCGGGTCGTCGGCCCGCGGGTGCACGATCCGGCGCAGCACGGCCAGCCGGCGGCCGACGGTGTCCGAACGGGGCGACAGCCGCTCGTGCGGCAGGGTCTCCCAGGCCGGGTACTCGGCGACCGCGTCGGGGGGCAGCAGCGAGCGCAGCGAGGCGGCGAGGTCCTCGGCCTCCCGGCCGGTGGCGGTGACGGCGAGCACCGGGCGGCCCCGGTCGCCGGCGGCCTGCCCGGCCATCGCGCGGGCCAGCGCGGCGATCGCGAACGGCCTGGCGGCGGGCGGTCCGACCAGGTCCAGGTGGCGGCGGCCGCCGGCCGCGGCTCCGGTGGCGGTGGCCGCCTCGATCGCCTCGGCGAGCGCCGCGTCCCGCGCGACGACATCGAGCAGTCCGGTCAGGCTCATCTGGGGTCTCTTCTTCGTCCCGTGGCTGGTGCTGCCTCCGGGCGGCGAGAGGCCCGCCGGGGCAACGCGAACGGCCCGGCGCGCCGAGCGGCCGGGGGTCTCCAGCCTACGCCGCGGCACGGACGGGCACGCGGCGTACGAGCCCGGCGGGGCCGCGCCGACCGGGCGCCGGACCGCGCGGGGGCGAACCGGCGGGCGTACCCGCCGCGCTGTCAGGGACACGACCGCGGGCGAACCACTGGACGGATCGCCGGTCGACCGGCGGACGAACGGGCCGGGCACCGGTCCGCGCCGGGCTCCGCCATCCGCCACGAACTGGACATACTCCTGTCACTGCCCGTCCATGGAGATCGCGCACCATGGTGAACGTGCCCGCCGCACCCAACCGTGGGGGATGGCTGTGGCGGCACTGTCGCACCCCCGATGGGGGTCGGAGGTGCGAGGCCGGGCGACCCTGGGTGGGGGCGCCCGCCCAAGCGCCGGGAACCGTGGCGCCCTTTCCTGGAGGGCGCCACGGGTCTCGGCCTCTTCCGCTCGTGCACCCGCTCCGCGGGGCCGCTCCGGACGTCCGCACCCGCCCGGCCGGCCGACACCGCAGCGCGGGGACTACCAGCGGGACAGGTTGATGTCGTACATCATCACCTGGTGCCCCTGGTTGGCGTTGAAGTCGTAGCGCTCCCAGGTGAAGACGGTCCAGGAGCCGAGGCCGCCGCCCAGATAGGTGACGACCTTGTTGTTGCCCGCGTCGATCCGGTCGACGTTGTAGATCCGCACCGCCATCCAGCCGTCGTTCGCGAAGCAGAGCTGCCCGCTGTAGCCGTAGTTCCAGACCTTCGCGAAATCGTCCCGGTTCCCGCAGTCGATCCGTTCCACGGCCCGCGCGGCGGTGGACGGCAGGAGCGTCGCGGCGGCGGCCGTCAGAACCGCGAGAGCACCCACCCTCCGGGCTGTGCCTTTTCTGTTCCGTCCGGCGGTACGGGGATTAGTGCGGCGAATCATGTAACCCCTCCATCGATAACGGTCGGGTTCCCGAGATTTGCACGGCGAGGCAGCACCGGACAGCTGTTTTCCGGCCAAGCCGGGCCTTCGGAGGAACTCGGGGAACGTACCCGGACGAAATGAGCTAAGGTCCCAACACGCTTGCCGTGCTTGAGGATCGGAGCAGAGCCTTGGGACGTCCCGCCCGATTCGGACGATTCGCCGCAGTCACCCTGGCGGCCGTTCTGCCGGTTTTATCCGCGGGTTGTTCGGACAGCTCCGGGAAAGGGTCCGGCGATTCCGCGCCCACCCCGCCGGAGATCGGTTCGACGGCCGCTCCGGAATCCGGCCGCGGCGGATTGACCGGACTTCCGCTCTCCGCTTACCAGGCCGACGACCGGTCTGCGGTCAAGGAGATCCAGGCGCGGAACGCGCTGATCGTCTCGTGCATGCACCGGGCCGGCTTCTCCGCTTTCACCGGGGACGGCCTGCAGGCCGCCCAGCCGCCGGACAACGCGACCGCGCTGCCGGCCGGCGCCTGGGGCTACCTCGGGGCCCGGGCCGCGGCCACCCTCGGCTTCCACCCGCCGAAGCGGACCCCGCCCCGGCCGAATCCCGCCCCGGCCGGCTCCGGTGAGGCGTACGACGGCGCCCGGGTCGACTGCGACCGGCAGGCCGCCGAACGGATCGGCTCACCGCCCGCCGCGGGCAGTCGGCTGGTGGGCCGGCTGTTCGACGAGTCGATGAAGGCCACCGCCGAGGACGCCCGGGTGGTGGCGGCCACCCGGCAGTGGAGCGCCTGCATGACCACCGCCGGGTTCGGGGCCACCACCCCGGAGGAGCTCTCGCAGCGGTACCAGACCACCCCGGAGGTCACCCCGGCCGAGCTCGCGGCCGCCCGCGCGGACGCCGACTGCACCACCGGGACCAACCTGGCCGGCCTCTGGTTCGCGGTGCTGGCCGGCTACCAGCGCCAGCTGATCGACCGCAACGCGGAGGCCCTGGCCGCCCAACAGGAGGCGGTCAGGGCCCAGGACGCGAAGCTCACCGAACTGGTCGCCGGTGCGGACGGCGGCTGACAGCCGGCGGCCGACGGCCGACGGCTAGCGGCGGCGGTAGGCCACCGTGTTGGGGGCCGCGTAGCCGGCGCCGTCGTCCACGATGATGATCTTCGGGATGATCCGGGTCTCCTCGGCGCCGTCCGCACCCTTCGCGCCCTTCGCGCCCGGCGCGCCGTCCCGCTCGGCCGCCGACAGGGGCGGCTGGGCCGGCTTCGGCGGCACCGGCGCCGGGGCGACCGGGCCGGTCACCACCTCGGTGCCCTTGGGGCCGTTGGGACCGTTGGGGTCCTTGGGGCCGTTGGGGTCGGCGAACCTGGAGACGGCCGAGGAACCCCCGACCACCGGCTGCCGCACCGCGGTCGTCCGCTCCTGCGCCCGGGCGTCCGCCCCGCCGTCGGACGGCTCCGCCTTCCGCAGGTCCGCCAACGGGATCTCCCCGGTGTCCGCCTCGGAGTCCACCGGCGCCGCGTCGGCCGGAGCCACCTCGTCGGCCGGAGCCACCGAGCCCGCCGGAGCCACCGCGTCGGCCGGAGCCGCCGGGGCCCCGGCGGCGGCGAGCGCCTCGGGCTCGATCTGCCCGACCGCCGCGCCGGTGAGCGAGGCCAGGGTGGCCTTGATGTGGTCCAGGTGCCGCTGCACGGTATCCAGCCGGGCGTCGAACGCGCGCTGCTCGCGCTCGCTCTCCGCGTGGATCCGCTCGGCCTCCCGGCGGGCCTTCTCGATCAACTGGTCGGCCTTGGCCTGGGCGTCCGTCTCCAGCTGCTTGATCTGGTTCAGCACGGTCTCCCGGTGCTGCTCCGCCTCCTTGACCCGGCGCTCGGCTGTCGCCGAGACCTCGGCCTCCTCGGCGTCGGCCTTGGCCTCGGCCGCGGCGAAGGCCTCGTCGGCCTCGCGCCGCCTGATGGCCAGCTCGGCCTCGGCGTACTCGCTCGCCTCGGCGGCGGCCACCCGGACCTTGGCGGCGTAGGCGGTGGCACCGTCACGGACGGCACGGCTCTCCCGGTCGGCCTCGGCGCGGATGCCCTCGGCCTCGGCGCGGGTGCGCTCCTCGGTGCGGCGGGCGGCCGCGTCGGCCTCGGCGCGGGTGGTGGCGGCGTACTCCTTGGCCGCCTGGGCGAGCGCCTGCCCCTCCTCGTACACCTGGTCCCGCAGGTCCTCGGCGAAGCGCTCGGCCTTCTCCCGGACGGCTCGGGCCTCGTTCGCGGCCATCTCGGCCAGTCCGGCGGCCTGGTCGCTGAGCACCAGGTAGTCCGGCTCCGGGGCCTCGTCGGCGGCGCGGCGGATGGCCTCCAGCCGGGTCTCCATCTGCCGGATCCCGGCTCCCAGGACGCTCAACCGCTCCCACGCCTCGTCGCGCTGGGCGGTCAGGGCGACCAGCGCCCGGTCGACCTGCTCGGGCGCGTAGCCGCGCCGGGCCTGGGTGAAGCCGTACTGGGGGACGGCGTCGCTCATGGGCTCTTCCCCTCGTTTCGCGGGCTGCGGAGCCCATGATCGGACGGAACGGCCGGATCCGGAACCGGTTGGTAGACCGGGGCCGGATTCGACCGTCGTGCGGACCGGAATGCGTCGAGGACCGGACGAATAGACCCATCCTCTTGCCCTATTTTGCGCAGATCCGGACGAAACCCCAACGAGGCACAGCTGTCGGGACATGCCGGAGGGGTCGTTCCGGACACCGGACGACCCCTCCTCACCTGCGAGGATCCATGACGGTCCGCTACAGCAGACCGTCCCAGAACTGCTCCAGCAGCACGGCCCACCAGGTGTCCGTGGACTGCAGGGCCGCCGGGTCGATCGCGGCGAGCTCCGCCTGGAAGTCGGTCGTCCAGCGACCGGCCTGCTCCGGCGTCAGCCCGTACCGCAGCCGCCACATCCGGCCCAGCAGGGCCAGCGCGCGGACGAACTCCGGTACACCGCTGTTGACGAAGCGGGGCGGCTGACCGGTTCCGTCGACGTCCACGGCCACCACGTTCGCGGTGCCGTACTGGACGCACAGCTGACGGCCGTAGTCGTTGCCGAGCACCAGGTAGCCGCCGAAGTCGGTGGCCGCGGGCAGGCCGCGTTCGGCGGCCAGCTCGGCCAGCGTCGGGATCGGCCGGCCCTCCTGCGCCTGGGCCCAGAAGAACGGCCCGAAATCGCGCGGCAGGCCGGCCCACATCAGGGTCTGCGACACCGGCTCGGGCACGCCCTGCCGGGAGACGGCGCGCTGCTCGTAGCGGAACAGGTTCTGCCCGAAGGCCGTCCCCAGCTCCTGGGCGAGCTGCTGGGGCGCCAGCGGGGGCAGCGGCTGGACCGACCCGGGCGCGGGCAGCGGGGCCCGGAACGGACGGACCCGCTGGGCGCCGGAGGCCAGCTGGTGCAGTTCGTCCAGGTGGTCCAGGAGCTCGGCCATCCCGGCCTGCCGGGAGGCGTGGTCACGGCCGTACGGGGCGGTGTGGGTCAGCCGCACGTTCGGCCAGGAGGCCGCGATCATCCGGTTGCAGTAGCCGCCGGGCAGGTCGCAGGACTCCAGCTCGGTGTAGAGCTCCAGCACCTGCTCCGGGGGCACGTTCAGCCGGCGCAGGTCCTGCAGGATCTTCCACTCCGGGTGCGGGGTGCCGGGCTCGCTGCGGTGCAGCAGCTTCTGTTCCGAGCCGTCCGGGCCCCGGTAGCTGAGCGCGGCGAAGTAGCCCGGGCCGACCGCGGGCACCCCGGGCGGCACCGGCGCGCCCGGTGGCGGGCCGGTGACCGGAGTCGGCGGAACGACGCCGGGCGCGGCGCCCGCGTTCGGGTAGCCGTACCCGGCCGCGGGCGCGGCGGGGGCGGCCGGACCACCGGGCGGCGGCGGGACGGCGGGGCCGCCGGACGGCGGGGTGCCCGGGTCCGCCGGGCCGCCGAGCAGCGCCGGGTCGATCGCGCTGGCCAGCTGGGTCGCCTCGTACGCCACCCCGGCGCCTGCCGGGGCGGGCGCGCCCTGCGGGGCCGGGGCGGGAGCCGCACCGGCGCGCAGGCCCGCCGGCGGCGGGGGCGGCGGGGCCGAACCGGCCGAACGGCCACCGGGGCTGCCGGCGGGCGCACCGGAGCCCGGGGTGTGCCGCAGCTCGGCGGGCGGGGGCGGCGGCGGAGCCGAGCCCGGGGCGCGGCCCAGCCCGCCCGCACCGGACGGACCGGACGGGCCGGACGGGCCGGGCGACCCGCCGCGCAGCGCACCCGGCGGGGGCGGCGGCGGGGCCGACCCCGGGGCGCGGCCGAGGCCGCCCTGGGCCGCGGCGGCGGGCGGGGCCGCCGGGCCGGGGGCACCCGGCAGACCGGCCAGCCCGCCGGGCGAGGCCAGCATGGTGGGCGCCTGCTCCACCGGGGCACCCCCGGCGGGCGGGGCGGCCGGGGTGCCGGGCGTGGCGAGCATGGTCGGCGCCTGCTCCACCGGGGCGCCGGGCGGGGTCGCCGGGGCACCGGGCAGGCCCATCAGGCCGGGCATCGCGTCCGGCGGCGCGAGCAGCGTCGGCGCCGGTTCGACGGCCGCGGCGGGTGCCGGGGCCGGCGGGGCGACGGGCGGCACGGCCGGGGGCCGGGCGGTCGAGGGCTGGGCGCCGACCGGCGGGACCGGGGGCATGCCGTGGCTGCCGCTGCCCGGGGGCATCAGCATGGTGGCGGCCTCGGCCCCGGCGGGGGCGGGCGCGTCTGGCAGGTCCGAACCGGAGGTGCGCAGGCCCTCGGGCATCAGGACGGTCGCCGCCTCGGCCCCGACCGGGGCGGCCGACGGGCCGGGCGCGACCGGCGGCGGCACCGGCGCGGCGGCCGGCGGCCGCGGGGCGACGGGCGGCTCCTCGCCGGGCGGCGGTGCCAGCATGGTCGGCGCGTCCCCGGCGGGGCGGTCGGAGACCGGCGGCTCGGTCAGCACGGCCGGCGCGGACGGCACGGCGGGCGCGGACGGCCCGGACGGCACCGGCACGGGCGGCTCCGCGGCGGCCACCGGAGCGGCCGCTGCGGGAGCCGGAACAGGCGCCGGAGCCGGAACGGGCGCCGGAGCCGGAGCAGGAGAAGGCGCGGCGGCGCCGCCCAGCTTCTCCGCCTCCGCCGCGATCGCCGCCGCCCCCGCCTCCTGCAGCCACTGCGGCGGGCTGAGCAGGAAGGAGGTGGCCTCCACCGGACCCGGTGCGGGCTTCGCCGCCCCCGCCGGGTTGGCCGCGACCGGCCGCCCGTACACCTCCTCGTACTGCCGGACCACCTCGTTGACGGGCAGCGCGGGCCACAGCGTGCTGGCGCCCGAGTCACGGGCGATCACCAGCCGCGCCTCACCCGAGCCCGAGCCCGGCCCGGACCCGCCGTCGGCACCGGCACCGGCACCGGCCGCCGCCTCCGCGGGCGAGACCGCCCAGCAGACGAAGCCCAGGTCGAACTCCCGGACCCGCACCTCGCGCTGCTGCCCCTGCGGCACGCCGCCGTTGATCCACTCCTCGGCGAGCTCCTGCGCCTGCGCGTACGTCACCACGCCCGGTTCACCCCTGTCCCCGTCGTCCCCACTCGTTCCCTCAACGCCGTTCCCGCGGTCATGTCAGTCCACCGGGACGGCCCGGGCGAACCCGCCGTCCACCATCAGCTCCGCGACCGTCTCCAGCTCCGGCGGGCTGCCGGCCAGCCGCAGCAGGAAGGCGTCGAAGTCGTCCCCGCAGGGCAGCAGCAGCCGGGCGCAGCGATCCTCCGGTGCCTCCGGGGCTCCGGAGTCGCGGGCGTCGTCGTACAGGTGGAACCAGACCGAGCCGACCCGGTCGCCGCGCACCTTGAGCGCGACGATGCCGCCCTGCGCGTAGGCGATGCCGAGGTAGTCCTTGGTGAGGTGGTCGCGCAGGCACTTGTTGGCGTACACGACGTCCTCGGTGCCGTACTCCTCGGTGAGGGTCAGGAACGGCTGGTCGAACAGCATGCCGAGCTCGGTGTCCAGCGCCACCCCGACCGGGCGGCGGCCGCCGCCCAGCTTGAGGAAGGTCCGGTAGGCGCCGGGCAGCCGGTAGCCGAGGCGCTCCTCGGCGCGCTGCACCAGGTCCTCGGGGACGCCGATCGGGTCCCCGCCGTCCTTGGCCAGCGAGAAGTGGACGGGCCGGCGCTCCTGCAGCGGGCGGGTACCGCGGCGGGAGTGGTCGGCGGGCGAGGTGGCCAGGCCGCCGTGGTGCCGCAGCAGGGCCTTGACCTCGACCGGGACGAGCTCCATCCGGCGCCAGCCGGGGGCGGCCCGGCCGACCGCGTGGTGCCAGGTCCAGCCGGGCGGGGTGGCCACGGCGGTCTCCAGGTCGGCCCAGAGCGGGTGGCCCTGGGTGAACAGCGCGACGTTGGCCGAGACGTAGTCGGTGAGCCGCAGTTCGTCCACGCCGAAGCCCTCCGGCGGGTCGGCGACCTCGGCCGCCGCGGCGGCGTACGGGCCGAAGTCCGGGTAGCCGGACTCGTCCACCCGGACCCCGGCCGGGTGCCGCTCCGCGCGGACCGGGTCCGGGAACTGCACCACCTGACCTGCGTACGCCGCGTTCGGTGCGGCGGCGACGCCGGGCCGACCTGTCGTCATCTGGGAGCCCCCACTGGCTGCTGCAAATTCTCCGGTGCGCTTGCTGGGCCCCAGCCTATTGGTTCACCCGCCCGGGCGATCCCCCGCACCCGGAGCCCGTTTCCGACACCTCCACGAGCCGCGGTCGCCGTGCCGCCGTGAGGTCCGGGTCCGGCGGCGGGCCGAGCGGTTCCCGGGTGGTCGGCGTCATCGGCCCGGCGCCCCAACGTCCGGAGCGGACACCGGAGTCGGCCCCTCCGGAGGGTGCCCGCGCGGCCGGCCGCGCCCCCTCGGCCGTTGCCGGAACCGTACCGGCCGGGGCCCGGGACGGGGGGCGGTTTCGGTAGATCGGCGGACAAGTCATGACGAGGCCGTGCGGATCCGGCCCGGGTGCGGCCAGGATGCGGAAGGACCGCGGGCGCGATCCGCCGGGAACCGCACGGGTGTTCGCCCCGCCCGCACCCCGGTTGTGCGCTTGTCGGTGTCGAATGACAGGCTTGCCCCGGACCCCACGGGGCCCGACAGGAACCGGACCGCCAGGAACGAGGAGGAGGACGCCGCATGACCACCGGTGAGCCGGCGGGCCCGCCCGTGCTGCGCCACCACCGCGACAGCCTGCTGCCCGCCGTCGCCGCCGCACTGTCGCTCAAGGGCGGTGAGGTGCACACCCTGGCGGGTGACAAGGACGACCGGCGCCCGGTCCTGCACCCGCTGGTCGGCGATTTCCTGGACGCCCTGCCGGTCGAGGCCCGCGAGCGGTTCACCGGCCGCTGCCCGGAGGCCGTCCTGCTCTCCCAGTACCTGACCACGGTCGACGGGAAGCGCTCCAAGCGCGCCGCCCGCAAGCCGATGAGCCTGCACGAGGCCCGCAAGGCGCTCAAGGGCGCCCGGATGACGACCCTGCGGATCCGCGAGGAGGGCGACCCGGCGCACGGCACCCACGCCCCGCCGTGCCGCTCCTGCGGCCCGATGCTGGAGCACTTCACGGTGCTGAGCGTCGCCGTCGGGCCGCCGGCGCGCTGAGCCGTCCGCACGCCGGACGCCCGCGCCCGCAGCCCCTCGTACGCCCCCGTCCCCGAGCTCCCGGAGCACACCCTGAATCCGCCCAGCCCGCCCCCGCCCGCACCGGCCACCCTCGTCCCGGGCACCCCGCCCCCGGCCGGCACCGGACGGACCCGCCCGCGCTTCCCCGCCGACGTCGCCGCCGAGCTCAAGGCCTCCGGCTGGCACCCCGGCCGCTGGCAGATCCGGCAGGCCGAGGAGTGGGCCGACACCCTGGCCGGGTACGGCGGTCCCGGCGGCGTCCCGCACGCGGTGTTCCCGGCGGCCGTGGAGGCCTGGGCCGAGTTCGGCGGCCTCGCCTTCGACCTGTCCGGCCCGGGCCGCCAGCTGGCCCGCACGCCCTTCCTGATCGACCCGATGTGCGGCCTGCACCAGCCGCGCACCCTCTTCGACCTCGGCCGGGCGCTGGGCACCCAGCTCGCCCCGCTCGGCGAGGAGGCGTACGGGCAGGCACTGCTGGCGGTCGACGAGGAGGGCCGGGTCTACAGCCTGGACCACACCGGCGAGTGGTTCCTCGGCCACGGCATCGACCAGGCGATCAGCGCCCTCGTCCTGGGCACCGCCCCGGAACGACTGCGCACCGCCGGGGAGTACGCGCCCTGAGGTCTGCCGCCGCCCCGTAGCCGGGAGTTCGAGGACGGACCCTAGGGCAGGACCTGACCCAGCCGGTCACCCCGGACGGCCAGCCGGGACGGCAGCACCGCCTCCACCCGGAACCCGCCGTCCGCCTCCGGTCCGGACGAGAAGGTGCCACCCAGCGCGATCACCCGCTCCCGCATCCCGACCAGCCCGTTGCCGCCGCTGGGCAGTTTCGCCGCGCCCCGCTCCCCGCCCGGACAGGCGTTCACCACGCTCACCCGCACCCCGTTCGGCGCGTACGCCAGCAGCACCGACACCTGGGCGCCGTCCGCGTGCTTGTGGGCGTTGGTCAGCCCCTCCTGGACGACCCGGTAGGCGGTCTGCTCGGCCTCGCCGGTGAACTCCTGCCGGCTGCCGCTGACCGTCAGCGTCACCGCCATCCCGGCCGCCCGTGACTGGTCCACCAGCCGGGGCAGCCCGGAGAGCGAGCCCGGCTCCGGCTGCCGCTCGTCGTCCATCCGCAGCACGCCGAGGATCTCGCGCAGCTCGTTGAGCGCCTGCCGGCCCACCTCGCCCATCAGCTTGGCGCTCTGCGCGGCCTTCTCCGGGTCCTTGACGACTATTCGCTCCAGGGCCCCGGCGTGCACCACCATCAGCGAGACCCGGTGCGCCACCACGTCGTGCATCTCCCGGGCGATCCGGGTGCGCTCCTCCAGCCGGGCCCGGCGGGCGCGCTCCTGGGCCTGCTCGGCCAGCAGGTCCAGTTCGGTCTCCAGGCCGTGCGCCCGGTCCTTGAGCGACTCGATCAGCCGCCGCCGCGCCCCCACGTACAGGCCGGTCACCACCGGGGCGACGGTCAGCCCGACCGCGACCAGCAACGAGAACAGGATCTGGATCCACAGCGGCGGCTGCTCCGCCGGAGAGTCGCCCGGCACGATCAGCGTCACCGCGATCACGGCCGCCGCCTCGGCGAAGGCCAGTCCGGACAGCGCCACCACCCGGCGGCGCCGGGAGGGCCACTCCCAGGTCTCCGCCAGCGTGTACAGCGACACCACCAGCAGCACCACGCCCAGCATCCCGGGCGTCACCAGCAGCGTCGCCAGCACCGGTACGGCCGGCCAGCGCCGGCGCACCACCAGCGAACCGCCGGCCACCGTGCCGAGCACCGCGATCCCGATCGCGCCCGCGAGGCTCACATGGATCCGCGCGGACAGGAAGGCGATCGTGCCGGCCGAGCACTCGACCGCGGCGAGCAGCGCCAGCCCGATGTCGAGGAGGGCGCTGCGCCGCCGCTTCCACCACCAGAACGACCGGACCGGCACGCGCTCCCCAGGCGACTTGCTCATGCCCCAAAGACTAAGCGGCGACCCCTCCCCTTCCCCACCGGTATTGCCGGGTACGCCTCCCCGCATCCCCAAGTGGTCCAGACCACGGACGGTTTTCGGCAGCTCTGTCCGCCATCCGGCCACCTCTCGGACAGCAACCGCCCCGACACCTATGCTGGTCGCGTCGGACAGCGCGGTCCGCACGCGTCACACCCGCCACACTGCGCGTGGACCTGTGACGATGAGCCGTTGCCGAACCCCACCACCACAGGGAGCCAGCCGTGACCGCTCCGGTCCCCACCCCGGCGGACAGCCCCACCGTCCTCGCCGCCGGCGCAGCCGCAGACAACTCGGCCCTGCGCGCGGACATCCGCCGCCTCGGCGACCTGCTCGGCGAGACGCTGGTCCGCCAGGAGGGCCCCCAGCTGCTGGGCCTGGTCGAACAGGTCCGCCTGCTCAGCCGCACCGACGGCGAGGCCACCGCCGAACTCCTCTCCGACATCGACCTGGACACCGCCGCCAAGCTGGTCCGCGCCTTCTCCACCTACTTCCACCTCGCCAACGTCACCGAGCAGGTGCACCGCGGACGGGAGTTCGCCACCCGCCGCGCCCGCGAGGGCTCGCTGCTCGCGCAGACCGCCGACCAGCTCGCCGACGCCGACCCCAAGCACCTCGAAGACACCCTGGCCCACCTCGCGGTCCGCCCGGTCTTCACCGCCCACCCCACCGAGGCCGCCCGCCGCAGCGTGCTCAACAAGCTGCGCCGGATCGGCGAACTCCTCGACCGCATCCACCACGAGGAGCTCGCCTCCGGCCTGGCCGCCGCCGACCCGGCCCGCACCAGCAGCGCCAAGCGCTCGGCCGACCGCCGCCTCGCCGAGGTCATCGACCTGCTCTGGCAGACCGACGAACTGCGCATCGCCCGCCCCGAGCCCACCGACGAGGCCCGCAACGCCGTCTACTACCTGGACGAGCTCTACCGCGAGGCCGTCCCCGAGGTCCTGGAGGAGCTGCACGAGGAGCTCGCCCGGGTCGGCCTCAGCCTGCCCGAGGGCGTGCGCCCGCTCACCTTCGGCACCTGGATCGGCGGCGACCGGGACGGCAATCCCAACGTCACCCCGCAGGTCACCTGGGACGTCCTCAACCTCCAGCACGAGTACGGCATCAAGGACGCCCTGGACGCGATCGACGACCTGCGCAACACCCTCTCCACCTCCGAGCGGCTGGCCGGCGCCTCGGTCGAACTGCTCGCCTCGCTCAACACCGACCTGCACCGGCTCCCCGAACTCAGCCCCCGCTACAAGCGGATGAACGCCGAGGAGCCGTACCGCCTCAAGGCCACCTGCATCCGGCTCAAGCTGGAGAACACCCGCGAGCGCCTGGCCGGCGGCACCCCGCACGTCGAGGGCCGCGACTACGTCGGCACCCGCGAGCTGATCGCCGACCTCCGGCTGATCCAGGACTCGCTGCGCGCCCACCGCGGCGAGCTGATCGCCGACGGCCGCCTCGCCCGCGCCATCCGCACCATCGAGGCCTTCGGCCTCCAACTCGCCACCATGGACGTGCGCGAGCACGCCGAGGCCCACCACCACGCCCTCGGCCAGCTCTTCGACCGGCTCGGCGAGGAAGCCTGGCGCTACGCCGACATGCCCCGCGAGTACCGGCAGAAGCTGCTCGCCAAGGAGCTGCGCTCGCGCCGTCCGCTCGCCCCCACCCCGGCCCCGCTGGACGCGGCCGGCACCAAGACCCTCGGCGTCTTCAACACCATCCGCGAGGGCTTCGAGCGCTTCGGCGACGAGATCGTCGAGAGCTACATCATCTCGATGTGCCAGGGCGCCGACGACGTCTTCGCCGCCACCGTGCTGGCCCGCGAGGCCGGCCTGATCGACCTCCACTCCGGGATCGCCAAGATCGGCATCGTGCCGCTGCTGGAGACCACCGAGGAGCTCCAGCAGGCCGACCGCATCCTGGACGAGATGCTCTCCGACCCCTCCTACCGGCTGCTCGTCTCGCTGCGCGGCGACGTCCAGGAGGTCATGCTCGGCTACTCCGACTCCTCCAAGTTCGGCGGCATCACCACCTCCCAGTGGGAGATCCACCGCGCCCAGCGCCGGCTGCGCGACGTCGCCCACCGCTACGGCATCCGGCTGCGGCTGTTCCACGGCCGCGGCGGCACCGTCGGCCGCGGCGGCGGCCCCTCGCACGAAGCCATCCTGGCCCAGCCCTGGGGCACCCTGGAGGGCGAGATCAAGGTCACCGAGCAGGGCGAGGTCATCTCCGACAAGTACCTGCTCCCCTCCCTCGCCCGGGAGAACCTGGAGCTGACCATCTCCGCCACCCTCTCCGCCTCCGCGCTGCACACCGCCCCGCGCCAAGCCCCCGAGGAACTGGCCCGCTGGGACGCCGCGATGGACCGGGTCTCCGAGGCCGCCCACACCGCCTACCGCGCCCTGGTCGACCAGGAGGACCTGCCGAAGTACTTCTTCGCCTCCACGCCGGTCGACCAGCTCGCCTCGCTGCACCTGGGCTCCCGCCCGTCCCGCCGCCCCGACTCCGGCGCCGGACTGGACGGCCTGCGGGCCATCCCGTGGGTGTTCGGCTGGACCCAGTCCCGCCAGATCGTGCCCGGCTGGTACGGCGTCGGCTCCGGACTCGCCGCCGCCCGCGCGGCCGGCCTCGGCGACGTGCTGGACGAGATGCACGGCCAGTGGCACTTCTTCCGCAACTTCCTGTCCAACGTCGCCATGACGCTGGCCAAGACCGACCTGCGGATCGCCCGCCACTACGTCGAGCAGCTGGTGCCCGTCGAGCTGCGGCACATCTTCGACCAGATCGTCGCCGAGCACGAGCTCACCCTGCGCGAGGTGCTGCGGCTCACCGGCGAGAGCGAACTGCTGGAGCACAACCCGGTGCTGAAGCAGACCTTCACCGTCCGCGACGCCTACCTCGACCCGATCTCCTACCTCCAGGTCGCGCTGCTGCGCCGCCAGCGCGAGGAGGTCGCGGCCGGCCGCCACGAGGACCCACTGCGCGCCCGCGCCCTGCTGCTCACCGTCAACGGCATCGCCGCCGGCCTGCGCAACACCGGCTGACCGCCGCCCGGACGTGGGGGGGGGGGGGGGGGGGCCGCCCCCCCCCCCCCCCCCCCCCCGGGGCCCCCCCCCCCCCCCCCCCGGGGGCAGAGCCCCCCCCACGGCCACCCCGCCGGCGGCCACC
>NZ_JBIWPL010000001.1:65848-258654 GCF_044768255.1 Kitasatospora sp. NPDC101157 | reverse complement strand
GGGGTGGGCGGGGCGGCCCGCCACGGGCACCCCGGCCGCCCCCGCCCCCTGCGGCCCCCCCCCCCGGGCTGGGGGGCGGGGGGGGCCCCCCGGGGGCCCCCCCCCCCCCGACGCCGTTTCAGGGACCGACCGAGACCAGGTGTCCGTACTCCCGGACGATCTCCGCCCGGGCGGTCTCCGCCTGCGGGGTGTGGACGATCACCCCCTTGCCGTCCAGGCCGATCTCCACCCACGCGATGTGCACGCCCCTCGTCGCCGCCCAGTCCCCGGCCTCCGCGCGGATCTCCTTGGCGAGCGTCAGCTGCGAGGGGTACGAGGGCGCGGCGACGAACCGCAGCTGCACCGCGGGCCACTCGGCCACGACCTGCGACACGGCGGCGTCCAGGCCCGTCGGGCCCGGGTTGCGCATCACCACCAGCGTGCCCGCGGCCGTGTCCAGGCAGGTTGCGAAGTAGTGGTCCCCGTACTCCTGCCGCGCCATCCGCTCGACCGCCTGGCCCGCCGCCACCAGGTCCGTCCTCCCCGGCCGGTCCGACGCCGGTGCCGAGGACGGCCCGCCCTTGCAGCTCAGGACGGCCTTCACCCGCTCGTCGGTCTCCGCCCCCCGCAACGGCATCCCGTTCCCGGTCGGGGACGCGGTCGGGGACGCGACCGCGAGCGCCGCCGGCCCGGTGACCGCACCGCCACCCCCACCGCCCCCACCGCCCAGCTGGGTCAGCGCCCCCCCACCGGCCGCCAGCACCGCCAGCACCCCCGCCGCCACCCCCCGCAGCGCCCGCTGCCGCCGGGCCCGCCGCCGCCCCGCCTCGCGCAGTTCGGCCAGCGGCGGGCTGCCGCCGATCCCCGCCGCACGCGCCCCGAGCCGGATCGACAGCTCGCCCTCGAACTCGTCCTCAGCGGCCACGTCCCACCAACTCCCTCGCCGGTTCCAGTTCCTGCCGAAGCGCCTTGATGCCGCGCGCCAGGTGGGTCTTCGCCGTGGTCACCGAGCACCCCAGCTCCACCGCCACCTGGGCGACGGGCAGGTCGAGGTAGTAGCGCAGCACCACCGCCGCCCGCTGGCGTCGCGGCAGCCCGGCCAGCGCCGCCGCCAACTGCCCGTCCCGCTCGGCCTCCTGGGCCGCCGGACCGTCCGGCGGGGTGGACGTCAGCACCTCGCGTCTGGTCCGCCGCCACCGTGAGACGTGGGTGCGGACCATCGTCCTGCGGACGTACCCCTCGGCCGCCCCGGGCTCCCGGATCGCCGACCGCTTCGGGTACACCCGTGCCAGGGCGTCGTGCAAAAGGTCCCGGGCGTCGTGGACGTCCCCGGTGATCAGGTACGCCCCCCGCAGGAGGGCCTGGTACCGCGCCGCGACGAACTCGTCGAACGGGTCGGATCCGGAACCCCCCGGGCGCATCGATTCGCGCTTCATACCCTCACGACGCACCGGCCGCCGGAAACGGATGACAGGGACGACGAAGGGCCGGTGCCCACTTCCGTGGACACCGGCCCCTCACCTCACGTTGCTACTCCGCGGGCTCGCCCGCGCGCCGGCGCTTCAGCCACAGCGCCGCTCCGCCGGCCGCGACCACCAGGCCGCCGCCGACCGCCAGCAACCCGGCGTCGGGGCCGACCGAATCGCCCAGCACCGGGCTGAACTGCGCCGCCGCGGGCTCCGGCGTGACCGCCGGATCCGGCTCGGCCACCGGATCGGCGTGCGCCACCGCACCGCTGGACAGCAGCATCCCCGCCGCCCCCAGCGCACCGGCGGTGCCCATCCGTCGTCCGAGCTGCTTCAGCCGGACCACCCGGAGCCGTCGAAGTCGGCGGACCGGACGCAATCTCCGCATCGAGAACTCCCCAGGACCCGTTCGCGTACCAGGGCGACGGTATCCGATCCCGCACAGGCTTCTCACACGGATTCAGGTTTGGCGGGGCAAGCGTTGTACGACTGTTGTGTACCCGGCACATCGTGCACATGACGGACCGTCAGGAGTTGTACGTGCCCTGCGCCCGCTCCAGCCCCTCGGACAGCAGCGCCTCCACCGCGTCCGCCGAGCGGTCCACGAACCACTCCAGCTCCTTGCGCTCGGTCGAGGAGAAGTCCTTCAGCACGAAGTCCGCGACCTCCATCCGGCCCGGCGGGCGGCCGATCCCGCAGCGCACCCGGTGGTAGTCCGGGCCCAGCGACTTGGTGATCGACTTCAGCCCGTTGTGGCCGTTGTCCCCGCCGCCCAGCTTCAGCCGCAGCGCCGCGTAGTCGATGTCCAGCTCGTCGTGGACGGCGATCAGCGCCGAGGCCGGCACCTTGTAGAAGTCCCGCAGCGCCGTCACCGGCCCGCCGGAGAGGTTCATGAAGGACATCGGCTTGGCCAGCACCACCCGCCTGCCCGCCAACCGCCCCTCGGCGACCTGCGCCCGGCTCTTGTGCGCCTTGAACTTGGCGCCCATCCGCTGTGCCAGCAGGTCCACCACCATGAAGCCGATGTTGTGCCGGTTCCTGGCGTACTGCTCCCCCGGGTTGCCCAGCCCGACCACCAGCCAGGGCCCGTCGTAATCCTCCGCCATGCCTCTCTTCTCTCCCTCGCGCTCGACTCCGCGCTCGACGTCATCATCCCGGACACACCGCTGCCCCGGCCGCTCCAGAGGAGCGACCGGGGCAGCGGTCAACAGCAGTGGGGACTACGAGGCTCAGGCCTCGGCGCCCTCGGCCTCGGCGGCCTCGTCCTCGACCGGGGCGGCCTGGGCGGCGATGACCTGCAGCACGACGGCGTCGGCGTCGACGGCCAGCGAGACGTTGGCCGGCAGGGCGATGTCCTTGGCGTGGATGGAGGCACCGGCCTCCAGGCCCTCGACCGAGACGGTGACGGCCTCGGGCAGGTGGGTGGCCTCGGCCTCGATCGGCAGGGCCTGCAGGACGTGCTCCAGCAGGTTGCCGCCGGGGGCGAGCTCGCCCTCGGTGTGGACCGGAACCTCGACGGTGACCTTCTCGCCACGCTTGACCAGCAGCAGGTCGACGTGCTCGATGGTGCGCTTGATGGCCTCGCGCTGGACGGCCTTCGGCAGGACGTACTCGTCCTTGCCCTCGATCGGAACGACCAGCAGGGCGTTCGGGGTCTTGAGGGCCATCATCAGGTCGTGGCCGGGCAGGTTCAGGTGAACCGGGGCGTGGCCGTGGCCGTAGACGACACCGGGGACGAAGCCGGCGCGGCGGGCGCGACGGGCGGCACCCTTGCCGAACTCGGTACGGGTCTCGGCGGCAAGGCGGATCTCGGACACGACTGCACTCCTCGTGAAGACTGGCGCGGGGGTGCAGGCAACGCGAAAAACCGCCGGGACCACACCCTCAGTACGTTCGGGGGTCACTCGGCGGAAACGGCCTCTGCCGGCGGACGGAATCCGCTACCGGCAGCGCGTCGATCACGGTGTCGGTGCCCGTCGAGCAGGCACACGGCATCCCTCGCCGAGCAGTTTCACGAGTCTAACCGCACCGACCCCCTGCCGCGAAATCGGCTCCCTCCCGGGGGAACGGCGGCGGCCCCGGACCGTGGGTGGTCCGGGGCCGCCTGCGCGGGGCTTCGTCAGTGCACGCCCTCGAAGGTCAGTGCACGCCCTCGAAGAGGCTGGTGACCGAGCCCTCCTCGAACACCTCGCGGATCGCGGCGGCGATCGACGGGGCGATGGACAGCGTGGTGATCTTGTCCAGCTGGAGCTGCGCCGGGGTGGGCAGCGTGTTGGTGAACACGAACTCGCTCACCCGCGAGTTCTTCAGCCGGTCGGCGGCCGGGCCGGAGAGCACGCCGTGGGTGGCGGCGACCAGGACGTCCGCGGCACCGTTCTCGAACAGCGCGTCGGCCGCGGCGCAGATCGTGCCGGCGGTGTCGATCATGTCGTCGACCAGGACGCAGACCCGGTCCTTGACGTCACCGACGACCTCGGCCGACAGGATGGTGTTGGCCTGGGTCATGTCGCGGCGCTTGTGGATGATCGCCAGCGGGGCGTCCAGCCGGTCGCACCACTGGTCGGCGACCTTGACCCGGCCGGCGTCCGGCGAGACGACGGTCAGCTTCGAGCGGTCCACCTTCCCGCCGATGTAGTCGGCCAGCAGCGGCAGCGCGAACAGGTGGTCCACCGGGCCGTCGAAGAAGCCCTGGATCTGAGCGGTGTGCAGGTCCACGGCCATCAGGCGGTCGGCACCGGCCTGGCGCAGCAGGTCGGCGACCAGGCGGGCCGAGATCGGCTCGCGGCCCAGGTGCTTCTTGTCCTGACGGGCGTAACCGTAGAACGGCAGGATCGCGGTGATGCTCTTGGCGGAGGCCCGCTTCAGAGCATCGATCATGATCAGCTGTTCCATGATCCACTGGTTGATGGGAGCCGTGTGGCTCTGCATCACGAAGCAGTCCGCACCGCGGGCCGACTCCAGGAAGCGGACGTAGATCTCGCCGTTGGCGAAGTCGAGGGCCTTGGTCGGGACCAGCTCGGTCCCCAGCGCCTCGGCAACCTCCTTCGCCAGTTCCGGGTGGGCACGGCCGGAGAAGAGCTTGAGCTTCTTCTCACCCGACGTCGTGATCCCGCTCACTGCACCGTCTCCTCGCGTTGCGGACGCTGAATCCCACTCCCGAGGAGGGCAGGCGCAGCCCGCACCCACGGGGGATCAGGGAATTGTCGGTACGCCTGGACACGGGCGGTAGGCCCAGTGGCGCACGTATGTCCCCAAGGTTACGCGCCCGCGCAGAAACCGTCCGCCCCGGGACCGTCCGGCCGGCCCCGGGCCCGCCGGTCAGGCCTCGCCGGCGCCGTCCACCGCGGCCTTCGCGGCCTGGGCGGACACCGTCCCGGGGCGCTTGCGCTCGACCCAGCCCTCGATGTTGCGCTGCTGCGCGCGGTTCACGCCGAGTGCGCCGGGCGGAACGTCGGTGGTGATCACCGAGCCCGCGCCGGTGTAAGCGCCGTCACCGACGGTGACCGGCGCGATGAACATGTTGTCCGAGCCGGTGCGGCAGTGCGCGCCGATGACCGTGCGGTGCTTGTTGACCCCGTCGTAGTTCACGGTGACCGAGGCCGCGCCGACGTTGGTGCCCTCGCCGATCGTGGCGTCGCCGATGTAGGAGAGGTGCGGCACCTTGGCGCCCTCGCCCAGCTCGGAGTTCTTGATCTCGACGTAGGTGCCGACCTTCGCCTTGCGGGCCAGCTTGGCGCCCGGACGCAGGTAGGCGTACGGGCCGGCGGCGGCCAGCTCGCCGATCTCCGCGCGGTCGGCCGTGGTGTTGCTCACACGGGCGCCGGCGCCGACCAGGGTGTCCTTCAGGGTGGAGTTCGGTCCCACCTCGCAGCCCTCGCCCAGGTGGGTGGCGCCCTGCAGCTGGGTGTTCGGCAGCACGACGGCGTCCGGCTCGTACGTCACCTGGACGTCGACCCAGGTGGTGGCCGGGTCGACCACGGTGACGCCGGCGCGCATCGCCCGCTCCAGCAGGCGGTCGTTCAGCAGCCGGCGGGCCTGCGCCAGCTGGACCCGGTCGTTGATGCCGAGGATGTCCCGGTGGTCCTCGGCGACCACGGCACCGACCCGGTGACCGGCCTTGCGCAGGATCTCCAGGGTGTCGGTCAGGTACTCCTCGCCCTGCGAGTTGTCCGTGGTGAGCTCGGCCAGCGCCTCGGTGAGCAGCTTGGCGTCGAAGGCGAAGACGCCCGAGTTGATCTCGGCGATCGCGCGCTGGGTGGCGGTGGCGTCCCGCTCCTCGACGATCGCGGCGACCGTGCCGTTCTCGTCGCGCAGGATCCGGCCGTAGCCGAAGGGCTCCGGGACGACGGCGGTCAGCACGGTGACGCCGTTCTGCTGCGCCTCGTGCGACTTCGCCAGCCGGCGCAGGGTGTCCCCGGTCAGCAGCGGGGAGTCCCCGGCGGTGACGATCACCGTGCCGTCCAGCGTGACGCCGTCGGCGGCCAGCGCCTCCAGCGCGGTGCGGACCGCGTGACCGGTGCCGTTCTGCTCCTCCTGCACCACCGGGCGCACGCCCGGGTAGTGCGCCGCCAGGTGCTCCTCGACCTGCTCGCGCTGGTGCCCGACGACCACGACGAGCTGTCCCGGTGTCAGTTCCCCGGCCGCCGAAACCGCGTGACCCACCAGCGAGCGCCCGCACACCTCGTGCAGCACCTTGGGCAGCTTGTTCGACTTCATCCGGGTCCCGCCACCGGCGGCGAGCACGACAACGGCGGCAAGCGAATTGGCACCCATGCGGGGAGGCTCCTCATTAGGTTCACAGAGAGGGCAGAGCAGGCCAGAACGCGGGTCCGCACATGTGCTCTGGCAGTTCGAGGATAGTGCGGGGCAGCCGACCGGAATGCCAGCGGCCCGGCCCGCGCATGCCCGCCCGCGGCCGTACTCAGTGCTCCCGGAGGAGGATTCGAACCCCCATAAGCTGGACCAAAACCAGCTGTCCTGCCCTTAGACGATCCGGGACCGGAGCGCCCGCCGCCGGAGCCCCGACGGCGCGCTGGGCCAAGACTACGGGGTAGCGCGCCTCACATCTACCACCCGTGCCGACCGTCCGGGCCCGCCCCGTCCCGGCACGGCGGCGGTCCGGGGTTCATCCATCCAGTCGGGTGAATTCACCCGAGCGCCGCGCGGCCGTGTGTTCCGCCGACCACGGAGTGCAACCTACGATGCCGTAAGTTACGCCAACGTAGGTTCCGCTGTCCCGTTCCCGGGACGCCGAAGGGATGCCCATGACCATCCAGGCCGGCGAGGAGCGCGCGGGGGCCGCCGCGCTTCCCGATGCCCCCTCCGATCCCTCCGCCGACGCCGCCACCCGGCTGTCCGCCACCCGCGGCGGGGAGAAGCAGGGTCTCGCCGAGCGGATCGCGCTCGCCCTGTTCATCCTGGTGCCGTTCGCCGCCCTGGTCGCCGCCGTACCGGTGGCCTGGGGGTGGGGACTCGGCTGGACGGACGCGGCGGTCACCGTCGCCATGTACTTCCTCACCTGTCACGGCATCACCATCGGCTACCACCGGTACTTCACCCACGGCGCCTTCAAGGCCTCCCGCCCGATGCGGCTGGTCCTGGCGGTCGTCGGCAGCCTGGCGGTCGAGGGCCCGCTGGTGCGCTGGGTGGCCGACCACCGCAAGCACCACCGGTTCAGCGACAAGGACGGCGACCCGCACTCGCCGTGGCGCTACGGGGAGAGCGTCCCGGCGCTGGTCAAGGGCCTGTGGTGGGCGCACATGGGCTGGATGTTCGACGAGGAGCAGACCCCGCAGCTCAAGTACGCGCCCGACCTGATCGGCGACCCGGCCATGCGGCGGATCTCCCGGCTGTTCTGGCTCTGGACCACCATCTCGCTGCTGCTGCCCGCCCTGGTCGGCGGCCTGGTGAGCCTCTCCTGGCAGGGCGCGCTGTCCGCCTTCTTCTGGGGTTCGCTGGTCCGGGTCGCGCTGCTGCACCACGTCACCTGGTCGATCAACTCGATCTGCCACGCGGTCGGCCGGCGCCCGTTCCGCTCCCGGGACCGCTCCGGCAACGTCTGGTGGCTCGCGGTGCTCTCTTGCGGCGAGTCCTGGCACAACCTGCACCATGCCGACCCGACCTCGGCCCGGCACGGGGTGCTGCGCGGGCAGATCGACTCCTCGGCCCGGCTGATCCGCTGGTTCGAGCTGGCCGGCTGGGTCCGGGACGTCCGCTGGCCGGACCCGCAGCGGATCGCCGCCCGCCGCGCGGCATGAGGCGGCGCTTCCAGCATGATGTAGGGGTGAACGGGAGCAGCGCAGACAGCACAGGCGGTCACCACAGCACGCGGACGGACGCGGCGCCCGGAACGGCGCCGGCCCGTCCGCGGGCCGCCGCTGCGGCGGGCGCGGCCCCCGACGGCGGCGCCGAGAGCGCCGCGGACCCGGGGCCAGGTACGGCGCCCGCCCCGCGCCGACGGGGCGGGCGGGTCCGGATGACCGGCAAGCAGCGCCGGGAGCAGCTGCTGGAGATCGGCCGCACGGTCTTCGCCGAGCGCGGCTACGACGGCACCTCCGTGGAGGAGATCGCCGAGCGCGCGGGCGTCTCCAAGCCCGTGGTGTACGAGCACTTCGGGGGCAAGGAGGGGCTCTACGCGGTGGTGGTGGACCGCGAGATGCAGCTGCTGCTGGACATGGTGACCGGGGCGCTCACCGGCGGGCACTCGCGCGAGCTCCTGGAGCAGGCGGCGTTCGCGCTGATGGACTACATCGACACCTCGACGGATGGCTTCCGGATCCTGGTCCGGGACTCGCCGGTGGCCCAGTCGACCGGCACCTTCGCCTCGCTGATCAGCGACATCGCGACCCAGGTGGAGGACATCCTCGGCCTGGAGTTCAAGTCCCGGGGCTTCGACGCCCGGCTGGCCCCGATGTACTCGCAGATGCTGGTTGGGATGGTCGCGCTGACCGGCCAGTGGTGGCTGGAGGTCCGCAAGCCGGACAAGGCGACGGTGGCGGCGCACCTGGTGAACCTGGCCTGGCACGGGCTGGAGGGTCTGGAGCGCCACCCGAAGCTGGTCGGCGACCGCAGGGCCTGAGGCCCGGCCGCCCCGCTGTTCGCCCGTCGCCCGCCCCGCTTTCCGCCGCCCGCTTTTCGCCGCTCCGCTACCCCACCGCTCCGCCGCCCCACCGCCCGCCACTCCGCCGTTACCGCTTCACTCCGACCGCGAAGATCCGCCGGAACGGGAAGACCGTCCCGTGCGGCCCGGCCGGGTAGGCCTCGCGCAGCAGCCGCCCGTACTCGGCGAGGAAGGCGGCGCGGTCGGCCGGGTCGGTGAGCCGGCCGAGCACCGGGCGCAGCGCGGTCCCCTTGACCCACTCCAGCACCGGGTCCGGCCCCGGCAGCAGGGTGCTGTAGGTGGTCTCCCAGACGTCGACGGCGCAGCCGGCCCCGGCGAGGGCGTCGAGGTACCGCTCCGGCCGGTGGACGCCGGTGCGGACGGCGTCGGTGCCGAGGGTGTCGCGCCAGCGGGGGCTGCGGCGCAGTTCGGCGAGCAGGGTGTGGCTGGGGGCATCGAAGTTGCCGGGCACCTGGAAGGCGACGACCCCGCCGGGCTTGAGGGCGTGCGCCCAGCGGGCCAGCACCGCCAGGTGCCCGTCCACCCACTGGAGGGTCGCGTTGGAGGCGATCAGGTCCGGTCCGGCCGGGGCCGGGTCGTAGTCGCGGGCGTCGGCGAGCAGGTACTCGGCGGTGGGCTCGCCCTCGGTGCGGGCGGTCTCCAGCATCGGGGCGGAGTTGTCGACTCCGGTGATCCGGGCCCGCGGCCAGCGTTCGCGCAGGACGGCGGTGGAGTTGCCGGGACCGCAGCCGATGTCGAGGACCGTCGCGGCGGGCTCGTTCGGCAGGGCGGGGACCCGGGCGAGCAGGTCGCGCAGCGGGCGGGTGCGTTCGTCGGCGAAGCGCAGGTACTGCGCCGGGTCCCAGACGGGGCTGGTCATGGCTCACCTCGCAGGTATCTCGATATCAAGATATCCCTCGTAGCCTCGCTGCCACATTTCTCGATGTCAAGAGACTTCACATCGACACATCCACCGATACACTGATCGTCATGGAGGACGAGGTCGACAGGCTGGTCGCAGCGTGGCGCCGGGAGCGCCCCGACCTCGACGTGGGGCCGCTGGAGGTGCTCAGCCGGGTCAGCCGGCTCGCCCGCCACCTCGACCGTGCCCGCCGCACCGCCTTCGCCGAGCACGGCCTGGAGCCCTGGGAGTTCGACGTCCTGACCGCCCTGCGGCGGGCCGGCTCCCCGTACCAGCTCTCCCCCGGCCAGCTGCTCACCCAGACCCTGGTCACCTCCGGCACCATGACCAACCGGATCGACCGCCTCACCGGCAAGGGCCTGGTCAAGCGCCTGCCCGACCCGGACGACCGCCGCGGCGTGCTCGTCCGGCTCACCGACGACGGCCGCGACCGCGCCGACCAGGCGCTGGCCGGCCTGCTGGCGCACGAGCGCGAACTGCTCGCCCAGCTCAGCTCCGGCCAGCAGGGCGAACTCGCCGCCCTGCTGCGACTGCTGGTCGCACCGTTCGACAACATCCCGGGCTGAGTAGCGCCGGCCCCGCTACGGGGCCGAGGCGACGGACGGCGGCACCGCCGACTCCGCGGGACCGACCCCGGCCCGGCGGGCCACCGCGACGGCGGCCAGCGTGGAGTGCACTCCCAGCTTCCCCAGCACGTTCTGCATGTGGGTGCGGACGGTGTGCGGCGACAGGTAGAGCCGCTCCGCGACCGCCTGCCGGCCCAGGCCCGCCACCATGCAGCGCAGGATCTGCTTCTCCCGCGGCGTCAGGGTGTCGACCAGCCGCTCGCTCTCGGTGCGGTCCCGCCGGGCGGTGGTGAGCTCGCGGATCACCCCGGTGAGCAGCGCGGGCGGCAGGTGCGTCTCGTCCCGCAGCACCCCCCGGACCACCGCCAGCAGCCGGGCCAGCGAACTCTCCTTCGCCACCCAGCCGGTGGCGCCCGCGTGCAGCGCCCGGGCGGCGCGGTGCGGGTCGTCGGCGGTGGCCAGCACCACGGCGCGCAGCCCGGGGTGGGCCCGGCGGAGCCGGCCGAGCAGGGCGATGCCGTCCGGCGGCGGGGCGGCGGGCCTGAGCTGGTCGGCGCGGGCCTGGTCGGCGCGGGCCTGCTCCGTGCGCAACTGTTCCGTGCGCAGTTGCTCCGCCGGGCGGGCGAGGACTCCCGGGACCGCGGGCGCGGCGACCGGGCGGCGCGGCGGCGGTACGGCTTGGGGCGGTACGGCCTGGGGCGGTACGGCCGGGGGCGGACGGCGCCGGGCCTCCTCGGCCGGTTCCCCGCCGGTCCTGGCCCGGCCGCCCGGCCCGGTGGCCTCGGCCCCCAGGTCGGCGTCGATCAGCGCCACGTCGTACGGCCGCCCCTCGGCGGCGGCCCGCTCCAGCGCCCGCTCGGCGGCGGCCGCGCTGCCGGCCGCGCCCACCTCCACGTCGGGCTCGGCGGCCAGGGCCGCGGCCAGCGCCTCGGCGAAGATCCGGTGGCCGTCGACCACCAGGACCCGGATCCGCCCCATCGTCACTACCCCCTGCTCAGAGCGCCCGAGCCCGGGAGCGGGGGACCGGTCCGGCGCCCGCGTTCCGGACCCTCCGCTCCGCCCGCCCACCGGTGGCCGGTGCGGCCGAAAGGGCGCCGGCCCCCACCGGTACCGCACTCAGCGTACGGGCCGGGAAACGCTCCCGTGGCGATTCGGTGAGGTTTTGTCAGGAGTGGCGTGAGCGGCCCGGCCGGCCGGCCGGACGGCTCGCGCGAGCTGTCCAACTGACCGGCCGGTACGGGTGGTTGGCCCTCGCGGGACCGACCGCCGTCAGCTGCCGTTCTTCTCCAGGGTGAACTTCCAGGCGTCGGCGACGATGTCGTCCAGGTTCGGGCGGCGCGGCGTCCAGCCCAGCGCCTCGTGGGCGCGCTCGGCGGAGGCCACCAGCACGGCCGGGTCGCCGGCCCGGCGGCCCGCGACCTGCACCGGGATCTCCCGGCCGGTGACGCGCTTGACCGACTCGATCACCTCGCGCACCGAGAAGCCGCTGCCGTTGCCCAGGTTGCAGATCAGGTGCTCGCCCGGCTTGGCGGCGTCCAGCGCCAGCAGGTGGGCGTCGGCCAGGTCCGCGACGTGGATGTAGTCGCGGATGCAGGTGCCGTCCGGGGTCGGGTAGTCGTCGCCGTACACCGCGATGTGCGGGCGCTGACCGAGCGCGGCCTGGAAGACCAGCGGGATCAGGTGCGACTCGGGGTCGTGGCGCTCGCCGTAGGCGCCGTACGCGCCGGCCACGTTGAAGTAGCGCAGCGAGACGGCGGCCAGGCCGTGCGCGACGGCCTCGCTGGTGATCATGTGGTCCATGGCGAGCTTGCTGGCGCCGTAGGTGTTGGTCGGCGAGGTACGGGCGGTCTCGGCGATCGGCACGGCCTCCGGCTCGCCGTACACGGCGGCGGTGGAGGAGAACACCAGCTTGCGCACACCCGCCGCGCGCATCGCGGTGATCAGCTCCAGCGAACCGGCCACGTTGTTGCGCCAGTACTTCTCCGGGTCCACGACCGACTCGCCGACCTGCGAGGAGGCGGCGAAGTGCAGCACGCCGTCGAAGGAGCCGTCCAGCACCTCACCGGCCTCCTGGATCCGGCCCTCGACGAACTCGGCACCCGCCGGAACGCCCTCGCGGAAACCGGTCGAGAGGTCGTCCAGGACGGTCACCTGGTGCCCCGCCTCCAGCAGGTGGGCGGCCACCACGCTGCCGACGTAGCCGGCGCCACCCGTGACCAGGTACTTACTCATGATGAGACCTCCAGCGGGCGATGGTCCGCCCGGTCGGCGGCGCCATCGAAGGAATGCGAACGACTGGGGTCAATTGTCCCTGCCCGGCGGGGTGCCCCCGACCACCGGGGTGGCCGCTCCCGCGCATTCTCACCCAGTCCTCAGCCGGCCTCCACGGACGGCTCCGGCCGCCTCCGACGGCCTCCTCCGCTCAGCCGTCGGCCATCCGCTCCAGCAGGCCGGTCCGCGCGGCCACCGCGGCCGCCTCCAGCCGGGTGCGCGCCCCCAGCTTCATCAGCACGCGCTGGACGTGGGTACGGGCGGTGCTCGCGGCGATCCGCATCCCGGCGGCGATCGCCGCCGTGTCCTCTCCGTCCGCGATCCGGGCCAGCACCTGCACCTCACGGCGGGTCAGCAGCCGCAGCAGCCGGACCGACTCGTCGTCCGGCTCGGCCACCGGGCGCAGCAGTTGGTCGAAGGCCCCGCGCAGGACGTCCACCGCCACCGCGGCCTCGCCCGCCCGGGCCCGTCCGATCGCCCGCTCGACCACCTCGATCCGCTCGTCGCTCGGCACGTACCCCGCCGCTCCGGCCGCGAACGCGCAGGCCACACCGCGGAGTTCACCGACCGGCCCGAGCACGATCACGGCCACCTCGGGTCGCTCCCGGCAGATCCGGCGCAGCCCGTCGAAGGCGCCCGGCTCACCCGGCGCGGACACCCCCAGCAGGCACACCTCGGGCCGCCGCCCGGCGACCAGGTCGGCGGCGACACCGGCCGGGGAGCCGACCGCGAGCACCCGGTGGCCGCGCAGCTGGAGCGCGGTGGCCAGCGCCTCGGCCAGCAGCCGGTGGTCGTCGACCACCACGAGTCGAACACCCATGACGCCCTCCCGGTCGGGGCCCGGCTCGCGCCCGCACCCCCTCGGGCGGGCGGCCGATGACGCACCATCACAGCGCATTCCGTACCCGACCCGCTAGGCCACCGCGTGTCGCCGGGACCGGGGCGCGCCCGGGCCGGGGAACGCGAAAGACCCCCGCCGTGAGGCGAGGGTCTTTCAGTGGAGCCCCCATGCGGAATCGAACCGCAGACCTTCTCCTTACCATGGAGACGCTCTACCGACTGAGCTATAGGGGCTTGCCGGGTTTGTTTTCCCGGGCCGGTCGAACAAGGAAGACATTACACGGCCGTCGACCCGAAAGGGAAATCGGCTCCGGTCCGCCCCCGTGACCGCCGTCCGGTCGGTCCGGGTCGCCCGGCCTGCCCGACCTGCGCGGCCTGCCCGGCCCGCGCCGCCCGCCCGGTCGGCCCGGTCGGCCCGGTCGGCCCGGTCGGCCCGCTAACGGGACCCTTCGGGGTGCGCCGCGTCGAACTCCTCGCGGGCCGCGAGCATCTGCAGAGCGCGCCGCTCCGTCCACTGGCCGAGCGGGGTGACCAGCTCGGCCAGCTCCCGGCCGAGCGGCCGCAGGTCGTAGACCACCCGCGGCGGAGTCTCCGGGAAGACGGTGCGGAGCACCAGGCCGCTGCGTTCCAGGTTGCGCAGCGACTGGGTGAGCATCTTGCGGCTGACCCCGCCGACCCCACGCTGGAGCTCGGAGAAGCGCTGGGGCCCGCAGGCGGAGAGGCTCATCAGGATCAGCAACGACCACTTGTCGGCGAGCTCGGCGAACATCTCGCGGCTGGGGCAGAGCTGGGCGAAGACGTCGAGCTCCTGCTCCCCCTGCGGTCCGGCCCCGGTGCGGGCTGTTTCCTCCGTCGTCATGCGGTCCAGGGTAGTCCCGCGGTCTCCGATCCGAACCTGGTCTCCCATCCACCCTTGGTCTCCGATGGAGACCTGGTCTATATTGGAGACCGTTCGACCGGCCGTAGCCCGCCCGGACCCGCATCCGTCCCTCCGCCGCACAGGAGTGCCCCGCATGACCGCCATCCGCCCGACCGTCGCCCTCGCCTACCACTCCGGCTACGGCCACACCGCCGTGATCGCCGAGGCCGTCGCCCGCGGCGCCGCCGCCGCCGGGGCCGAGGTCGTCTCGATCGCCGTCGACACCATCACCGAGGAGCAGTGGGCCCAGCTGGACGCCGCCGACGCGATCGTCTTCGGCTCCCCCACCTACATGGGCACCGCCTCCGGCGCCTTCCACGTCTTCGCCGAGGCCACCAGCAAGCGCTGGTTCACCGACGCCTGGAAGGACAAGGTCGCGGCCGGCTTCACCAACTCCGCCTCCAAGAGCGGCGACAAGGCCAGCACCCTCGGCTACTTCCAGACCCTCGCCGCCCAGCACGGCATGAACTGGGTCAACCTCGGCCTCAAGCCGGGCTGGAACGCCACCACCGCCAGCGAGAACGACCTCAACCGCCTCGGCTTCTCCAACGGTGCCGCCGCCGCCTCGCCGTCCGACGCCGGCGCCGAGGCCGTCCACAAGGCCGACATCGCCACCGCCGAGCACCTGGGCGAGCGGGTCGCCCGGCACACCGCGATCGTGCTGGCCGGCCGCGCCGCCCTGGCCGGCTGACCGCGCCGCCCCTCGTACGGCTACGCCGCCGGGTCCGCCCCCAGAACGGGCGCCCGGCGGCGTCCGCCGTCCACCGCCGACAGCTCCGCACCGGTCGTGTCCGGCAGCGCCCACAGACAGCCCAGGGCCAGCATCCCCAGGACAGCCAGGTACCAGCCGGCCGGCTGCGCCGTCCCGTACGCCGCCGTCAGCCTGGTCGCCACCAGCGGCGTCGTCGCCCCGCCGACCACCCCGCCCAGGTTGTACGTCAACGCGGCCCCCGTGTAGCGCACCCGGGTCGGGAACAGCTCCGGCAGGAACGCCGCCAACGGGCCCAGCAGACCGCCCAGCACCACCATCGCCCCGGCCAGCGCCAGGAACATCAGCGGCCGGCGCACCGTCTCCAGCAGCGGGAACAGCACCAGCGACCACCCGGCCGCCAGGCCCGTCGCCCACCGCAACGTCCGCCGCCGGCCCCAGCGGTCACTGAGCGAGGCGCTCAACCACACCGTCACGGCGCCACCCACCGCCCCGGCCAGCAGCATCGCCAGCACCACCGTGCTCGCCACCCCGAGGCCGGACGTCGCGTACGCCAGCGCGTAGGTGGTGGTCAGGTAGAACAGCGCGTACCCGACCGTGATCGCCCCGCAGCCCGCCAACACCGGCCGCCAGTGCTCGCGCAGCACCTCCACCACCGGCGGACGGTCCCGCGGCACGTCCGCCCGGAACAGCGGCGACTCCACCAGCCGCAACCGCACGAACAGCCCCACCGCCACCAACGCCAGCGAGGCCAGGAACGGCACCCGCCAGCCCCACGCCCGGAACGACCCCTCGTCCAGCGCCAGTTGGAGCGCCAGGAACCCGCCGTTCGCCAGCACGAACCCGGCCGACGGCCCCAGCTGCAGGAACCCCCCGTACCGCCCGCGCCGCCCGGCCGGCGCGTTCTCCGCGATCAGCAGCGCCGCCCCGCCCCACTCCCCGCCCAACCCGACGCCCTGGCACACCCGCAGCACCACCAGCAGCACCGGCGACCACCACCCCCACACCGCGAAGCCCGGCAACAACCCCACCGCCGCCGTCGCCAACCCCATCAGCAGCAACGACACCACCAGCATCGCCTTCCGGCCCACCCGGTCCCCGAAGTGCCCGAACACCACCGCCCCCAGCGGCCGGGCCAGGAACGCCACCGCGTACACCGAGAACGCCGCCAACAGCGCCCCCACCGTGCCCAGTCCGGGAAAGAACACCGGCCCGAACACCAACGCGGCCGCCGTCCCGTACAGGAAGAAGTCGTAGAACTCGATCGCCGTCCCGATCAACGCCGCAGCCGCCGCCCGCCGCAACTGCCCGACCCGCCGAGCACCCTCCGCATCCATACCACCCACCCTCGCCACCACCCGGTCCCCCGACCAGCCCCCACCCGAGTGACCCCAGCGCACACCCCAACCCCCCGCGCCCCACCCCGCGCACCGCGCGCCGCTACCTCGCGCCCCGCAGCACCACGATCAGCCGCCGGACCAGCAGAGCCACGATCACACCCGCCGCAACAACCACCACCACGATCACCGCAATGGCCACCGGCCAACTGAGGCCGGAGTTCGCACCGCCGGTGTCCACCGCGGCCACTGCGTCCGACGAAGAGCCGCCCGTCGGCGACGCGACCGTCGGCGACGGACCGGCAGGGGTCGCGGTCGGCAACGGCGAGGCCAGGAGTGCGGACGACGGAGTCGGCACAGGCACGTCGCCCGGAAGCGGCGACACATCCGCCGGTCCGGGATCGCCGGGATTCGTCAGCGCGATCCTCGGCCGGACCGCGCCCCACCCTGCGCTGTCCGTACGGCTGTTGCCACCATTTGGTCTGCCGGCCGTGTTGATAAGCACTCGAAGGACCTGATTCGCGGTCCACTCCTTGTGAACCGCCCAGACCAGTGCCGCCGAAGCGGACACCAGAGCCGCAGCAGCAGACGTTCCATGGCGCTTGCAGTAGCCGGTGGAGCCCGTGCAGGCGTCGACCACATCTATGCCGGGGGCCACGAACGCGACATGCGGCCCCGTCTGGGACTCCTCCGTCACTGTGCCGTTCCGGTCAACGGCTCCGACGCCGACGACGTTGGGCAGCGCAGCCGGATACATGACGAGGTTCCCGTCCTTCGCGGAGTTCCCGACACTTGCGACCACGAGCACCCCCTTCGCCCTCGCGGCCGCAAGAATGCGATTCAACTTGGCAACGTTCTCCGGAGTGGCGTTGACCGCCGCGCTCTCCTCCGAAATGCTGATGACCTTCGCGCCCTGGTCAACCGCATAGTTCACGGCCTGACCGACCTCATCGAGGAAGTCGGACGAGATGGAAGCCCCCAGGGACCGGTCCGATCCGTCATTCATCTTCAGGGGAAGAATCTTGGCCCCCGGCGCCAATCCGTAGGCACCCGTCCCGCCGCTGCTCCTGCCGGTTCCGGCGATCAGACTCGCCATCTCGGTGCCATGCCCGTCCACGTAGGACCCCACGCCGCCGGGGCTACCGCTGAAGTCCTTACCCGGAAGGAACTGCCCCGCCAGATCCGGATGATCGAGTTTGAACCCGCCGTCGATCACCGCAACGGTGATCCCCTCCCCCTTCGAGGTCTTCCACATCTCCGGGGCATGCATAGCCTCCAGGTGCCACTGATCCTCACGGATCGAGTCACTTGCGCATGCCGGCGCCGCGACGGGGCCCCCCACGATTCCTGCCGCCAAAAGCGCCGAAGCGGCAACCCGCCAGCACCGTCGCCCGTTCGTCCGCCCCATCACAACTCCCTGCCAATCCCTCCGCCAATGGCGAAGCGTGCCCCCAACAGATCTGCCCGGCCACTGGGTGCGCCCAGTGGCCGGGACGGCACAGACGATGCCGCGCGAAGTACCGCAGGCCCGCGACGTCAGATCCGACGACCGGCTACCGCGCGTACGGGTTGTCCTCCGGCGGCATCGACGACTGGTGCGCCGGCGGAGACGGCAGAGTCGCCGCGCCCACCGGCTGCTGCGGAGGCACCAGCGGCACAGCCGCCTTTCGCCGCCTCACCACAGCGAACACCACCCCGGCCACCACCAACAGCCCGGCCACCACGCCACCCACGATCAGGAGTGCGCTGCTCGACCCGGACGGCGCCTCAGCCTTCGACTGGGCAGGCGGCGCACCCGCCGCCACATCGCTTGGGCTTCCAATAGAGCCCGGTGTCGATGAAGTGGGAGCGGACGAACTCGCCGACGAAGACGGGCTCGCCGTCGCCACCGGAGTTGCCGTCGGAACCGGAGACACATCCGCCGGGCCAGGATCCCCCGGATCCGTCAACGCAACCCGGGGGCGTACAGAGCCGTAGCCGCCGAGATCGTTACGAACAGACCCGTCATGCGGCGTTCCCGCAGTGTTGACAAGAACCCGCAAGACCTGATTCGCAGTCCACTCCCTGTGAACCGACCACACCAACGCAGCCGACGCAGAAACCAGAGCAGCCGCATCGGATGTGCCGTGGCTCTTGCAATATCCGGTATCAGCAGCACAGGCTGCGACAATATCCATGCCCGGAGCGGTGAGAAC
This sequence comes from Kitasatospora sp. NPDC101157, assembly GCF_044768255.1. Lineage (NCBI taxonomy): Bacteria > Bacillati > Actinomycetota > Actinomycetes > Kitasatosporales > Streptomycetaceae > Kitasatospora > Kitasatospora sp. NPDC101157. The sequence continues at coordinate 240,351 of NZ_JBIWPL010000001.1, read as the reverse complement.
CACCTGCGGACCCTGCTCGGATTCCGCGGTCACTACAGCATCGTGATCGAGAGCTCCGACACCAACGACGTTTGGCAGGCCTCCCGGATAGGAGACAGGGTTTCCTGACTGCGCCTGGTTCCCGACACTTGCCACGACCAGCGCCCCCTTGGCCCTCGCCTGCGCGAGGATGCCAGTCAGCTTTACCACATCATCCGAAGTGAACCTGACCGCATCCATGCCTTGCGAGATATTGATGACCTTTACACCGTGATCGACCGCGTAATTCACCGCCTGGCCAATCTGGTCAAGGAAGTCGCTTGGGGAGACCCCAGAGAATGAACCATTATTGATCTTAAGTGGAAGAATCTTGGCACCAGGCGCCAGGCCGTAAGCTCCCGTCCCTCCGACACTTTCGCCAGTCCCGGCGATCAGGCTCGACATTTCCGTACCGTGCCCGTCACCGTAGGACCCTACGCCACCGGAGCCGCCGCTGAAATCTTTGCCCGGCAGGAACTGCCCCACCAGGTCTGGATGGTCCAACTTGAAGCCACCATCGATCACCGCAACAGTGATCCCTTGCCCCTTGGAGATCTTCCACATCTCCGACGCATGCATGGCGTCCAGGTGCCACTGCTTCTCTCGAATCGATCCGTCCGCAGCCGCTGACCCTGCAATCGGGCCGACTACGACTCCCGCCGCCAGAACCGCCGCGATTGCAGCCCGCCAACGCATTCGCACGTTCGTCCACCCCATCACAACTCCTCGTCGTCTCCCCCTGCGCCCAGGGACGCATGCCCGAATAGGTCTGCCCGGCCACTGGGCGAACCCAGTGGCCGGGCAGACGATGCCGCGCGAAGTACCGCAGGCCCGCGGCGTCAGATCCGACGACCGGCTACCGCGCGTACGGGTTGTCCTCGGGCTGCACCGACGGCTGCTGCGACGGCGGAGGCGGCACGGCCACCGCGCCCCCCGGCGACACAGCCGCCTTCCGCCGCCTCACCACAGCGAACACCACCCCGGCCACCACCAACAACCCGGCCACCACGCCACCCACGACCGGCAGCGCCCTGCCCGACCCGGACGACGCCTCAGCCTTCGGCTGCCCAGAGGGTGCGCCCACCGCCACATCACTCGAGCTTCCGGCTGGACTCGGCATCCTCGACGCCGGAGCCGACGAACCGGCGGACGCAGACGCGCCCGCCGCTGACACGGGGTCCGTAACCGGAACCGGTGACACATCCGCCGGACCGGGATCCCCCGGATCCGTCAGCGCGATCCGAGGCCGAACGACCCCGTATCCGACATCGTTGTTGCGAACCGACCCGTCGGTGGGCTTTCCTGCGGTATTGATGAGAACTCGGAGGACCTGATTCGCGCTCCAGTCCTTGTGCACCGACCAGATCAAGGCCGCTGATGCAGACACCAAGGCCGAGGAATCCGAAGTTCCGTGGCTCTTACAGTAACCAGTCTTGCCGGTACAAGCCTCGATCATGTCCACGCCTGGCGCAGCAAGGATTACCTGCGGCCCCTGCTGGGACTCCGAAGTCGCAACGACATTGCGATCGACCGCACCCACTCCAACAACGTTGGGCAGTGCGCTCGGATACTCAGCCAGGTTCCCCGACTGGGCGGAATTGCCGACACTGGATACGACCAGCGAGCCCTTCTGTCGCGCCCAAGCCAAAGTTTTGTCCAGTTTTTCCACGTCGCCGGGCGAGGCGGACGCCGCAGAAATCCCTTGCGAGACGTTGATAACCTTGGCGCCCTGTTCGACCGCGTACGTAATGGCCTGCCCGATCTGACCGAGGAATTCAGTCGATACCACCGGCCCGACAGTCCCGTTGTTGATTTTTAGCGGAAGAATTTTGGCTCCGGGAGAAAGTCCGTACGCACCTGTACCGCCGTTGGACTTTCCGGTCCCGGCGATGAGACTGGCCATCTGAGTGCCATGCCCATCACCGTATGTACCAACATCACCGGAGCCACCGCTGAAGTCTTTGCCGGGCAGGAACTGCCCCTCCAGGTCTGGGTGGTCCAGCTTGAAACCTCCGTCGACCACGGCAACGGTGATTCCGTCCCCCTTCGAGGTCTTCCACATCTCCGAGGCGTGCATGGCATCCAAATGCCACTGATCGGGACGAATCAGGCCATCAGCAGTCGCGGGGGTCACGACGGGGCCGACCACGATTCCAGCTGCCGCAAGCGCCGCTGCCAAGACCCGCAGACCCGCTCGCGTATTCGTCCGCCCCATCACAACTCCTCGTCAGTCTCCCCGCAGACCGGGAAAGCGTGTCCGAACGGGTCTGCCCGGCCACTGGGTCAGCCCAGCGGCCGGGCAGATGTTGTCGTACGACCGACCGCCTACCTCACGTACGGATTGTCCTCCGGCGGCACCGACGGCTGCTCCGACGGAGGAGGCGGCAGAATCACCGAGTTCATCGGCGGCACAGCATCCTTCCGCCGCCTCAACACCGCGAACACCACCCCAGCCACCACCAACAACCCGGCCACCACGCCACCCACGACCGGCAACACGCTGCCCGACCCGGACGACGCCTCAGCCTTCGGCTGTGACGTCGGCACACCCACCGCCACCTCGGACGGGCCGTCGCCCGGACTCGACGACGACGCAGGAGCTGGCGAAGTCGCAGATGCAGATGGACTCGCCGTGGGCACGGGCGCGACCGGAATCGGCGACACATCCGCCGGGCCGGGATCCCCCGGATCTGTCAACGCGACCCGGGGGCGCACGGAGCCGTAGCCGCCGAGATCATTTCGAACACTCCCGTCATGCGGTTTGCCCGCCGTATTGATGAGAACCCGCAAAACCTGGTTCGCTGACCAGTCCTTGTGCACCGACCAAACCAGCGCTGCCGATGCAGAAACCAATGCAGCAGCATCAGACGTGCCATGGCTCTTGCAATAGCCCGTAGGGGAAGTACAGGCGGCAATCATGTCCAGGCCGGGCGCGGCGAGTGCAACCTGCGGGCCTTGTTCGGACTCAGACGTGACGGATGCGTCGTGATCGAGCGCCGCTACACCCACGACGCCAGGAAGGGCTCCCGGATATTCAACCGGATTCCCCTTCTGCGCTTCATTCCCAACGCTAGAAACTATCAGGACACCCTTCGCCCTAGCTGCAGCGATGATGCTGTTCAGCTTAGCCACGTCCTCCGGCACGGTAGTTCCCGCTTCCATGCCCTGGGAGATATTGATGACCTTTGCGCCCTGCTCGACTGCGTAGTTGATGGCCTGTCCGATCTGCCGCAGAAAGTCCGAGGAGACCAGCGCGCCGACAGAGCCGTTGTTAATCTTCAGCGGAAGAATTTTGACGCCGGGGGCCAGGCCCTGGGCGCCTGTTCCTCCCATGCCCTTTCCAGTTCCAGCGATAAGGCTGGCCATGGCTGTGCCGTGTCCATCGCCGAAGGACCCCACACCTCCAGGGCTGCCACTGAAGTCCTTACCTGGAAGGAACTGACCCTCCAGGTCCGGATGATCAAGCTTGAAGCCGCCATCGATCACCGCAACGGTGATGCCCTGTCCCTTGGACGTCTTCCACATCTCCGGGGCGTGCATGGCTTCCAGGTGCCACTGCTGCTGACGGATGGTGTCCTCAGCAACGGCCGGTGCGACCGGGCCAACTACGACTCCCGCAGCCAGTAGCGCCACAGCAGCAGCCCGCCAACGCACTTGCGCCTCCGTCCGCCCCATCACAACTCCTCGTCAGCCTCCCCGCAGGCCGGGAAGCGTGCTCCGAACAGGTCTGCCCGGCCACTGGGTGAGCCCAGTGGCCGGGCAGACATTGCGGTCCTACTCAATCACGTCCGGGTTGCTGTGCGGCGTACCGCTGGTCCAGGTCTCCTCGTCCTCGTGGAGGTAGTCCGCGCGGTTGCGGCGGTCGCGGTCCTTCTTGCCGCCGTGGCCGCCGGCGCCCGGGGCCATCATGCCGTTCTGCCCGGATCGGGACCCGCCCTCGGCGGCGCCCGCTGCACCTGCACGGTTGCGCAGGCCGGTACCGCCCGGGGTGAACTCCCCACCGGCGGCAGGCCCCTTGCGGCCGCCGACCGTTCCGCCGGCGGTCGAGGTCAGGCCCCGACCGCGCGAGCCGCCGACACCGCCGGCACCGACACCATGGCCGCCGCCCATGCCGGGGTGCATGCCCATCCCGCTGCCCATGGACGATCCGCCGACCCGGCCGCCGCTCGCTGCACCCTCGCGGCCGAAGACCGTTCCGCTGGGCAGGCCCGGGGTGCCGGCCTTGCCGGGAACCGAGCCGCCGTTGAACGGGCCGGTGCGGAGGGGCACCGAGCCGCCGCCCTTGCCCGGGACGCTGCCGATGCCCTTGGTTGGAACGGAACCACCGCTGGTTCCGCCTGGGAAGCCGCCGATGGGCCCGCCGCCCGGCAGGCCGGGCAGACTGCCGGGGCCACCGGGGCCACCCGGGTAGGCGGGAGTTCCGCTGGGGCCGCTCGGCAGGACGGGGCCACTACCGGGACCGACCGGGGAGGTCTGGTCCGGCAGGGTCGGGAGGCTGTCGAGGCCCGTGCCCGGGCGGGTGATCGGGTCCGACGGGTGGAACGGCGGGATCGAGGAGCCCGGGTCCTGCGGTGGCGGAGGCAACTGGCCGCCGCCGTGCGGAGGAACCGGTCCGGTGGGCCCTGACCTACTGGTGTCCCAGGTGCCCGTTCCGGTCTCGTGGTAGGTGGCAGGGTTGGATCCACCGCTGTAGCCACCGCTAGCCGGGCGAACGCTCCCACCTGTGCTGCCAGCGCTTGTTCGTGGACTGCGAATGGCGCCTCCGGAACCGGCATAGCCGCCGCTGGCACCCGAGGCAGTGGTGGAGTCGTCCTTGTTGCTGCTCGAATCAGGCGTCCCCGGAAGCACCACGTTGTCGCCGAGTCCGTTCAGCGTCGTCGTAGCCGCCGCATATGCCTGCGCCAGGTTCTCCATCTGATGGACGGCTTCCTGGTGCGCCTGGTAGACCCGCTGTGACGCGGCCTGGAACTCGGCTTGGGTAACCCAGCCCGGCTTACGCTTCTGCATGATCGAATCGAGGTTCGCGGGGGTTGCCCCCTCGGGCATGAAGCCGGCCGTCGTGTAGGCCGCTTGGTCAACCGTCTGACCCGCGTGCCTGCTGACCGTGTCCATGTCGGTCGTAGGCACCGCTGGCATGGCGACCTTTGCAGTGCTGAGTGCTTCGCCTGCTTGGTGCATGGCATTGCCCGCGCCGGTGGAGTAGGCACCCAACTTCTCCGCGGACTGCTGCAGATTCCCGGCCCACGTCTTGAAGTTCTCTGCAGCCTGACCTTCCCAGTTGACGTTACTGAGATGCGACTTGAGCGCAGCGCTGAGTTCTGTCAGAACACGTCCAGCTGCCTGCAGCTGGGTGCCGCGACTAAGCACCGTCTGGGGGCTGGTGCCGTTTACCATGCCATGAAGGACGGAATGGTCCAGACCTTCAAAATTCGTTTCGCCTGCCACTACTTCCTCCCCGTTCCCCGTGAACCGTCTGCGCCCGCCATCAGAAGTCGTACTTGCCGGCAGGTCCGTTCGTCCCCGTAACACCAGCGCTGCGCGCGACCGCGTTCTGGGCGGCGGTCGCACTGTCTTCGTTGGTCCGGTAGTTGCCTTCTGTGGTCGTGACCGCCTTCTGCATGGCAGTGATCTGCGACACGAAGTCCTTGTGCAGCTTGACGAGCTGGGCGTGAACCTTGCCGTAGGTGCTGGACAGGGAGACCGCTTCCGGGAAGCTGTCAGGGGTGCTGCCACTGACGAAGCTCTGCTGAGTCAAGGTCTGTGCTTCGAGTTTGTACGGCGCTGCCTCCGAACCCTCCATCGCTGCGAGCAGAGCCTCGATCTTCTTCGCGAACACGGTAAGGGTGTCGATCTCGACCTTGACGTCCTGCTTGCCGAAGGCCGCCACCAAGTCGCTGGCGCTGACGCTCGTCTGCGCGGCGCTGACGACGGGGGCGATGTTGAAACCGTGCCCCCAGGGCAGCGGGATCGTCGGCCCGTCCAGCATGAACGGCGTTGCGTCCGGCGTGGCCGGCGGGGTTGTCCCCGCGTTCGCCCCCGCGGTCGGCGTACTCGGATCCGTCACAGCAATCCACCTCTCCCCCGTACGGCCAGGTCCCCGGGCGACTCCCGGGCGCTCCCCGCCGCAACACACCGTCAACTTCTCCTGGTCTTACCGTCTTGGTCGGTTCGACCGCCCGCCCTGAGGGCGGTCCTCCGCCTCAGCCATCGTAGCCACCGCCCCTGTCGGACCGGCAGGGACCTTGCCCTGCCCGGGCTCGATCGGTACGAACTTGACACGTACAACCCGCTTCCGGCCGCTGGGTAGACTGGCCCGGTACGCCCCATCTGCCGCGCAATGTCGCACAGCAGCGACCCGAGGCCGCAGAACGGACGTGACGGCATGCCTGCGCACGAGCAGATCCCGACCCCCTGGTGGGCCCGTGCCGTGCGGCCGGAGCGGCCGCCGGTGCCGGTGGTGCTGATGGTGCGGGCGGCGGTCGGGTTGCTGGTGCCGCTGGCGGCGGGGTTGTGGGCGCACCGGCTGGACCTGGGGGTGTTCGCCGCGCTGGGGGCGATGCACGCGACGATGAACGACCGGGACGAGCCGACGCTGCTGCGGGCGGGTCGGATCGGGTCGGCGGTGGCGGCTTCGGCGCTGGGGATGCTGGTCGGTACGGCGTTGCAGCACGCGCACGTGGGCGCGGCCGGGCTGGGTGCGGGGCTGACGCTGACGGCGTTCGTGTCGGGTGCGTCGAGTGCGACCGGCCCGCGCGGGTCGGCGGCGGGGATGCTGCTGCTGGTGTCGGCCGCGTTGGGCAGTGGGATGCCGTTGCCGTCGCCGTGGTGGGCGGCGGCGCCGATGATGCCGGCCGGTGCCGCTCTGGTCGTGCTGTTGGGCCTGCCGGCCACCGCGCACCGCCGGCCCGCCGCCGATCCGCGCAACCGGGCGCTGGCCGCCGTGTACGAGGCGCTCGGCCGCACCCTCGCCGATCTGGGTACCGCGCGGGGCGCGGAGTCCCGCCGGGTGCTGACGGCCCGGCTGAACCGGTTGCAGGACCTGCTGCCGAACCACGGCCGGGCGGAACGCGCCGGCCTGCGCCCGATGTACGAGGCGGCCCTGGCCGCGACGGAGGCGGCGACCGGCCTGCTGTGGGCCTGGCGGCCCGTGCCGGCGGAGGTGGCCGCGGTGCCGGGGCGGCTGGCGGAGGCGGTGCGGCGGGGCGGCGGCGAGGTGGAGGTGCCGGACTGGCGGCCGGACACCCCGGCCCGGCAGGCGCTGGACGAGGCGCTGCGGGCCGCCGCCGAGGCCGTGGCGGGCCGCCCGGCGCGGATCGGCACCGCTGCGGCGCCCCCGCCGGATCCGTGGCGGCTGCGGGCCGGGCTGCTGTCAGGACCGTCGGTCCGGTACGGCCTGCGGGTGGCGCTGTGCATCGCGGCGGGTTCGGTGGTGACGGCCGACTTCCCGCTGAGCAAGAGCTACTGGGTGCCGATGACGATCGCCTTCGTGCTGAAGCCGGATCTCGGTTCGGTGTTCCTGCGCGCGGTGAGCCGTGCGGTCGGCACGGTGCTCGGTGTGGTGGTGACGGCGGCGCTGCTGTCGCTGACCACCGAGGAGTGGGCGCTGACGGCGATGGCGGCGCTCTGCGTCGCGCTGCTGCCGTACGCCACGGCGGTGCACTACGGGCTGAACACCGTGGTGATGACGCCGATGGCGCTGGTGCTGCTGCAACTCGGCGGGCAGAGCAGCGCGGCCGAGTTCTGGCCCCGGGTGCTGGACAGCGTGCTGGCGAGCGCGGTGGTGCTGCTGTTCGGCTACCTGCTGTGGCCGGAGCGCCCCCGCCACCGGATCGAGCCCCGGCTGGTCACCGCGACGACCGCGCTGCGCGCCTACCTGGACGCGGTGACCGACCACCGGAGGACGGGCGAGGTGTGGCTGCGCCGTACGGCCTACCGGTCGTTGGCGGACGCCCGGGAGGAGGTGCGGCAGGGCCTGGCCGAACCCCCGCCGACCGGCCGGCTGGCCGAGCAGTGGCTGCCGGCCACGGCCGCGCTGGAGCGGCTCGGCGGCGCGGTGGCGGCGTTCGCCGCGCAGATCCGGTACGGCGGACGGGTGCCGGATCCGGCCGAGACGGAGCGGGTCCGCCGGGCGCTGGACCAACTGACCGCGGCGGCCCGGGCGCACCGGCCGCCGACCAGGCCCGCGGCCCGGCCGAGTGCGCCGCACGACCCGGCGCTCAGTGCGCTGGGCCGTGCGGCGGACGAACTCGAACTGCTGCTCAGGAAGCGGTAGTTCGGGCGCGGAAGGCGGCGGTTCAGACCTGCTCGGCCAGCTCCAGCCAGCTCATCTCCAGCTCCTCCTTCTCCTCCCGGACGGCGCGCAGCTGCCCGTCCAGTTCGGCGACCTTGGAGAAGTCGGCGGCGTGCTCGGCGAGTTGGGCGTGCAGCTTGGACTCCTTCTCGTCCAGCTTGGCGATCTGCCGCTCCAGCTTCTGCATCTCCTTCTTCGCGGCGCGCAGGTCCCCGCCGGACAGGGTCTCACCGGCGGGGGCGCCCGAGGCGGCCGGCGCAGGAGTCGCAGCGGCGGCGGTGGCGGCCATCCGCGCCCGCCGCTCCAGGTACTCGTCCACGCCGCCCGGCAGCATCCGCATCTTCCGGTCGCCGAGCAGCGCGTGGACGACGTCCGTGGTCCGCTCGATGAAGAACCGGTCGTGGCTGATGACGACCATCGAGCCGGGCCAGCCGTCGAGCAGGTCCTCCAGCTGGTTGAGGGTCTCGATGTCCAGGTCGTTGGTCGGCTCGTCGAGGAACAGCACGTTGGGCTCGTCCATCAGGAGCCGCAGCAGCTGGAGCCGCCGCCGCTCGCCGCCGGACAGGTCGCCGACCGGCGTCCACTGCTTGTCCTTGCCGAAGCCGAACTGCTCGCACAGCTGCCCGGCACTCATCTCCCGGCCCTTGCCGAGGTCGACCCGCGAGCGCACCTGCTCGACGGCCTGCAGCACCCGGGTCTCCGGGTCCAGTTCGGCGATCTCCTGCGACAGGTAGGCCAGCCGTACGGTCTTGCCGACCTTGATCACGCCGGAGGCCGGCTGCACGTCGCCCTCGGAGGCGTACGCGTCGCGCATGGCGCGCAGCAGCGAGGTCTTGCCGGCGCCGTTCACGCCGAGCAGGCCGATCCGGTCGCCGGGGCCGAGCTGCCAGGTGAGGTTCTCCAGGAGGAGCTTGGGACCGGCCTTGACGGTGACGTTCTCCAGGTCGAAGACGGTCTTCCCGAGCCGGGCGTTGGCGAACTTCATCAGCTCGCTCCTGTCCCGGGGCTCCGGCACGTCCGCGATCAGGGCGTTGGCCGCCTCGATCCGGTAGCGCGGCTTGGAGGTGCGGGCGGGGGCGCCGCGGCGCAGCCAGGCGAGCTCCTTGCGGGCCAGGTTCTGGCGCTTCTGCTCCTCGACGGCCTCGATCCGGGAGCGCTCGGCGCGGGCGAAGACGTAGTCGGAGTAGCCGCCCTCGTACTCGTGCACCTCGCCGTGCTGGACGTCCCACATCCGGGTGCAGACCTGGTCGAGGAACCAGCGGTCGTGGGTGACGCAGACCAGCGCGGAGCGGCGCTTCTGCAGGTGCTGGGCGAGCCAGTTGATGCCCTCGACGTCGAGGTGGTTGGTGGGCTCGTCGAGGATGATCAGCTCCGGGGAGCCGAGCAGCAGCTTGGCGAGGGCGATGCGGCGGCGCTCGCCGCCGGAGAGCGGGCCGATGACGGTGTCCAGGCCGTCGGCGAAGCCGGGCAGGTCGAGGCCGCCGAAGAGGCCTTCGACGATGTCGCGGATCCGGGCGTCGCCGAGCCACTCGTGGTCGGCGCGGTCGGCGATGACCTCGTGCCGGATGGTGGCCTCGGGGTCGAGCGAGTCGTGCTGGGTGAGGACGGCCGGTTCGAGGCCGCCGCTCCAGGTGATCCGGCCGCCGTCGGGCTCCTCCAGCTTGGCGAGCATCCGGATCAGGGTGGTCTTGCCGTCGCCGTTGCGGCCGACGACGCCGATCCGGTCGCCCTCGCTCACGCCCAGGCTCACCGCGTCCAGCAGGGTGCGGGTGCCGTAGACCTTCGTGACGGACTCGATGGTGGCGAGGTTGACGGCCACGTGTGCTGCGCTCCTGGGTTCGGCGGTCGCGGGGCGGCCCGCCCTCGGCGGTGGGCGCCCCCTCTCGGGGGCTCCCCGATCACCCCAGCCTAATGGGCCCGGCCGAGAGCCCCGGACGCGTCAGGAAACCACCGCGGCCCCGGGCACCGGCCCGTACGTGGCGTGCGCGGCCCGGCAGGTGCCGGAGGCCAGCAGGGCCGCGGCGACGGCGGTGGCCGCCTCGGCGTCCTTGGCCAGGAAGGCGCAGGTCGGCCCGGAGCCGGAGACCAGGGCGCCGAGCGCGCCGGCCTCGGTGCCGGCCCGCAGGGTGGCGGCCAGCGAGGGGCGCAGCGAGAGCGCCGCGGCCTGGAGGTCGTTGGCGAGCGCGGCGGCCAGGGCGACGGCGTCGCCCTCGGCGAGGGCGGCGAGCAGCGCCGGGTCGGCGTCGGGGGTGCGGACGTCGGTGTCGCTGGAGCCGGTACCGGCCTCCTCGCGCAGCCGGTCGCACTCGCGGAAGACGGCGGGGGTGGACAGCCCGCCGTCGGCGACCGCGAAGACCCAGTGGAAGGTGCCGGAGACGGCAAGGGGCTCCAGGATCTCGCCCCGGCCGCGGCCCAGCGCGACACCGCCGAGCAGGGCGAACGGCACGTCGGAGCCCAGTTCGGCGGCGAGCTCCAGCAGCGTCTCGAAGGGCGTGTCGAGCTTCCACAGCGCGTCGCAGGCGACCAGCGCGGCGGCGCAGTCGGCGCTGCCGCCGGCCATGCCGCCGGCCACCGGGATGGCCTTGGCGATGTGCAGGTGCACGCCCGGGTCGGCGATCCCGTGGTGGGCGGCGAGCAGCCGGACGGCGCGGGCGGCGAGGTTGCTGTCGTCGAGCGGGACGGCGTCGGCGTCGGGCCCGGAGCAGGTGAGCGTGACGCCCTCGCCCGGGGTCGCCGTCACCTCGTCACCCAGCGCGACGGCGAAGAAGACGTTGGCCAGGTCGTGGAACCCGTCGGCGCGCAGTCCGCCGACCCCGAGCTGGACGTTGACCTTGGCCGGTACCCGTACGGTGATCACTCACTGTCCTTGGCAGGCTTGTGCTCGGCGATCGCGGCGAACTGCTCCACCGTCAGCATCTCGCCGCGCAGCTTGTGGTCGATGCCGGCGGCCGCGAGCGCCTGCTCGGCCCCGGCGGCGGAGCCGGCCCAGCCGGCCAGCGCGGCGCGCAGGGTCTTGCGGCGCTGGGCGAAGGCGGCGTCGACCACCGCGAACACCTCCGTGCGGCTGGCGCTGGTCTTCGGCGGTTCGCGGCGGACCAGCGAGACCAGTCCGGAGTCCACGTTGGGGGCGGGCCAGAAGACGTTGCGCCCGATCGCGCCCGCCCGCTTCACCTCGGCGTACCAGTTGGCCTTGACCGACGGGACGCCGTACACCTTGTTGCCGGGCTTGGCGGCGAGCCGGTCGGCGACCTCGCTCTGCACCATCACCAGGGTCCGCTCGATGCTGGGGAAGGTCGCCAGCATGTGCAGCAGGACGGGCACGGCCACGTTGTACGGCAGGTTGGCGACCAGTGCGGTGGGCGCCGGCCCGGGCAGCTCGGCGACCTCCATGGCGTCGCTGAACACCAGGTCGAAGGCGTCCGCCTTGCCGGGCATCCGGGCCGCGACGGTGTCCGGCAGGTGCTGGGCGAGCACCGGGTCGATCTCGACCGCCGTGACGTGCCGCGCCACCTCCAGCAGCGCCAGCGTCAGCGAGCCGAGCCCGGGCCCGACCTCCACCACCGCGTCCTGCTCTGTCACCTCGGCGGCCCGGACGATCCGCCGCACGGTGTTGCCGTCGATGACGAAGTTCTGCCCGCGCTGCTTGGTCGGCTTCACGCCGAACGCGGCCGCCAGCTCCCGGATGTCGGCGGCGCCCAGCAGGTGGCTGTCAGGGGTGGGGTCGGTGGTGCTCACGCGCCAAGGATACGGGCGCACGGGCCGGCGCCCCGACGCACCGATCCCGCGGAGGCGCCTCAGTACCCGAAGGCCCGGGCGGTGTTCGCCGCGACGGCCGCCGACAGCTCGTCCTCGTGCAGGCCCAGGGTGGCGGCCATCGAGCGCACCGTGACGGGGATCAGGTACGGCGCGTTCGGCCGTCCCCGGTAGGGGTGCGGGGTGAGGAAGGGGGCGTCGGTCTCGACCAGGATCCGGTCGAGCGGGGTGGCCAGCAGGGCGTCGCGCAGCGGCTGGTTGGCCTTGAAGGTGACCGGTCCGGCGAAGGACAGGTACCAGCCGTGCTCGGCGCAGACCTTGGCCATCTCGGCGTCGCCCGAGTAGCAGTGGAAGACCGTCCGCTCCGGGGCGCCCTCCGCCAGCAGGACGGCGATGACGTCCTCGTGGGCGTCGCGGTCGTGGATGACCAGGGCCTTGCCGTGCCGCTTGGCCATCTCGATGTGACGGCGGAACGACTCCTTCTGGATCTCCACGCCTTCCGGCCCGGTCCGGAAGTAGTCCAGGCCGGTCTCGCCGACGGCGAGCACCTGGGGCAGGGCGGCCAGCGCGTCTATCTCGGCGAGCGCCTCGTCCAGCGCCGCCTGTCCGCCGGCGGGCCGCTGCTGCCCGGACCAGCCGTCCGGGTCGCCCAGGAAGATCCGCGGCGCCTCGTTGGGGTGCAGGGCGACGGCCGCGTGCACCTGCTCGTACGAGGCCGCCAGTTCGGCGGCCCAGCGCGAGCCGGGCACGTCGCAGCCCACCTGGACCACCGTGGTGACCCCGACCGAGGCGGCCCGGGCGAGCCCCTCGGCCGGGGTGCCGGCCTGCATGTCGAGGTGGGTGTGCGAGTCGGCCACCGCCACGGCCAGGGGTTCCGGCAGCGGCGGCGGGGTCGACCGGTCGTCGTCCTTGGCGGGCATCAGGAGGCCGGCTTCTCTTCGAGGCGCGGGAACAGGATCTCGCCCTTGGTGACGGTGGCACCGGCGGGCAGCCGGCCCCAGTCACCGGCGGTGGCGACGGGCTGGGCGGCGAGCGCGCCGAGGCCCTCGGCGGCACCCAGGGAGGCCCACAGCTTCTCGGCGGTGGACGGCATCACCGGGTTGAGCAGCACCGCGGTGCCGCGCAGCGACTCGGCGGCGGTGTAGAGGATGGTGGCCAGGCGGGCCTGCCCCTCGGCCGACTCGTCCTTGGCGACCTTCCACGGCTCCTGCTCGGTGAGGTAGCCGTTGACCTGCTTGACGAACTCGAAGACCGCCGCGAGGCCGCCGGCGAAGTCCAGCTCCTCGCCGATCTTCCGGTCGGCGACCTCGACGGCGGTGCGCAGCCCGTCCGCGACGGCCTGCTCGGCGTCGCCGTGCGCGGCCGAGGCGGGCAGCGCGCCGCCGAAGTACTTGCCGACCATCGCGGCGACCCGGGAGGCCAGGTTGCCGAAGTCGTTGGCGAGCTCGGAGGTGTAGCGGGCGGTGAAGTCCTCCCAGGAGAACGAGCCGTCCGTGCCGAACGGGATGGCCCGCAGGAAGTAGTAGCGGTAGGCGTCCACGCCGAAGTGCGAGGTGAGGTCGGTGGGCGCGATGCCGGTCAGGTTCGACTTGGACATCTTCTCGCCGCCGACCATCAGCCAGCCGTTGGCGACGACCCGCTTGGGCAGCGGCAGGCCCGCGGCCATCAGCATGGCCGGCCAGATCACCGCGTGGAAGCGCAGGATGTCCTTGCCGACCAGGTGCACGGAGGCCGGCCACAGCTCGGCGAAGCGCTCCGGGTCGCTGCCGTAGCCGGCCGCGGTGATGTAGTTCTGCAGCGCGTCCACCCAGACGTAGAGGACGTGCTTCTCGTCCCAGGGCAGCGGGACGCCCCAGTTGAAGGTGGAGCGGGAGATCGAGAGGTCCTTGAGGTCCTGCTCGACGAAGCGCAGCACCTCGTTGCGGGCCGAGGCCGGCTGGATGAAGTCGGGGTTGGCCGCGTAGAACTCCAGCAGCCGCTCGGCGTAGGCGGAGAGCCGGAAGAAGTAGTTCTCCTCCTCCAGCCACTCGACCGGCTTCTTGTGGACGGAGCAGAGCTTCTCGTCCTCGGTGGCGCCGTCCAGCAGCTCGGCGGGGAGCTTGAACTCCTCGCAGCCGACGCAGTACGGGCCGGAGTAGCCGCCCTTGTAGATCTCGCCCTTGTCGTACAGGTCCTGGACGAACTCCTGCACCCGGGCGGTGTGCCGCTCCTCGGTGGTGCGGATGAAGTCGTCGTTGGCGATCTCCAGGTGCCGCCAGAGCGGCTTCCAGGCCTCCTCGACCAGCTTGTCGCACCACTCCTGCGGGCTGACGCCGTTGGCCTCGGCGGTCCGCATGATCTTCTGGCCGTGCTCGTCGGTGCCGGTCAGGTACCACACCTTCTCGCCGCGCTGGCGGTGCCAGCGGGTGAGGACGTCGCCCGCCACGGTGGTGTACGCGTGGCCCAGGTGGGGACGGTCGTTGACGTAGTAGATCGGAGTGGAAACGTAGTACGCCGGGGCGCTCGCCCCGGTGGTGCTGTGGTCTGCAGTGGCCGCCATGGTCGGAAAGCTTAGTCGGGCCCGTACGCACCCCTCGACCGCGTTCCGGCCCGGTGGTGCGGCGGGGCCGCCCGCCGCACTGCTCGCGGCGGGCGGCCCCGGGTCCGCGCCCGGTCCGGCGGTCAGCGCAGCAGCCGCGCCCAGAACCGGGCCCAGCGTCCGCGCGGCTTCACGGGCCCGGACACCGCGGGCGTCGCGGGCGGTCCGGCCGGCTCGGCGTGCGCGGGGTAGCCGGGGGCGTGCTGCCAGGGCTGGTCGGCGGAGGCCACCCGGCCCTCGCGCATGATCCGGACGGTGTGGCCACCGCATCCCGGGCAGGTCGGCTTGAGCAGCGGGGACGGTACCCGGACACCGTTGGCGTGGTACTCGAACACGATGTGGCCGTCCTTGGCCACGTGGTGCTCGATGTCGTACGCCTGCTCCCAGCCGTACCCGCAGCGCAGGCACGCGAAGGAGTAGGCCTCCCGCACGGTTTCGACGGGAGTGTGCGCCCGCCCCGCCAGGCCGGGGACGTTCAGCGCGTTGCCACTGCGGGGGCTACCGATCGTGTCGCTCATAGCCAACTCCCACTTGCCCGTCGGGCGCTCGCCCGGCTGGGTCTTCCCATTCCAGGAAATGCCCGGACCGCCCCGGCCGACGCCCCTCTTGTGAAAGCTTGGAGGCGGGTTGGCAAGCCCTATACGAAGGGCCTCCCGGAGCCCCTCCACCAGGACCGAAACTTCAGCTCAGGGGGTGTTTACCGGGGCCTTCTCTCCACGGTACGACTCCCCGTCCGCCCCGCAACCCCCGGGATTCACCCCTTTTTCAGGGCCTCCTCCGAGGCCTCCTTCTTGGCCGCGACCACCGCGTCGAAGACCTCCCGCTTGGGCACGGACAGTTCGACCGCGACCGCCGCGATGGCCTCCTTGCGCCGCTCCCCGGCCTCCTCCCGGACGGCCACCAGCCGGGCCAGCTCGGCCGGGGTCAGCTCCCGGGGCGCGGCCGGCGGGGCGCCCGCGACCACGACGGTGATCTCGCCCTTGACGCCCTCCGCCGCCCAGGCCGCCAGTTCGCCGATCGGCCCGCGCTTGACCTCCTCGTAGGTCTTGGTGAGCTCGCGGCACACCGCGGCCGGGCGCTCCGGCCCGAAGGCCTCGGCCATCGCGGCGAGCGCCTCGGCGATCCGGTGCGGCGCCTCGAAGAAGACCATGGTGCGCGGCTCGGCCGCGATCGAGGCCAGCTGCCGGGCCCGGTCGCCGGTCTTGCGCGGCAGGAAGCCCTCGAAGGTGAAGCGGTCGACCGGCAGTCCGGACAGCGCCAGCGCGGTGAGCACCGCGGACGGCCCGGGCACCGCGGTGACCTTGACGTCCGCCGCCACGGCCGCCGCCACCAGCCGGTAGCCGGGGTCGGAGACGGAGGGCATCCCGGCGTCGGTGACCAGCAGCACCCGGGAGCCGCCGAGCAATGCCTCGACCAGTTCGGGGGTGCGGCCGACCTCGTTGCCCTCGAAGTAGGAGACGACCCGCCCGGCCGGGGTCACCCCGAGCGCCTGGGTGAGCCGGCGGAGCCGCCGGGTGTCCTCGGCCGCGATCACGTCCGCCGTGGCCAGCTCGGTGAGCAGCCGGGGCGGGGCGTCCGAGACGTCGCCGATGGGGGTGCCTGCGAGAACGAGTACTCCTGTCACGGGCCCCATCCTTGCAGTTCCCGGGCGCCTGGGCTTTTGGTGACGATTCGGGCAGCTTCCGAGGGACCGCTCACGCGTACGAGGAGCGCCCCTACGATGTGGCGGATGAACGGCGACACGGCGGCGCAGGCGCCCACTGGTACGGACCACTCCGCGCAGGGCGGTGCCGGCCTGCCGTCCCCCCGCTCACCCGGATCCCCGTCCCCCCTCAGCTGGCGGGAGCGCCTGGCCGGACACGGCTACCGCGCCCGCCCGACCGGCACGCTCACCGAGCGCCTGGTCCCGCCGATGCCGGACGGTCCCGGGGTGACGACGCCCGACGTCCCGCAGTCCCCGGTGCTGCTGCGCCTGGGGATCAGGCTGCCGCAGGGCCTCTGGTACTTCCTGTGCCGCTGGTCCGGCTGGCTGGGCCCGGTCGCGGTGGCGGTGTTCGCCGGGCTGCTGCGGTTCACCGACCTCGGGCAGCCGCACGCGATCATCTTCGACGAGACGTACTACGCCAAGGACGCCTACGCGCTCTGGCAGGGCGGCTACGAGATCAACTGGCCGGAGGACGCCAACACCACGATCATGACGCCGGGCGCGGCCGTCCCGTACCGCGCGACGGCGTCGTACGTGGTGCACCCGCCGGTCGGCAAGTGGATCATCGGCGCGGGCGAGCAGCTGTTCGGCATGAACCCCTTCGGCTGGCGGTTCGCGGTGGCCCTCCTCGGCACCCTGTCGGTGCTGATGCTGGCCCGGATCGCCCGCCGGATGTTCCGCTCCACCCTGCTGGGCTGCGTGGCCGGCCTGCTGCTCTCGGTGGACGGCCTGCACCTGGTGCTCAGCCGGACGGCGCTGCTCGACCTGGTGGTGATGTTCTGGATGCTCGCCGCCTTCGGCTTCCTGCTGCTGGACCGGGACCGCACCCGGGCCCGGCTGGCGGCGCGACTGGGCGGGGTGGCGGACCCGGCGTCGGCCCAGCGGATCAACCTGGGCTGGCGCCCGTACCGGATCGCGGCCGGCGTCTGCGTCGGCCTGACCTGCGCCACCAAGTGGAGCGGCCTGTACGTCGCGGCGGCCTTCGGCGTGCTGACCGTGCTGTGGGACGTCGGCGCCCGCCGGCTGGCCGGGGCCCCGCGCCCGTACCTGGCGGTGCTGGCCCGGGACGTCGTGCCGGCCTTCGTGTCGGTCGTCGTGGTCTCGGTGGCCGTCTACCTGGCCTCCTGGTGGGGCTGGTTCGCCAGCAGCAACGCGCCCGGCCGGGGCGGCTGGGGCCGGGACTGGGCGGTCGGCCGCTCCACCGACTACCCGTGGATACCGGAGGGCCTGCGCGCCCTGTGGCACTACCACTCGACGGTCTACGAGTTCCACACCCACCTGACCGACCCCCACACCTACCAGTCCAACCCGTGGTCCTGGCTGGTGCTGGGCCGTCCGGTGTCCTTCTACTACGAGTCCCCCAAGTACGGCCAGGACGGCTGCACCGCCGCCGACTGCGCCCGCGAGGTGCTGGGCATCGGCACCCCGCTGCTGTGGTGGACGGCCGTGCTGGCGCTGGTCTACTGCCTGTGGCGCTGGGCGTTCCGGCGGGACTGGCGGGCGGGCGCCCTGCTGTGCGGCCTGGCCGCGGGCTACCTGCCGTGGTTCCTGTACCAGCAGCGGACGATCTTCCTCTTCTACGCGGTGGTCTTCGTCCCGTTCCTCGTCCTCGCCGTGACGATGCTGATCGGTGCGCTGATCGGACCGGCCGGCGCCTCCCGGGACCGCCGGATCATCGGCTCCGCGACGGCCGGGCTGCTGGTGCTGCTGATCATGTGGAACTTCCTGTACTTCTTCCCGCTGTTCACGGGGCAGACCATCCCGCTGGAGGACTGGCGCGCCCGGATGTGGTTCAACAGCTGGATCTGAGCCGCCGACCCGGCCGGGAGACGGCCGACACACCGTTCCCCCGGGACGTCCGTACCCGGTCCACGACACGTACCAGATCCGTCACAAGTCCCCGGCGTTTCGTCGGCGTCCTCATCAGGGCTGCCTAGGGTGGTGCACGTACCGCGTTTCCGGCCCCGCCGGTTGCGCCCGGCCGCGAGACCCCTGGGGGATTTGCACCATGCGCAGTGGCGCGAAGATCGGCATCATCACCGGCGTGTCCGTCGTCGTCCTCGCGGGCGGTGGCTACGGGGCGTACAGCCTGATGGGCGGTTCGGAGTCCGGGTCCGGCGACAAGCCCCGCACGGTGGTCGCCGACCCGCCCTCGGCCGACCAGGCGGCGAGCGGTGCGAAGGACTTCCTGGCGGCCTGGGCCTCCGGCGACATCGCGAAGGCGGCCTCGCTCACGGACGACCCGGCGGCCGCCACCACCGCGCTGACCGCCTTCAAGACCCAGGTGAAGCCCAGCGCGCTGACCCTCACCCCGGCCGGTCCGGCCACCCCGCAGGCCTTCGCCTCGGCCACCGGCACGCCCTCCCCGGCCAAGCCCACCGGCGCCGCCTCGGCGAGCCCGTCGGCCACCGGCACCGCCGGCGCGAGCGACTCGCCGTCCCCCGCCCCCGGGCCGACCGGCGTGCTGATGGGCTTCAAGGCCCGCGCAGAGTTCGAGGGCACCAGCCGGGTCTGGGACTACAACGGCTTCCTGAACGTCGTGAAGATGAGCGACAACACCCCAGCCGTGCACTGGGCGCCCTCGGTCATCCACCCCCACCTGTCCGGCAACGAGACGATCGCCACCCAGCAGGTCTTCGCCCCGCCGTCCACCCTGGTGGACCGCAACGGCAAGGCGCTGCAGGGCGCCTCGCTCACCCCCGCGCTGATGGCCAGCCTCCAGGACAACGCCCGCAAGCTGCTGCCGCCGGACCCGAACAAGGACCAGGACGCGGGCAGCGCGGTGGTGATCACCGACCCGTCCGGCAAGACCGCCGCGGACAAGCTGTTCACCATCGTCGAGCCCAAGCCCGGCAAGCCGTTCAAGGTGACCATCGACAACACCCTCCAGGCCGCCGCCGAGAAGGCGATGACCGACCTGGGCGGCAAGCAGGGCTCCATCGTCGCGATCGAGCCGAGCACCGGGCAGGTGCTGGCCTTCGCCAACGCCCCGGCCACCGGTCAGAACCGGGCCTTCACCGGCCTGCTCGCCCCCGGCTCGACGATGAAGATCGTCACCTCGACGGCCCTGCTGGAGGCGGGGCTCAGCCCGGACTCCCCGGTCGCCTGCCCGGAGAAGAGCAGCAACCCGGTGGCGATCCCGAACGACTTCCCCGGCGCCTACCCGGACTACACGCTCCAGAAGGACTTCATGGTGTCCTGCAACACCGCCTTCATCAACCAGGGCCTGACCAGCCTCAAGCCCGAGACGCTCGCCGGCACCGCCAAGGACGTGTACGGCATCGGGCAGGAGTGGAAGACCGGACTGCC
Organism: Kitasatospora sp. NPDC101157; assembly: GCF_044768255.1. NCBI lineage: Bacteria > Bacillati > Actinomycetota > Actinomycetes > Kitasatosporales > Streptomycetaceae > Kitasatospora > Kitasatospora sp. NPDC101157. The sequence goes on along the minus strand of NZ_JBIWPL010000001.1, from coordinate 220,698 downwards.
GAACGCCGACGGCAGGATCCCGGCGACCCCGGGCAGCAAGGACGAGCAGGCCATGAACTACATCGGCCAGGGCAAGGTCCAGATGAACCCGCTGGCCATGGCCTCGATCACGGCGACCGTCCAGAGCGGCTCGTTCAAGCAGCCGATCCTGGTCGCCGGCCTGCCGCAGCAGCAGGCGGCCCGGCAGATCTCGCCGGACGTCGCCGCCAAGCTGCGCGCGATGATGAACGCCACCGCCGTCGGCGGCACGGCCAGCCAGGTGATGGCCGGGATCACCGACAACGCGGGCGCCAAGACCGGCTCCGCCGAGGTGCAGGGCGCGTCCACCACCAACAGCTGGTTCACCGCCTTCCGCGGCAACCTCGCGGTCGCCGCCGAGGTCCAGGGCGGCGGCCACGGCGTGGACGCGGCCGGCCCGGCCGTCGCCTCGCTGCTCAAGGCCGGCCACTAAGGGCCTGGCACGCACCGGAGCCCGCCCCGCCGTCACCGGCGCGGCGGGCTCCGCCGCGTCACGGCCCGTCGGCAGCCCGGCTCAGCGCCGCGGCACGGCCCCCGTCGGCGGCCCGGCTCAACGCCGCACGGCGGGCGCCGGCACGTCCGGCAGCGGGCGCGGCGGCACCGGACGGCGGCTGCTCCAGCGCCGGGCCGCCAGCCGGGGCCAGATCATCAGCACGGCCGGCAGCGCCAGGTACCCGAACCGCCCCGCCGGGGCGAGCGTGAAGGCGATCGCCAGGCCGGCGGCCAGCAGGTCGGCGGCGGCTATCGCGGAGACCGGTGGCCGGGCCAGCAGCCAGATCGCCACCCCGATCAGGGCCGTGGTCATCAGCGCCAGCGAGACGGAGTGCCCGGTCGGCCCGAAGCCGGCCAGCACCTTGCCGGGCAGCGGGCTGCCGGCCGGGGTGCGGATCGCGGTCATCCCGAGCGGGAAACGCACCACCTGGTCGCGCAGCGCCTGCGGCTGGGTCAGCACCGACGGCAGCAGCACCGCCGCGCTCACCCCGACGCCGATCAGCGCGGTGCGGGCGGCGGGCCGGCGGCCGTACAGCCGCCACAGCAGCAGGACGGCCACCGGTAGCGCGGGCCAGGCGGTCCACTTCAGGCTGCAGGCGAGGGCGAGCACCAGCCCGGCACTGACCGTGCGGTCCCGCTCGGCGAGCGCCATGGCCAGGCAGCAGACCCCGATCAGCGGCAGGTCCACCCCGCCGACGACGAGGGCGAGCGCTATCAGCGGCGAGGCGGTGAGGACGGCCAGCGGCAGCAGCGGTGCCCGGTCGCGGGACGGCCGCAGCAGCCGCCAGGCGCCCAGCAGGCAGGCGACGAAGGTGAGGGCGAACCAGATCCGGGCGTCCCCGGCGACCCGGGCGAAGGCGGTGGAGTTGCCGAGCAGCTGGCGCGGCAGCCCGAACAGGGACATCGCCGGCAGGTACGGGTTGTAGTCGGTGACCACCACCGGGTGCGGGAGGTAGACGTCGCCGGTGGTGAGCAGCAGGTGGGCCGAGCGTTCGACCACCATCACCTCGGACTGGTGCCGGCCGGTCACGGCGAGTAGTCCGAGCGGGGCCAGCACGGCTCCGAGCAGGGCGACCACGGCGGCGGCCTCGGCCGCGTAGCGGCGCGGCAGGGTGAGGCACAAAAGCCCGGCCACGACGTAGGCGGGGGCCGCGACGAGGCCCCAGAGCCGCTGGTTGGCCAGGTCGGAGACGAGCGGGAAGGCGGCGGCCCAGCCGGCCGCGATCAGGCAGCCGAGCAGTTGGACCCAGCGCAGCGAGGCGAGCCGGGCGGGATTCCACCGATCGGGCGTGGGTGGAAAGGTGCTCTCAACACGCTGTCGGGGGAACGGCCGGGTGGAGGAACTCCTCGGCGGCCGTCCCGGTCTGGACGGCGGTTCGGCGCTGATGGACGGGGCCGGCGTTCTGGCGCGGCCGGTGAAGCGGCCGCGCGGGCGGGAGAAGCCGGGCGTGCGGGTGCTCACCATGGTGGAAGGTTATGGGTGCGGGACGGGCCCTGTCGCCATCGCGTCGGGCCGTCGCCCGGGGTTTACGCGCGTAGGGCCGCCCGGTGTCGTACCTGGCGGCGGCCCTTCACGATTGGGTAACGGCACGGTCAGCCGGCGTTGGTCTCGGCCGGGAGCTGCTGTTCGGCCCGCTCCAGCCGGGAGTGCTTGATGCTGTAGCCGAAGTAGACGACCACGGCGACGGCGAGGGCGATCGCCCCGGCCCGGAAGGTGTCGGCGTGCAGGCCGGTGATCAGGTAGATGCAGAAGCCGACGCTGATCAGCGGGACCACCGGGTAGCCGGGGACCTTGAAGCCGCGCGGCAGGTCGGGCTGGGTGCGGCGCAGGATGATCACGCCGACCGAGACCACCGAGAAGGCGATCAGGGTGCCCAGGCTGGTGATGTCGGCCAGGACGTTGAGCGGGATGAACGCGGCCAGCGCGCCCACGCCGAGGCCGACCACCAGGGTGTTCCAGACCGGGGTGCCGGTACGCGGCGAGAGCTGGGCGAAGCGCTTGGGCAGCATGCCGTCGCGGCCCATCGAGTACAGGATGCGGGTCTGGCCGTAGATCACCACGAGGGTGATGCTGAAGATCGAGATGATCGCGCCGACCGCGAAGACGATCGCGGGCCAGCTCTGGCCGGTGATGTCCTGGAGGATCTGGGCGAGCCCGGCCTCCTGGCCGTCGAACTTGTTCCAGGGCTGGGCGCCGATGCCGGCCAGGGCGACCAGGATGTAGAGCAGGGTCACCACCACCAGCGAGATGATGATCGCCAGCGGCAGGGTGCGGCGCGGGTTCTTGACCTCCTCACCGGCGGTGGACACGGCGTCCAGGCCGATGAAGGAGAAGAAGATGCTGGAGGCGGCCATCTGCACGCCGCCGATGCCCAGCGGCATGAACGGGGTCAGGTTGCCGGAGTGGAAGCCGGTGAGGGCGACGCCGATGAACAGCAGCAGGATGAGGATCTTGATCCCGACCATGGCCGCGTTGACCTTCACCGACTCGCTGACGCCGCGGACCAGCAGGAAGCAGACCATGGCCACCAGCAGCAGCGCCGGCAGGTTGAACCAGTGGCCGCCGCCGGGGGCGCCGGAGAGCTGCTCGGGGATCCTGAACCCGAAGGTCAGGTCGAAGAACTTGTTCAGGTACTCGGCCCAGCTCACCGCGATCGCGGAGGCGGAGACGCCGTACTCCATCAGCAGGCAGATGCCGACGCCGAAGGCGACGCCCTCGCCGAGGGTGGCGTAGGCGTAGGAGTACGAGGAGCCCGACACCGGGATCGCCGAGGCCATCTCGGCGTAGCAGAGCGCGGTGAGTCCGGCGGTGACCGCGGCGATCACGAAGGACAGGATGACGGCCGGCCCGGCCTGCGGCACGGCGCTGTTGAGCACGAAGAAGATGCCGGTGCCGATGGTGGCGCCGATGCCGATCGCGGACAGCTGCCAGAGGCCGATCGAGCGGCGCAGGTGGATGCCGGAGCGTCCGCCCTCCTCAGGTGCACCGGCCGGAAGGCCGTGGCCCTCACTCTCCGCGATCAGGGTCGAGACGGGCTTGCGTCGCAGCAGACGCGCACCGAGGGTGTTGCTGGCCAAAACTGCGGTCCTTCTAGGCGAGGGAGGGTGTCCTAGCGGCCGGTCACCGGAGGCACGTGGGAGGTGTCATGGGGGACCAACCGAACAAACATGGGACAGTACCCCGCGAAGACACCAGTGTCGCAAACAAACAATACCGATCGGCGCATTGTACGAATCGGCGCATCAGACATAACAAACCGGACACTTCGCACCCGTTGCATCTCCGACCGGTCTGCTGAACCGTCCAGTTCACGGCGCCTGACCGGCCTCAGCGGCCGAGCACCGCCCGCATCACCGAGCGGGCGATCGGCGCGGCCAGCGCGCCACCCGTGACGTCCGTGGCGTCACTGTCCGCGACCACCACGGCCACCGCGACCGGCGGCACCGCGTCCGAACCGGCCGGCTCGGCCCAGGCGATGAACCAGGCGTACGGCGTACCGCTGTTGCCCACCCCGTGCTGGGCGGTGCCGGTCTTCCCGCCGACCACCGCCCCGGCGATCCGGGCGTTCCCCCCGGTGCCGTGCTCCACCACGTCGATCATCAGTTTCCGCACCTGCGCCGCCACTCCCGGGGTGACCGCCCGCCGGTAGACCTGGGGCTTCATCAGCTCCACCTCGGTGCCGTCGCTCCTGGTCAGCTTGTCCACCAGCTGTGGACGCATCACCGTCCCGCCGTTGGCGATCCCGGCCGCGACCATCGCCATCACCAGCGGGGTGGCCGCCGTGTCGAACTGCCCGATCGAGGAGAGCGCCAGCTGGGACGGGTCCATCGAGGTGTCCACGGTGGACCGGGCCGGGCGCACCGGCACATCGAGCCGCGGGTCGTTGAAACCGAAGCCCTCGGCCGTCTCCACCACCCTGGACAGCCCGGTCCGCACCCCGAGGTAGCCCAGCACGCTGTTGCAGCTGGCGGTCATCGCGGCGTCCAGCGACAGCCCCGGCCGGTCGCAGTCCGCGCTGTCGTTGACCAGCGGCGTGGTCGTCCCGGGCAGCACGTACGGGAAGGGGGCGTCGGTCGGCGCGCCCGGGTCGGTGACCACCCCGGCGGTCAGCGCCGCGGCGGCGGTGACCACCTTGAAGGTCGAGCCCGGCGGGTAGGTCTGGCGCAGCGCCCGGTTGAGCACCGGCTGGTCGGTGTCGGCCTGCAGCCGGTTCCACGCCGTCCGGTCGGCGCCCGAGGAGCCCGCGAAGCCGCCCGGGTCGTAGGAGGGGGTGCTGGCCAGCGCCAGGATCCGGCCGGTGGCCGGCTCGATCGCCGCCACCGCGCCCTTCTGGGCGCCGAGCCCGCTCATCGCGGCCTGCTGGGCCGCCGGGTCGATCGTGGTGTACACGTCCCCGCCGGGGTTCTGCCGACGGGTGAGCGCGTCCCACAGCGACCAGCCGGTCAGCCGGCCGTCGGTGCCGGTCAGCAGGCCGTCCTCGGTGCCCTCCAGCTGGCTGGTGCCGTACGCCTGGGAGGCGAAGCCGGTGACGGCGGCGTACGTCGGGCCGTCGGTGTAGGTGCGCTCGTACGCGTACCGGCCGCCGGAGGGCCGCGAGCCGGTCACCGGCCGGCCGCCGACCAGGATGTCGCCGCGCGGGCGGGCGTAGCGCTCGACGGTGAGCCGCTGGTTGGCCTGGTTGCGGTCGAGGTCCCTGGACTCGAACACCTGCACCCGGGTGGCCTGCACGCACAGCGCCCCGACCAGCAGCAGGCAGAAGGTGGCCGCCCGGCGTCCGGTGACCGAGATCCCGGGCAGTCCCTGCGGGCCGTTGCCCCGCGGTCGGGTCGAGGCCATCAGCCCACCTCCGGCACCGGCGCCGGACGCCGGGCGTCATGGCTCATCCGCACCAGCAGCGCGACGACGATCCAGTTGCTGACCACCGAGGAGCCGCCCTGGGCGATGAACGGCATGGTCATCCCGGTCAGCGGGATCAGCGCGAGCACCCCGCCCGCCACCACGAACACCTGCAGGCCCAGGGTCGCCGCCAGCCCGATCGCCAGCAGCCGCCCGAACGGGTCGCGCAGCGCGATGCCGGTCCGGAAGCCGCGCGAGACCAGCACCGCGTACAGCAGGAACACCGCGACCAGCCCGGTCAGGCCGAGCTCCTCGCCGATGGTCGCGAGGATGAAGTCCGACTTGGCGGCGAAGCCGATCAGCACCGAGTGCCCGTTGCCCAGCCCGGTGCCCAGCTCCCCGCCCCAGGCGAAGGCGAACAGCGACTGGGCGATCTGGTTGGCACCCCTGCCCGCCGCGATCGAGCCCAGCGGGTCCAGCCAGTCCACCACCCGGCTGTGCACGTGCGGCGAGAGCCGGCCCACCGTCACCGCGCCGACCGCCGCCAGGCCCAGGCCGATCGCGATCCAGCCGGTACGCGCGGTGGCCACGTAGAGCATCACCACGAACAGGCCGAAGTACAGCAGGGACATCCCGAGGTCGGTCTCCAGCACCAGCACCCCGACGAAGGCCGCCCAGATCATCAGCACCGGCCCCAGCACCCGCCCGCGCGGCAGCTGCCAGCGCCAGACCCGGCGGCCGGTGAGCGCCAGCGCGTCCCGGTGCACCGCCAGGTAGGCGGCGAAGAAGACGGCCAGCAGGATCTTGGCGAACTCCCCGGGCTGGAAGGACAGCGGCCCGACGACGATCCAGATCCGCGAGCCGTACACCGGCGGGAAGAAGATCGGCGCCACCAGCAGGACCAGCGCCACCAGCGCCCCGACGTACGCGTAGCGCCGCAGCCGGCGGTGGTCGCGCACCAGCAGCAGCACGGCGATGAACAGCGCCACCCCCAAACCCGACCAGAGCAGCTGCGCGGAGGCCGCCTCGCGGCCCGGGGTGGCCCGGTCGAGACGGTGGATCACCACCAGCCCGATCCCGTTGAGCAGCACCGCGATCGGCAGCAGCAGCGGATCCGCGTACCGGGCCCGCCACCGGACCGTGCCGTGCGCCGCCAGGGCGAGCACGCCGAGCGCGGCCCCGTACCGGGCGGCGTCGGCCGGCACCTCGCCGTCGAGGTTCACGCCCACCTCGACGTAGCCGAACACCGCGGTCAGGACGGCGGCCAGCACCAGCACCAGCTCGGTGGTGCGCCGGCTCGGCACCGGCCGGTTCGGCCGGGCGGCGGATCTCGTCACGGCGGAGGGTGTCGCCACGGACCGTCCTGGGAGAGGCGGGGAGTCGAAGCGGCGGACCGGGTACGGGCACCGGCGCCTGGTTCGTCACCCTAACGAGCGTTATCCACAGGTTCGGGTTCTTCGCTGCGGTGTGTCCGCGATTGCGGCCGCCGCCCTCACTCCGGCCGCCGTCCGGCCAGCGCCGCCAGCCCGGCCGCGGCCGCCGTGAACAGGGCGACGGCCAGCAGCGCTTCGCCCCAGGGCACGGCCAGCCGCCCGGTCCGGGCCGCGGTCACCACCCCGCGCACCGCAGCGTTGGCCGGCGAGAACGGCACCACCAGCGCCGCCGCGGACAGGCCCAGCGCCGCCAGGATGCCGTACGGCGCGCGGACCGGCACCGGGCGGTTGCCCAGCGATCCCGCCAGCGCCCCCAGCAGCACGCACGCCACCGAGGTGGCCAGCCCGGCCAGCAGCGCCCGGCCGACGCCCGGATCCTGCTGCGCCCCCCGGTTGACCACCGCCCCGCTGATCCACCACAGCACCGCCACCTCGCCCGCCGCCAGCACCAGACCGGCCGTCAGCGCCGCCAGCAGCGCGCCCAGGTGCACCCGTGCCGGGCCCGCCACCGCGACCAGGCAGGCCCGCGAGGCCGGCGGCTCGGCGGTCAGCGCGCTGCGCACGTACCAGGCGCTCACCGGCACCAGCAGCCCCGCGCCGTAGCCGAGCCCGCCCAGCAGCGGATCACCCGGCGTCACCCCGATCACCATCAGCAGCGCGAACGCCAGGAACGGCGGCAGCCAGGCGTGCGAGCGCACCAGCAGCTCCAGGTGGTACCGGGTCAGCGCCCCGACCTGCCTCACCGCCGCTCCTCCCGTCGACGCACCGCCAGCACCCGTACGGCCGGGCGGCCGAGCAGCAGACCGCGCAGCAGCGCGTCCGAGTGCTCGGCCGCCACCGTCAGCCGCACCGCCGTCCCGCCGAGCGCGGCGGACTCCGGCGCACCGGGCAGCCGCTCCGGCAGCGGGGCACCGTCCGGGACGTCCACCTCGATCTCCATCACCGGCCCGCCTCCGTCCACCGCCCGCGGCGACTCCTCCACCACCGGGCGCAGCCCGCCGTCCGTCCCGACCCGGTAGGCGGCGCTGGTCCGCCCGGCCAGCCGGGCCGGGTCGTGGTCCACGAACAGCACCGCGGCGCCCGCCGCCGCCCGCTCGGCCGCCGCCTCGTCCAGCACCGCCCTGGCCTCGGGGTCCAGCCCGGTCCAGGCCTCGTCCAGCAGCAGCACCCGGGCCTCGGCGATCAGCGCCTGCGCCACCGCGACCTTCTGGCAGGTGCCCTTGGACAACCGGCTCAGCGGGGTGCCCGCCCGGTCCGCGATGCCGAACCGGTCCAGCCACTCCCCGGACCGCCGCCGCGCCACCGCCTCCGACAGCCCGTGCACCCGGCCCACCCGCAGCAGGTACGAGGCGGCGTCGAAGGGCAGCGCCGGCGGGAAGCGCTCCGGCACGTACGCCGCGGCCCCGGACCGCACCACCCGGCCGGTGCTCGGCCGCTCGATCCCGGCCACCAGCCGCAGCAGGGTCGACTTGCCGCTCCCGTTCGACCCGGCGATCCGCACCAACTCCCCCGGCCCGACGGCCAGCCGGACATCGCGCAGGATCCACCGGCCGCCCCGCCCGTACCGCTTGCCGACCGCCGTCAGCTCCGTCCGCACGCCGCCTCCCTCCGCGCCGTACGAAGGCTATCCGCCGCGGGTAAGGCCCGCGTGAGCACGGCGGACGGCAATGGCCCCCGCGCGCGCCGGAGTTCATGACCGGACAGGTGGGGTGCACCGTCCGGTCCCGTTTGGCCCTGACGAACTGATGATCCCTAGGATCGGCCGGGTGAATACCGGACGACGACCGAAGACCAGGCTCGGCAGCCTGCTGGCCGCCCTGGCGATAACGGGCGCCTCGCTGCTCCTCGGCCTGCCCGCCCACGCCGACGAACCCTCAGCCGGCGCCTCCCCCGCGACCCAGGAGGCCCCCAAGGTCGACCTGATCCTGGACGTCAGCGGCTCCATGAACATCACCGACATCCAGGGCAAGAGCCGCATCTCGGTGGCCCAGCAGTCCCTGGGCGAGGTGATCGACGCCCTGCCCGCGGAGACCGAATTCGGCATCCGCACCCTCGGCGCCACCTACCCCGGCAACGACAAGAACCTCGGCTGCCAGGACACCAAGCAGCTCTTCCCGGTCGGCAGGACCAACAAGGTCGAGGCCAAGACCGCGGTCGCGACCCTGCGCCCCACCGGCTGGACCCCGATCGGCCTGGCCCTGCGCGGCGCCGCCCAGGACCTCGGCAAGGGCGACGCCACCCGCCGGATCGTGCTGATCACCGACGGCGAGGACACCTGCACCCCGCCCGACCCGTGCGACGTGGCCCGCGAGCTCGCCTCCCAGGGCATCCACCTGGTGGTCGACACCCTCGGCCTGGCCCACGACGACAAGACCCGCCAGCAGCTGCTCTGCATCGCCAACGCGACCGGCGGCACCTACACCGACGTCCGCACCCCGCAGCAGCTCACCGACAAGGTGAAGCAGCTGGTCGACCGCTCCAACGACACCTACACCGTCAACCCGGTCAAGACCACCGGCACCGACAAGTGCGAGAGCGCCCCGGTGCTCACCCCCGGCGTCTACAGCGACCGGGAGAAGTTCTCCGAGCACCGCGTCTACAAGGTCCCGGTCAAGGCCGGCCAGGAGCTGCGCGCCTCGGTCAGCGTGGGCCTCGACCGCGCGGTGGCCCGGGACTACGGCGTGCTGCTCCAGGCCACCAGCGCCACCGGCCAGGAACTGGTCCGCGGCACCGACGCCGGCAGCGCCCGCACCGACGTGATCTCCACCGGTCTGCGCTGGTCCACCAACGACTCCAAGGGCTACGTCACCGCGAGCCCGACCACCTCGGCCAAGGACAAGGACAAGCCGGACACCACCGTCTGCCTGGTCGTCAGCAACTCGCTGGCCCCCCAGGCCGGCGTCCAGGCCGACCCCGGCATGCCGCTGGAGCTGACCGTGGACCTCGCGTCCGCCTCGCCCGCCCCCGAGGGCGCCGCGATGGGTCTCGGCCGCGGCTGGATCCTGCTGCTCACCCTCACCCTGGCCGGCCTGGTCTTCGGCCTGGTGGCCGGCTGGATCGCACGCTGGCGCATCGCCGTCTGGCGGGAGAACTGATCATGCGTACGACGATCCGCGGCGCCCTCGCCGCCCTCGCCCTGCTGCCCGCCCTCGCGCTGGGCGCCCCGGCCGCCTCCGCCGCCTCGCCGTCCCCGACGGCGACCGCGAGCGGCACCCCGGCCCCGGCCACCAAGGCCGGGACCTCCTTCCTGACCGCGGTCAACCTCTCCCCCGGCCAGGACGCCAACGTCGCCGTCTCCACCGGCGACTACCTGTACTGGGCGTTCGGCGCCTCCGAGGGCCAGACCCCGACGGTCGGCCTGACCGTCAATCTGGCCCCCGGCGCCGACCGGCACGGGCCGCAGACCTGGACGGTCGAGGTCTTCGACGGGCTGCGCCGCCGTCAGGCCTGCACCGCCGGCACCCAGAACGCCACCGGCGACCAGAGCGCCACCAGCCTGACGCTGAACTGCACCCTGCGCGAGATCCGCACCTGGGCCGAGCCGTGGTCAGGCGACCCGCTGCCCGGCACGTACTACGTCCGGCTGTCGGTCACCGACGCCCCGCAGCCCGACCTCGGCCTGGCCGCCACCGCCCAGCTGCACGTCGCCGCCAAGGGCAACGCCGACAACGCCCAGCCCGAGGGCGGCACGCTCAAGGCCCCGCTGGTCCCGCCGGTCGGCGGCGGTGCGAGCACCGCCAAGGCCGCGGCCCCGGTCGCGGAGGAGGAGCACTGGTACACCGGCTGGTTCTCCGGCTGGAACAGCCGCTGGTACTGGACCGTCGGCGGCGGCTTCCTGGCCGCCCTGGCCGGTGTCCTGGGCTACCACCTGACCCGGCACCCGCGCGGCCACCGACCCGGCCACTACGGCGCCGTCCCGCCTCAGGGCTCGCACCAGCACGGCTCCTACTCCGAGCGCCCGTAGGAGGATCCCGCCGCGGGCGGGGAGTTCGAGGACGGACCCCGAGGGCCGGCCGGACACCTTCCGGCCGGCCCTCCGGCGTGTCCGGACGCGCCCGCGTGCCTACGCTCGAACCATGCAACCGCGCGGCCGGATCGTGGTCGGCGTGGACGGCTCCGCGCCCGCCCGCGCCGCCGTCCGCTGGGCGGCCCGCCTGGCCGGCCTCACCGGCGGCCCGCTGGAGGCGGTGGCCGTCTGGGACTTCCCCTGCCTGTTCGGCGAGAACGGCCTCGTCCCGCCCGCCCTGGACGGCTTCGAGACCGAGCGCCGCGCCGCGGAGATCCTCGCCGACACGGCCGCCGCGTGCGCCGTCCCGCTCCGCCGCCTGCTCCGGGCCGGCCCTCCCGGCCCCGCGCTGGTCGCCGCCGCGACCGGCGCCGCCCTGCTGGTCCTCGGCAACCGCGGCCACACCACCCCGCCGGACGTCCCGCTGGGCACCGTCGCCCAGTACTGCCTGCACCACGCGCCCTGCCCGGTGGTGATCGTCCGCAACGAGCGGATCAGCCCTTGAACAGGTTGTGGCCCACGTCGGACGGCACCTCGTCCTGGACCGGCCTGCTGCCCGGCCCCGGCACGTGCTCGCCGGGCACCGGCTCGGTGCTCTCCCGGTGCAGCAGCACCACGCCGCCCTCGGCCCAGAGCTGCCGGTAGCCGTGCGCCAGCAGCAACTCGATCCGGTCGGCCTGCTCCTTGTCCGTCTTGAACGGGAAGGACCGCTTGTCGGACCGGGTCAGCACGTACTCGCGCCCGCGCGGCGTCCCGTCCACCAGCACCACGTCGGTCCGGGCGGTCAGCCTCGGCGCGATCTGGTTGTCCGCCTCCACCGAGGCGCCGTCCGGGATCAGCTTCGCCGCCCGGACCAGCGCGGCCTCGCTCGCCCTGGGCTCCCAGGAGGACGGCACCGCGAGCTGCAGCAGCCCGATCGGCACCGCCGCGACCAGCGCCACCCCGACCGTGCCCAGGCCCAGCAGCCGGGCCCGCCGACGGGTCCGCGCGGGCCGCTCGACGGCGCTCATCCGCCCCAGCACCTCGACCGCGGCGGTCAGCAGGACCGGCCAGAGCATCGAGTCGTAGTGCCGGGCGATCGACCAGTGGTTGGGGTTGCTGGAGAGGATCCGCTCGGCCAGCAGCGGCAGCATGCACAGCACGGTGGCCGAGCGCAGCGGCAGCAGGAACAGGGTGCCGAACAGCCAGAGCAGCAGCAGCGGCTTCAGCGGCTGGTCGAAGGCGGTCTGCACCAGCAGGAACGGGTCGTGCAGCAGGTTCCGCAGCGCGTCGCCGCCGTCATCGCCGAGCGCCTTGTAGTTCCAGTAGTAGCCCGGCTCGCCGCCCATCGCCGGGATCAGCCACTTGATCGCCACCGCCGAGGCGACCGGTCCGCCCAGCAGCAGGCCGATCCCGGTGGAGCGCCCGGCCCGGTCCCCGGTGCGGCGGGTGCGCAGCAGCAGCACCAGCCCGTACGCGCCGACCAGCAGGCCCAGGTCCTCCTTGGTGCAGCACAGCAGCACCGCGGCGAGCACCACCGTGCCGTAGCGGCGGGCCTGGCCGCGCTCCAGCATCAGCAGGGTCAGCGGGACGGCGAAGGCGACCTCGTGGAAGCCGACCCGGGAGGCGACCAGCAGCGGCCAGCCGAGCGCGTAGACCAGCCCGGTCAGGTCGGCGGCCCGGCGGGCGGTGCGCGGCTCGGCGGCGGCGAAGGCGTGTGCGGCGATCCGCCGGATCAGCGGCACCCCGAGCGCGAACAGCAGCGCCTGCCCGATGATCAGCGAGCGGGGGTCGTCCCAGATCCAGTACAGCGGGGCGAGCAGCGCCAGCACCGGCGAGAAGTGGTCGCCCAGCAGCGAGAACCCGGGCGGGAACTCGTGGTGGTAGTACTTCAGTGTGGAGACCGGCAGGTGGAAGTGGGAGTAGCCGCGCACGCCCTGGTCGAAGATGCCGAGGTCGAAGCCGCCGAGCGAGACGGAGGCCCAGCCCTGCATGCCGATGGCGCACATCACCGCGAAGCACAGCACGCCGAGCAGCACCGTGCGCCGGGCGGGCGTGCCCAGGGCGGCCGCGGCCCCGCGGACGGCGGTCGCGGTGGCCAGGGGCGGCGACGGGGTCGCGGTCTGGGTGGTCACGTCGGCTCCGGTCCGTCGCTGGTCTGTCAGGTCCGATTGGTCAGGGCGGGGTCACGGGCGGGGTCGTGATCGTGACGGCCGTCGAGGTCACGGTCGAGGTCGGGGTCGAGCTTGGCGCCGAGCAGTGCCCAGGCACCGGCCTGGGCGTCGACCTCCTGCCGCCGGGCGCGGTACAGCCGCAGGCCGATGACGGCCAGGACGGCGATGCCCAGCGGCGGGTAGATCGAGCCGGGCAGCTGCCAGTACCAGGCGACCCCGCGCCCCCAGCGGTGCGGCACGGTCCACATCACATGGGAGAGGAAGACCACCAGCGTCGCGCCCAGCAGCACCCTGCGCCCGGCACTCCTGGCCTCCGCGGCCAGCAGGGCGATCAGCGGGATGCACCAGACCCAGTGGTGGGTCCAGCTGATCGGGGAGACCAGCAGCGCGGTGAGGGCGGTGCAGACGCCGCCCCAGGCGTCGGCCCGGCGCAGCACCCGGGCGGAGCGCCCGGCGAGCACGGCCACCGCGAGGCCGAGCGCGGCCACCAGCCCGGTGGCGATCAGCCCGGCCGTGCCGGGGTCGTTGGCGTCGAGCAGCCGGCAGACGGCCCCGCGCAGCGACTGGTTGTCCACCAGCACCGTGACGCCGACCCGGCTCGGGTCCCACAGGTACTCGGTCCAGAACCCGTACGAGCCGTCCGGCAGGACGATCCAGCCGATCAGGCCGGCCGCCAGGAAGGTGCCGACGGACACCAGGGCGGCCCGGATCCGGCCGGTGAGGACCAGGTAGACGGTGAACAGGCCCGGGGTGATCTTGATCGCGGTGGCCAGGCCGATGCCCACGCCCTTGAACCGGCCGCGGTCCGGCCGGGTCAGGTCCCACAGCACCAGGCAGAGGATGGCGAGGTTGACCTGGCCGTACTGGAAGGTGGTGTACACCGGCTCCAGCCAGACGCCGAGGCCGGTCGCGAGGATCGTGGCGGCCGGGCGGTGCCGCCGGGCGGGCCAGCCGGCCAGCTTGAGCGACAGGTGGACGGCCAGGCCGAGCAGCGCGTAGTTGCCGAGCGTCACCAGGACGCGCAGCGGGCTCACCCCGAACCAGGTGCTCGGTACGAACAGCAGCGCGGCGAACGGCGGGTAGGTGGCCGGCAGGTCCCAGCCGGGCAGCCGCATCGCGTACAGGTCGTCGCCGTTGACGACGGCCCGGCCCTCGGCCCGGTAGACGAGCATGTCGACCATGTTCGCCCCGTGCACGTGCCGTTGGACGACGAAGGCCGCCAGGGACACCACGGCGACGCAGACCGCCGCGACGGTCCAGGAATTCGGTCTTCCGCTCGCCGGGCCGCTGCCCGGCCCCGCCGGGTCCGCCTGCCGCGTCCACCGTTTCAGACCGAACTCGCGCACCGCGATGGCACCCCGTTGAGATAGACCAGATCGTTCCCTCGTCAGCGTCTGGGCCCACCCACCATAACCGACCCCCCTGAGACTCCCCTGAGTCCCAAAGTGCGTCAGATTCCGGCCGGCGAGGGCGGCGTGAGCTCCGTCACGGGGCGGCTGCCCGCTCCCCCGGAGGCCGCAAAACGCGAAATCCCGCCGGGAGTTGACTCCCGGCGGGATTTGGTGGACCGGTCGGAGCCGGTCCGTTGGGTGGAGCTGAGGGGATTCGAACCCCTGACCCCCTCGATGCGAACGAGGTGCGCTACCGGACTGCGCCACAGCCCCAACGAGAAGAAACTCTAGCACCTTTCGGAGGGGGTCCGTGACCACCCCCTGGTCGGGGTGGTCACGGCGGTCATTCGTTGGCCGCGCGGGGGCGGGGCTCCGGGGCCGGCGCCTCGGCGTACTGGTCGAAGAGCGGGGTGCTGCGGGGCTCGGCGGGGCGCCCGGCGGTCCAGGTGCCGGGGGCCGACAGGTCGAGGCCGCGGGAAACCCGGGGAGCGACCGGCGCGGTGACGTAGGTCGGCAGCGGGACCGGTACCGGCTCCCAGGAGTCCGGGCCGGCCGCACCGCGCTCGCGCATGCCGTCGACCCACTCCTCGTGTTCGGTCGCCTCGGCCACCGCGGAGGCGGAGGCCGCCGTGGCCTCCCCGGCGTCGGCGGCCAGCCGCAGGTGCGGACGGCCGTCGGGCCGCTGCCCGGCCTGCGGGACGGGGGCCGGCTCCGCCTCGACGGGCGCCTCGACCGTCGGCCGGTCGTCCGTCGGCGCCCCGGCGCGCTGCCGCTCGCGCTGGCGCAGCCGCTCGGCCGCCTGGGCGGCCCGGGCCCGGTCGAGCTTCACCTCGTACCGCTGGCGCTCCAGCTTGCGCAGGTGGCCGATGTACAGGGTGAGGAGGAGGGCCGGGACGGCCGGGACCCAGAGGAAGGCGAGGCCGGCCACCGCGGCGACCACCGCGCCGAGGGCGAAGGCCAGGAAGAGGACGGTGACCATCCGGCGCCGGCGGGCCAGCAGCCGCGCCCGGCGCTCGCCGCCGACCGCCCGCAGGGGGGCCGGTCGTTCGGCCGGCCGCTCCGCGGGGGGTTCGGGCTCCCGCGGAGCGGGGTCGACGGAGTCGGTCTCGTCCCGTTCGGGAGGACCGTCGTTGCTCTGCTCGTCGCCGTCACGCGGTTCGTCGCCCAGGGCCCGGGCTGCCCGCCGCTCCAGCGCCGAACGCCCGGCCAGCAGGCGGATGGCGGTGCTGAAGCGTTCCGTCGGGCGCGCCTCGTTGAGTTCGTCCTGCCTGCGGAGCCACATCGGCACCAGATAGGCGGCCCAGGCCCCTACGATGACGGCGTAGATAAGGCCGCTACTGCTCACGATTCACACCGTACGGGCGCCGGGGAAGGCCTGGCAGCAATTTGGCGCGGCGTGTCGTGTGATCAAGCTGATTCTCCGACTATTTTGCCGGTGTTTGTGACGGTCCGCCACCGGGCCGATGCCATATCGATATTTCTTTCGAACATATATTCAATTAGGCGGTTACCGGCCGGAACTGAGCGCCCGCCAGCGCTCCAGCATGCCTTCCGGGACCTCCTCGGCGGTCAGGGCGTAGACCAAGTGGTCCCGCCAGTCGCCGTCGATGTGGAGATAGCGCGGGCGGATTCCCTCCGAGCGGAAGCCGAGCTTTTCCACCACCCGTCGGCTGGGGGCGTTCTCCGGGCGGATGCAGACCTCGATCCGGTGCAGTCCGAGGGTGTGGAAGCAGTAGTTCACCGAAAGCGCCACGGCGGTCGGCATGATGCCCCGGCCGGCCACCGCCTCGTCGATCCAGTAGCCGATGTTGGCCGAGCACATCGAGCCCCAGGTGATCCCCCCGACGGTCAACTGGCCCACCAGCTGGCCCTTGTAGAGCACCACGAAGGGCAGCATCCGGCCGGCCGAGGCCTCGCCGCGCAGGAAGCGGACCATCTGCCGGTACGTCGGGCGGGGGCCGACGGCCTGGCCCGCCGGGCCGGGCGGCACGGTGGCCTCCCAGCGGCGCAGCCAGTCCCGGTTGCGGCGGCTCACCTCCTGCCACTCGCGCTGGTCGCGCGCCCGGATCGGGCGCAGCACGACCTCCCCCTCCTGGAGTTCTACCGGCCAGCCGGCGTTCAGTGCGCTCTCCCGGAAGCTGGTGCGTCGGGCCGGGGGTGGTCCCCGCCGCCGAGCTGGTCGACGGCGTGGGCGAGCAGCGGCTCCAGGACGGCCAGACCGTCCTTGACGCCGCCGGTCGATCCCGGCAGGTTGACGATCAGGGTACGTCCGGCGAGCCCGGAGAGCCCGCGGGAGAGCGCCGCGGTGGGCACCTTGTCGCGGCCGTGGGCGCGGATCGCCTCGGCGATGCCGGGGATCTGCCGGTCGATGACCCGGGCGGTCATCTCGGGGGTGAGGTCCATCGGCGAGATGCCGGTGCCGCCGGTGGTCAGCACCACGTCGTACCCGGCGGCGACGGCCTCGCGCAGCACGGCCTCGACCGGCTCGCCGTCCGGGACGACCCGTGGGCCGTCCACGGTGAAGCCCATCGCGGTCAGCCCGGCCACCAGCAGCGGGCCGCCCCTGTCCTCGTACACCCCGGCCGAGGCCCGGTTGGAGACCGTCACGGCGAGCGCCTTCATGCGCCCACCTCCGGCGCGAACCAGTCGCCGCTCTTGCCGCCGGTCTTGCTGAGCACCCGGACGGACTCGATGGCGGCGCCCTTGTCCACCGCCTTGACCATGTCGATCACGGTCAGCGCGGCGACCGTCACCGAGGTCAGCGCCTCCATCTCGACGCCGGTGCGGTCGGCGGTCCTCACGGTGGCGGTGATCTCGACCGCGTCGTCCGCGACGGCGAGGTCGACCTTGACGCCGGAGACCGCGATCGGGTGGCAGAGCGGGATCAGGTCCGGGGTCCGCTTGGCGCCCATGATCCCGGCGATCCGGGCCACCGCGAGGGCGTCCCCCTTGGGCACGCCCTCGCCGCGCAGCAGTTCCACCACCCGCGGGGAGACCCGGACCCGGCCGGCGGCGACGGCGGTGCGCGCGGTGGTGTCCTTCCCGGACACGTCGACCATCCGGGCGGCGCCCTGCTCGTCGACGTGGGTGAGTCGGTCGCCGGGGTTCGGTGTCGTCACGGGTAACTCCAGGGGCGCGCAGGTCGAATACCGCGCTACGGTACCGCTCGTCGGCCCGCCCGCTCGCCTCCGGGCGCTCTTGACCCGACACCGACGGCCGGCGCTCCCCCGGCTCGGGGCGGAACCCGCACGCCGGGTGCGGCAGCCGCTCCCCTCCTGGACCGTCAGGAGTCCAGCAGCAGCACGTCGACCTCGCTGCCGGCCGGCAGCTCGGTGGTGTCCTCGGGGACGGTGATCAGGCAGTTCGCCCGGGCCAGTGCGCCGACCAGGTGCGAGTCGGCGCCGCCGACCGGCTCCACCGTGCCGTCGGCCGCCGAGTAGCGGCCGCGCAGGAACTGCCGGCGGCCCGCCGGGGAGCGCAGCGCGGACGGGCAGAGCGCGCGCACCACCGGGCGGTGGACGTCGGCCGCGCCCAGCATGGTGCGGATGACCGGGCGGACGAAGAGCTCGAAGGAGATGTAGGCGCTCACCGGGTTGCCCGGCAGGGCGAGCAGCGGCACCCCGGCCGCTCCGCCGATCCGGCCGAAGCCCTGGGGCTTGCCGGGCTGCATCCGGAGCTTTCGGAAGTCGACACCCCCGTAGGACTCGAAGACCTCCTTGACCACGTCGTACGCGCCGACGCTGACCCCGCCGCTGGTGACGATCAGGTCGGCCCGGCCGAGCTGGTCCTCCAGGACGGCGCGCAGCACGTCCGCGTCGTCGGGGACGCCGCCGACCCGGTAGGCGATGGCGCCGGCCTCCTGGGCCGCCGCGGTGAGGGTGAAGCTGTTGGAGTCGACGATCTGCCCGGGCCCGACCGGCTCGCCGGGCTGGACCAGCTCGCTGCCGGTGGAGAGCACCACCACCCGGGGGCGCGGGCGGACCTTCACGGTGGCCCGGCCGACCGCGGCGAGCAGGCCGAGCTGGGTCGGGCCCAGCCGGGTGCCGGCCTCCAGGACGGTGGTGCCGGCCGCGACGTCGCTGCCGCGGCGGCGGATGTGGGCGCCCTCGGCGACCGGGCGCAGCACCCGGACCTCCTCGTCGGCGACCGGCGCGGTCATCGCGGCGGCGGCCGTCCCGGTGCCGGTGCCGCCGTCGGTCCACTCGACCGGGGCGACGGCCTGGGCGCCGGGCGGCAGGGGTGCGCCGGTCATGATCCGGGCGGCCTGGCCGGGGCCGACCTTGGGCAGTTCGCCCGCGCCGGCGGCGATGTCGCCGATCACGGTGAGCACCGAGGGGTAGATGTCGGTGGCGCCCTCGGTGTCCGCGGTGCGCAGCGCGTAGCCGTCCATCGAGCTGTTGTCGAAGGGCGGCAGGTCGCCGTCGGCGACCACGTTCTCCTCCAGTCGGCAGCCCTGGGCGTCGAGCAGCTGGAGCTCGATCGCGGGCAGCGGGCCGACCGCGGCCAGCACGTCGGCGCGGTGCTCGTCCACCGTCCAGAAGCGAGGAGCCGCCGGTGCCCGGTCCGCGGACCCGTCGCAGCAGGCTGCGGGGGTGGTGCTGTGTTCCGTGGACCCGGTCATCGGCGGCTCGCTCTCTGTGTGGGGAGATCAGTCCTGCAGCTCGGTGCCGACGAACTCCCGCAGCCAGGAGCGGAACTCCGGGCCCAGGTCCTCGCGCTCGGCGGCCAGTCGGACGATAGCGCGCAGGTAGTCGGCGCGGTCGCCGGTGTCGTAGCGGCGGCCCTTGAAGAGCACGCCGTGCACCTGGCCGCCGGCCTCGGGCTCGCGGGTGGTCAGCTCGCGCAGGGCGTCGGTGAGCTGGATCTCGCCGCCGCGGCCGGGCGGGGTCTCGCGCAGCACGTCGAAGACCAGCGGGTCCAGGACGTAGCGGCCGATGACGGCGTAGTTGGACGGGGCCTCGCCGGGCTCGGGCTTCTCGACCAGGTCGGTCACCTGGAAGACGTCCTCGCCGAAGCCGTTCGCCTTGACGGCGGCGCAGCCGTAGAGGTGGATCTGGGAGGGGTCGACCTCCATGAGGGCGACGACCGAGCCGCCGAGCTCCTGCTGCACCTCGATCATGCGGGCGAGCAGCGGGTCGCGCGGGTCGATCAGGTCGTCGCCGAGCAGGACGGCGAAGGGCTGGCCGGCGACGTGCTGCTCCGCGACGGAGACGGCGTGGCCGAGGCCCTTCGGGTCGCCCTGGCGGACGTAGTGCATGTTGGCCAGCTCGACGGACTCGCGGACCCGGCGCAGGCGGTCCTCGTCGCCCTTGCGGACGAGCAGCTCCTCCAGCTCGTAGGCCCGGTCGAAGTGGTCCTCCAGCGCGCGCTTGTTGCGGCCGGTGACCATCAGTATGTCCGACAGGCCCGCGGCGGAGGCCTCCTCGACGACGTACTGGATCGCCGGCTTGTCGACGACGGGCAGCATCTCCTTCGGGGTGGCCTTGGTCGCCGGAAGGAAGCGGGTGCCCAGTCCGGCCGCGGGTACCACGGCCTTGGTTACCGGAATTCGGGAGGTGGTCGTCGTCATGCGTTTACCTTACTCAGGCACGTTTTCGCCCGGCCGAGCACGGTCGGACGGCTAGGACAGCACGTCCCGGGGCACGGCCACAGTGGCAGGCGTATGGGAAGCGACCGGTTGGGCCAGGGGGTCCCCGCCGGTACAGGCCGACAGACTACCCGGCTTTCCCGAACGGTCACGTTCGGCAGTCGACGGCCGCTCCGGGGCCGCTGCGGCCTGTTCACGGGGCCCGCCGGAGGGCTGTCCGGGGCGCGGTGCGATCCGCCAGCAGTCGCCGCCGGCCGCCCGCGCCGCGGCCAGCGCGGCGTCGGCGGAGCGGACCAGGACGGCCGCGTGGGTGCCGTCCTCGGGCAGCACGGCGATGCCGACGGCGGCGGTCAGGCCGTTGCCCCCGGCGGGGCGGGGCGCCCGGGTGCCGGAGGACCAGTCGAGCAGCAGGTGCCGGCGGACCGACCAGACCAGCCGCTCGGCGACCTGCACCGCGCCCTCGGCGCCGGTGTCGGGCAGCACCACCAGGAACTCCTCGCCGCTGTAGCGGCCCAGGGTGTCGGCCCGGCGGATCTCCATCGCGAGCCGCTGGGCGAGGTCGCGCAGCACGGCGTTGCCGCGGGCGCGGCCGTGCTCGGCGATGACCGCGTCGAAGCCGGCGATCTCCAGCAGCAGCACGGCCAGCGGGCGCGGGCCGTCGGCCTGGTCGGTGTGCTCGGCGCGGCGGGCCCGTTCGATCTCCCGGTCCAGGGTGAGCTGCAGGTGGCGGTAGTTCCAGACGCCGGTGAGCGAGTCGCAGGAGGCGGTGCGCTCCAGCTCGGCGCAGCGCTCCTCCAGTTCGGCGATCCGGCCGTTCAGCCGTGCCCGGTCCTCGGCGGCCTCGGTCCGCTCCCGGCGCACGCGCAGTCCCAGCACGGTGGCGCCGGCCAGTGCGGGAGCGCTCAGCGCGGCCAGGGCGTGGACCAGCAACGGGGTGGACAATCGGGGCGCCCTTTCTCGTGTCAGGCTCTGCGCGTCACGGTTTTCGGACGTGGAGGATCCGGTGCACAACGAGAAGAGCGACCTGAGGACACGGCTGTTGACGCGGCGCCGTGCGCTCACCGCGGAGGGACGCGCCGAGGCGGCCCAGGCGCTCGCCGGCCACGCCTGGGAGCTGGCCGCGCCGGGCTCCACGGTGGCCGCCTACGTCTCGGTGGGCGCGGAACCCGGGACCAGGCCGCTGCTGGACGCGCTGCGGGAGAGCAGGGTGCGGGTGCTGCTGCCAGTGCTGCTGCCCGACAACGACCTGGACTGGGCCGAGTACACGGGGCCGCAGGCACTGGCCCCGGCCGGGCGGGGACTGCTGGAGCCGGTCGGGCCGCGGCTCGGGCCGGAGGCCGTGACGGGCGCCTCGGTGGTGCTGCTGCCGGGTCTGGCGGTGGACCGGGGCGGGCTGCGGCTGGGCCGGGGCGGCGGCAGCTACGACCGGGTGCTGGCCCGGCTGGGCCGGGCGGGGGTGCGGCCGGTGCTGGCCGTGCTGCTGTACGAGCACGAGTTGCTGGACCGGGTGCCGGCCGAGCCGCACGACCTGCCGGTGGACCTCGCGGTCACGCCCTCGGGGGTGCGGGCGCTCGGCTGAGACGGCGGCGGCCCCGCTCCCCGGGAGGGGAACGGGGCCGCGGCGCGCGTGCCGTACGGGCGTCAGCCGGTGGTGAGCACCAGCTTGTGCTGGGTGGCCTTCTCGACCGCGTCCGGGGTGAACGCCCAGGTCAGCAGCTTGCCCTTGAGCCAGAGGTCGGTCTGGTCGTTGTAGTTCGCGTGGAAGGCGTGACCGGACTCGCCGCCGACGTTGATCCAGCGCGAGGAGTCCAGGTCGTTCAGGTCGACCACCATCCGCATCGACGGGATCCAGTCCACCTGGTAGCCGGCCGCCGCGTTCCAGCCGGCCGCGTCGACCGCCGCCGAGCCGCCGGAGAGGCGGTACGGGCCGCGGTTGAGCAGCTTGTGGACGGCGCCGGAGGCGATCGAGGAGTTGTCGGTGCCGAGGGTCTGCTCGCGCAGCTCCAGCTTGTGCAGGCGGCCCCAGCTCCAGGTGGAGATGTCCTTGCCGAGCAGCGAGGTCAGGTCCTGCCGGGCGTTCTTCATCGCCTCCTTGAGCAGGTTGTCCAGGCCCTTCTGCTCCTTGTGCTGGGAGTCGATGTACGTCCACCACGAGCTGTCGGGCTTGTCGAGCTGGGCCCGGACGACCTCGGTCCAGCGGTCGCCGCCGTCCGGCTGGGCCTTGCCCGGGTCGCGGGTGCCGCACTGGGTGACGATCTTGCTGGAGCTGTCCGGCTTGGTCGGGTCGTCCTGCTGGCGCACCAGCAGGCAGTTGTCCTTGGCCCGGATGTCGGCCGGGAACTTCTGGCCGAAGGCGAGGCTGAGCAGGTTGCGCCAGACGCCGTTGTAGTAGGCCGCGGCGGCCGAGTCGGCGTCCTGGTGGTAGTTCCAGTCCTTCAGCAGGTCCTGGGCCTGGCGCACGTACGGGTCGTCGATCTGCTGCTTGAGCAGCAGCGGGACCAGCGTCTTGGCCATGGTGCTGGTGTTGTCCAGCTGGAGGGTCTGCATGTCGTCCGGCGAGATCTTGCCGTTGTTCTTGAGCAGGCCCTCGATCTGGTCGGTGATCTCCTTGGCCCGGGTGCCGTACTCCCAGTCCTTGGTCAGGTTGTACTTGTAGTTCGGGTCGACCACGGCCTGGTTGGCGGTGACGATGTAGCCGACGGCCGGGTTGAAGCTGTACGGCAGGGCGGTGAAGGGGACCGGGTCCGGCTTCCACTGGTAGGACGAGTCCCAGCCCGGGGCGGGCATCGAGCCGTCGCCCTTGCCGCGCACCGGGATGACGCCGGGGGCCTGGTAGCCGATGTTCTTGGCGTCGGCGTAGATCAGGTTCTGCGCGGGGACGGCGAAGTCCTTGGCGGCGTTCCGGAAGTCGTCCCAGTTCTTCGCCCTGTCCAGCTCGAAGACGGCGTCCATGGTCTTGCCGGGGCTGAGCGCCGTCCACTGCAGGGCGACGCCGTAGCCGCCGGTGCCGCGGTCGGGGGCGGAGCTGCCGTTGGGGGCGTATTTGCCGACGTTCTGCTGCTCGGTGCTCGTGTCGGAGATGAGCGGCGCGCCCGTCCTGGTGGTGCGGACGGTGATGGTGCGGTCCTCGCCGCCGGCGACCTTGATGGTCTCCTTGCGGAGGTCGAACTTCTCGTCCTTGCCGTCCACCTGGTAGGTGTCCGGACCGGTGACCTTCTCCAGGTAGAGGTCGCTCACGTCGGCGCCCAGGTTGGTGAAGCCCCAGGCGATGTCCTTGTTGTGGCCGATCACCACGCCGGGCATGCCGGCGAAGGTGAAGCCGGAGACGTCGAACTGGCAGGCCGACGAGACGGTCCGGCAGTGCAGGCCCATCTGGTACCAGACCGAGGGCAGGCCGGGGCCGAGGTGCGGGTCGTTGGCCAGCAGCGGCTTGCCGGTGGTGGTGTGCGAGCCCGCGACCACCCAGGAGTTGGAACCGATGCCCTGGCCGGGGCGGCCGAGCAGCTGCGGCATCCCGTCGATCCGGTCGGTGAGGCCCTGGACCAGCGCCTTGGTGGTGGTCGCGCCCTGGGCGGTGCCCCCACCGGCGGTCGCACCGGGCTGGGTGGAGCCGTCGGCCGGGCGGTAGGTGTCGCCGCTGACGGTGCCGGTCTTCACGATCGTGCCGTTGCGGGAGTACGGGTACTCGGGGTACAGCTCGGCAATCTTGTCCGGACCGAAGTCCTGGGCGAGCAGCGAGCGGTCGATCTCCTCCTGGAGGTTCCCGGAGAGGTTCCAGGCCATCGCCTTGAGCCAGGCCACCGAGTCCACCGGGGTCCACTGCTCGGGCTTGTAGCCGCTGTTGACGGCGCCGAGCATGGTGTACTCCAGCGAGGCCTTCTCCCCGCCGGGGTGCTCGGCGAGCCAGGCGTTCACGCCGTCCGCGTAGGCCTGGAGGTACTTCTTGGTCTCCGGCGAGAGCTTGGTGTCGTACTCCTTCTGCGCCACCTGGCGCCAGCCCATGGTGCGGATGAAGGAGTCGGTGTCGACCTGGCTGTCGCCGAACATCTCGGAGAGCCGGCCCGCGGTGACGTGCCGGCGGACGTCCATCTCCCAGAAGCGGTCCTGGGCCTGGACGTAGCCCTGGGCGCGGAACAGGTCCTCGGAGGTGTCCGCGTACAGCTGCGGGATGCCGTTGGCGTCGCGTTTGACGTCGACCGGCGCGCTCAGGCCCGCCACCTTGACCGAGCCGTCCACCTCCGGGAAGGACGCACGGACCGCGGTGACCCCGCGGTAGCCGCCGTAGCCGACGCCGGCCACCAGCAGCACGACCAGCACGATCACGATCAGACGGGCGCGCCGGAACTTCTTCGAGCGGGGCATCTGGGTCCTTGCGGTCCTGACTTCGGGGCGGGCGGGCGTGTCCAGGGCCTGGGGCCGTGACAGGGAACCACATTAGGCCGAGTCGGCGGAGGGCTGTGAACGGGGGACCAAACTAAAGATATGGCAAAATGTTAGACTGAGTAACGATCCGCAACAGGAGCATTGACGACTTCTTAGCGGGCCGGTGCCCGACAGCACCCGTCTCTGTACACACGGAACACCCCCCGCACCACTGATACCGCCGCATCAACCGCAACACCCGCACCACCTGACAGCCCTGCACCACCTGACACCCCGCCCGCCCATGCCTGCCCGAGGTGCCACTGCGTGAACGTCGCCCATCTGAACCAGCTCCTGCTCGAAGCCTCCGTGATCCTGCTCTTCGCAGTGGTCGCCGTCCGGTTCTCGACCCGATCAGGACTGCCCAGTCTGCTGATCTACCTCGGGATCGGCGTGGCACTGGGCCAGGACGGGATCGGCGTCACCTTCAACAACGCCGAACTGACCCAGGTGCTCGGCTACGCGGCGCTCGTGGTGATCCTGGCCGAGGGCGGCCTCAAGACCAACTGGCGCGACGTCAGACCGGCGATGCCGGCGGCCACCGTGCTGGCCACCGTCGGCGTCGGGATCAGCGTCTTCGTCACCGCGGCCGGCGCCCACTGGCTGGTCGGCCTGGACTGGCGGACCTCGCTGCTGCTCGGCGCGATCGTCTCCTCCACCGACGCCGCGGCCGTCTTCTCGGTGCTGCGGATGGTCCCGCTGCCGCACCGGCTCACCGGCCTGCTGGAGGCCGAGTCCGGCTTCAACGACGCGCCCGTGGTCATCCTGGTCGTCGCCTTCGCCTCCGCCGGCGAACTGGACACCTGGTACGTGCTGCTCGGCACGATCGTCGCCGAACTGGCGATCGGCGCGGCGATCGGCCTCGCCGTCGGCAAGCTCGGCGCGTTCGCGGTCAAGCACGTCGCGCTGCCCTCCTCCGGCCTCTACCCGATCGCCGTCGTGGCCCTGACCGTGCTCGCCTACGCCGGCGGCTCGCTGCTGCACGGCTCCGGCTTCCTCGCCGTCTACATCAGCGCGGTGATCCTCGGGAACTCCAAGCTCCCGCACGGACCGGCCGTGCGCGGCTTCGCCGACGGGCTGGCCTGGATAGGGCAGATCGGCATGTTCGTGCTGCTCGGGCTGCTCGCCGCGCCCGAGAGCATGGGCGACGCCGTGGTGCCCGCGCTGGTGATCGGCGCGGTACTGGTCTTCGTGGCCCGGCCGCTGTCCGTGGTGCTCACGATGACCCCGTTCAAGGTGCCCGGCCGCGAACAGGCCCTGCTGAGCTGGGCCGGGCTGCGCGGGGCGGTGCCCATCGTGCTGGCCACCATCCCGGTGGTCTCCGGCGCCCACGAGGCCCAGGACGTGTTCAACATCGTCTTCATCCTGGTCGTCGTCTTCACCCTGCTCCAGGGTCCGACCCTGCCCTGGATGGCCAAGCGGCTGAAGATCGGCGAGGGCGCGATGGGGCAGGACCTCGACATCGAGTCCGCGCCGCTGGAGAAGCTGCACGGGCACCTGCTGGCGGTCACCCTCTCGCCGACCTCGCGGATGTCCGGGGTGGAGATCAGCGAGCTGCGGCTGCCCAAGGGGGCGGCGGTGACCCTGGTCGTGCGGGAGGGCAACTCCTTCGTGCCGGACAAGGCGACGATGCTGCGCGGCGGGGACGAACTGCTGGTGGTCACCACGGACGAGGTGAGCGAGGCGGCGGAGCGGCGGCTGCGGGCCGTGGACAAGGGCGGCAAGCTGGCCGGGTGGCTGAACGGGCGGTGACGGGGCCGGGCGGTGACGGGTGGGGCCGGGGCCGCCCGACCGGGCCGGTGGCGCACGGGTGGCCCGGTGGCCGCGGGTCGGGCCGGTGGCGCAGGGGTGACCTGTGGCGCACGGGTGATCTGGCGGAATCTACGCGCGTAACTGTATGCTGGTTCGACTACGCCGTATAACTACCGTTAGACCACCCCCAGCATCTGCCTGACGCAGAGTTGGCGCGACCGCTCGGCGGCCGCGGTCCGGCCCCGGCCCACCAGGCCCGGCCGGCCCGGTATCTACCCCGGTCGACGCGCGAGAGGACGACTCTCGGCGCCGTCGGGGCCACCCCATGCCCTGCCGCGCTACCAGGCAGCAGGAAGGACCGACCGTGACGGCCCGCCGAACGGTCGAGATCGCCGCGGACCCCACCCCGGACACCGCTCCGGACACCGCGGCCGGCACCCCCGACAGCGCGACAGCACCGGCCAAGGTCGGCTACGGCGCGCTGCTGCGCACGCCCGGCGCCTGGACGTTCCTGGTCCCCGCCTTCGTCGCACGGCTGCCCTACGCGATGCTCAGCATGGGCATCCTGATGCTCGTCGAGAACACCTACGGCTCGTACGGCACCGCCGGCACCGTCACGGCGATCGCCGCCGTCGCCCAGGCACTGATCGGCCCGCAGACCGGGCGCCTCGCCGACCGGTACGGGCAGGCCGCCGTCCTGGTCCCGACCGTGGTGGTGCACGCCGCCTCGGTCGGCCTGCTGATCGCGCTGGCCCTCGGGCACGCGCCGGTCTGGTGCCTGCTCCTGGCCGCCGTCCCGGCCGGCGCGAGCGTTCCGCAGATCGGGGCGATGGTCCGGGCCCGCTGGATCGCCACCATCGGCGCCGAGGGCGCCTCCGCCTCCTCGGCGGCCAAGGTGAGCACCGCGTTCGCCTTCGAATCGGTGACGGACGAGTTCACCTTCGTGATCGGCCCGATCCTGGCCGCCAAGATCGCCACCTCGGTCAACCCGTCCGCCGCGCTGATCACCGAGGCCGCCCTGACCTTCGTCGGCGGCCTGGTCTTCGCCGCCCGGCGCCGCACCGCGCCGGCCCGGACCGCCCCGCAGCCCGGCGCGCGGCGCGCCTCCGCGCTGGCCTCCCCGGGCGTCCGGCTGCTGGCCGGCGTGATCCTCGGGGTGGGTGCCGTGTTCGGCGGGATGCAGGTCTCGGTCAACGCCTTCGCCGACTCGGTCGGCCAGCACGGCGCCGCCGGCACCGTGTACGGGATCTTCGCCGGCGGCTCGATGGTGGCCGGCGTGCTCTACGGCGTCATCGCCTGGCGTCGGGCCGTCCGGCACCGGATGGTCATCAGCTACGCCCTGCTGGTGGTGGGCTGCTCGACGCTGTGGGCGATGCCCGACCTCGTCACGCTGTCGATCGCCGGACTGTTCTGCGGTCTGGCCATCGCCCCGACCCTGATCAGCGGCTACACCTTGGTCGAGACCCTGGTCGAGGACGGCGCCAAGACGGAGGCCTTCACCTGGCTGACCGGTGCCATCGGCCTGGGCCTGGCCGTCGGCTCGATGGTGGCCGGTCGGCTGATCGACTCCCACGGGCCGTCCGCCGGGTTCCTGGTGCCGCTGGCCGGCGCCGGTCTGGGGCTGGTCGCGCTGGTGTCGATGCGGCACCTGCTGGTCGCGCCGGTCAGGAGCGGTCATGTGGTGGCGGGGTCCGGCGAGCGCGCCGCCTCGGCAGAGCTGGTCGGCGCGGCCAAGGGCTGAGCGATCGGTCGGACGCGGCCCGTACCGGCTCATCTCACACCGGATTCGCTGGACTGATCCAACGGAATACCGCATCATTGACCATCGTTAGCACTCATCAGGCGAGAGTGCCAGGAGGAAGACAAGTGCCCACGTACCAGTACCAGTGCACCGAGTGCGGCAACGGCCTGGAGGCGGTGCAGAAGTTCACCGACGAGGCGCTGACCACGTGCCCCGACTGCCAGGGACGGCTCCGCAAGGTCTTCTCGGCCGTGGGCGTCGTGTTCAAGGGCTCGGGCTTCTACCGGACCGACAGCCGCTCGTCCTCCAGCAGCTCGGTGGGCGCGGGTTCGTCCGCCGGCTCCTCGACGTCGTCGTCGACGTCGGGTTCGTCGAGCGCTTCCGGCTCCTCGGGTTCGTCCGGCTCGTCGAGCACCTCCAGCTCGACCAGCAGCCCGGCTCCGGCCGCGAGCTGAGCTCGGCTCCCGGAGGTTCCGGGAGCTCCTGAGGCTTCACGGGAAGGCCCGTCGGCCCCGCTTCGCGCGGGGGCGGCGGGCCTTTTCGCGTCCCGCGGTGCCCGCGTGGGGGATCTCCGTCAATTCTCGAAGGTCGGACCCACTCGTGTGAGTGTACGAAGTTGTCCACAGGGGCGGGGTTGTCCACAGGTTGTGGGAACCGGCTTTCCGGCGGTGGCACGAGCGCGCATCGTGTGGGTCACCGGGCGGTGATCCACCGCCCGGCGTCCCACCGCACGTGACGACCGACCGCACGTGACGACCGACCGAGTCCGGAGGTGCCCCGATGACGACCATGGGCCTGTCCGTTCCACTGCCCGCGCCCACCGTGCCGCCGCGGCAGGAGGTGCCGAGCTTCCCGCCGATCCGGCGGGGGTGCGGCGGGTGGCACCGCTGGCGCCGGGCCGTCCGGCGCCGGGCCGGGGTGCCCGCGCTGGTGCTGCTCGCGGTGGCCGCGGCGCTGGCGTTCGGGCCCGCGCGGGCCGGACTGCCGCCGCCCCCGGAGGGCGCGGTGGGCCGTACGGGTTGTCAATCCGGGAATCCGGAGGACCACCCGTGACCTCGGAACGACTTCGTCGTTCGAGGCGGCATGAAAGGCTTCAAGGAATTCCTGCTGCGTGGAAATGTCGTCGAACTCGCCGTCGCCGTGGTCATCGGCGCGGCCTTCACCAACATCGTCAACGCCTTCGTCAAGGGCGTGATCAATCCGATCGTCGGTGCGTTCGGGACGAAGGACCTGGCGTCCTACAGTTCCTGCCTCAAGGGGCCCTGCGAGGTGAGCGCCGCCGGTGAGGTCACGTCCGGCGTCCTCATCCTGTGGGGATCGGTCCTCAGCGCCGCCCTGCAGTTCCTGATCACCGCCGCCGTCGTCTACTTCGTCCTGATCGTGCCGATGAACCGAATGGCGGCCAGGCGCAAGACGGTCGCCGAGGAGGCGGCCGAGGCCGAGGCCAAGGAGGTCCAACTGCTGACCGAGATCCGCGACGCGCTGGTCACGGCGCGCTAGTCCCCCGGCTACCCCGTCCCGTTACCCCAGCACCCCACCTCCGGACAGACCCTCTAGTCCCCGTGGTGCGGCGGGCGCTGGCTCAGGTACCAGTCCAGCCCCCGCCCACCGCTCTCCCCGGCCCCGGGGCGGTCGCCCCAGCCGGCGTCGGTGTCGTCCCGGGACTGCTGGTCCAGGGGGTCGCGGAAGACCAGGCGGGCCTTGCCCGCGGCCGGGCGCCGGCCACTACGGGCCTTCGGCTGCCCCTGGTCCCGATCCTCCTGCCCCTGTTCTCCCTGACCCTGACCCTGACCCTGTTCCTGTCCCTGCCGCTGCTCGCTCACCCTGCCCACTCCCTGCCGATCCCCTGGTTCGTGCCTCTGGCCCGTCCCTCCAGCCTAAGAGGCCCGCGACGCGCCGCGGGCCCTGGTGCGGAGCGCTCCGCATCAGGGCCCGGGTGGCGGTCGACCTCGGCCGTCGGCCTCGGCCGTCAGGCGGCTTCGAAGCCCGCGTGGTCGGCGATCTTCTTCAGTTCGGCCAGCGCGTGCTTCTCGATCTGGCGGATCCGTTCACGGGTGAGGCCGTGCTGCTTGCCGACCTCGGTGAGGGTGCGCTCGCGGCCGTCCTCCATGCCGTAGCGGGAGCGGATGATCGAGGCCGTGCGGTCGTCCAGCCGACCGATCAGGTCGTCCAGCTCCTCGCGGCGGAGCATGACCATCACGGCGTCCTCGGGGGACGTCGCACCGGTGTCCTCCACCAGGTCGCCGAACTGGGTCTCGCCCTCGTCGTCGACCGACATGTTGAGGCTGACCGGGTCCCGCGCCCAGTCCAGCACGTCCTTGATCCGGGCCTCGGTGGTGTCCAGCTCGGCCGCGATCTCGGCCGGCTCCGCCTCGCGGCCCAGTTCCTTGGACTTCTCACGCTGCACCCGGCGGATCCGGCCGAGCTCCTCGACCAGGTGCACGGGCAGCCGGATCGTGCGGGACTGGTCGGCGATCGAGCGGGTAATCGCCTGCCTGATCCACCACGTCGCGTAGGTGGAGAACTTGAAACCCTTGGCGTAGTCGAACTTCTCGACGGCTCGCACCAGGCCGGCGTTGCCCTCCTGGATGAGGTCCAGCAGCGGCAGACCGCTGCGCGGGTAGCGGCGGGCGACCGCCACGACCAGACGGAGGTTCGAGCGGATGAAGACGTCCTTGGCGCGCTCGGCGTCGGCGGCTATCGCCTCCAGCTCCTCGCGCGTGACGCCCTCGGGGAGGTCGCCCTCGTCCAGCATGTGCTGGGCGTACACGCCGGCCTCGATCCGCAGCGAGAGCTCGACCTCCTCGGCGGCATCGAGCAGGGGCGTCCTGGCGATCTCGTCGAGGTACATACCGACCAGGTCGCGGTCGGCCTCAAGGTTGGTCGGGCGGGCCGCGCGAGTCCGGTCGGCCCTGTCGCGAACGACGGCACGGGTGGCCATGCTTGCTCCCTTTGCTGGAATTTGCCGAGGTCTGCCTGCCTGCCCCGAGAGGGCAAGAAGTGCGGGCCCCGAAGGGCTCACACATAACGATCCAACGAACAGATTCCGGACAACATTCCCAAGTCGCTCAGATTCTTCCCGGCAATGCAGTATCCTGCCGGTTTTCACCCGGCTTTGGACACTGGGTGACCGGTCGAACACTTCACGTGCCCGTTCGCGACCTACCGTGGAGCGCTCTTCACCAGCCGCACACGTGATCGCCGCCCCTTCCTTGAACAGCCGGGCGGTCGCGCACGTTCCCGTGCGCCCCCCGGTTTCCGCCCGCGCCCACGCCCCGGCGCACGCAGGTCCTCCGCACAAAAGATGCCGAATCGCTATCACCCCAGCTCCCGATCGGCACAGGACGCTGGGAAGGTACCAGGCATGCACCTGACCAACAGCACGACTTCCGTCACTGTGCGTCAGCGTCGCCTCCTCCGGGACGCGTCGCTCGCGCTGGGCTGCGCCGCGCTGTTCTGCCTCCTGGCGACGCTGGTGACGGGCCACTGGCACCCCCTGTACCAGTTCGACCAGGACTGGACCAGCGAACTCCACGACTACGCACGGGATCACCGGATCTGGACCGCCGCGGTGCAGACCCTCTCCGACATCGGCGGCCCCGTCACGATGCGTGCACTGCTGGGTATCGCAGCCGCCTGGCTCTGGCTGATCGGCGCCCGGGTGCTGGCCGGCTGGACGGCTGCCCAGGCCCTGGTCGGCTGGGGCTGCCAGTGGGCGCTCAAGCTGGCCGTCGGCCGGCAGCGGCCCGCCTTCTCCGACCCGGTCTCGCACGCCGGCGGCCCGGCCTTCCCCTCCGGGCACGCGATGGCCTCGGCGATCACCTGTGCCGTCCTGGTCGGCCTGCTCTGGTACCGGGTCGACCGCCGCGGCCGGACCGCCGCCTGCTCGGTGGCCGCCGCCACGGTGCTGACCATCGGCTGGACCCGGACCGCCCTCGGAGTGCACTGGCCCAGCGACGTGGTGGCGGGCTGGCTGGCCGCCGGCGTCGTGCTGGGCGTCGTCACGGCCGCGATCGAACTGTGGCGCCCGGGCGCCCTGGCCCGGGACGTACGTCGGGTCAACTGGCGCACCAGGCCCCGGGTCCAGCGGGTCATCGTCCCGTACGTCCGGCCCTCGCGCCCCGACGGCCCGCACGCTGGCGGCCCGCTGGCCGACGCCCCGCTGGATCACGACCCGCTGGACGACGGACTGCTGGATCACGACCCGCTGGCCGCCGACCGGCCGGACGGCGCCGGGTCGGACGCGCCCGGCCGGGACGACCCCGCCGACCGCCCGGACGCACCGGTCCACCGAGGCGGCGGACCGCTGGGGCAGCCGTCCGCCGAGGCGGCGGGGCCCCCGGCGAGCCGCCCCGGAAACGCCGCAGGCCCTCCGCCGGATCGGCGGAGGGCCCAGGGGTGAGCGGCAGCGGTCAGGCCTTGCCCGGGATGGTCCGCACGGTGCGCCAGGCGTAGGTGAGCAGGGCCGCGGTCAGCAGCAGGAAGACCGCGCTGGGAACCACTTGGGCCTCCCGGAAGTAGCCGTTCGGCTGGTACTCGACCGTCACGCCACCGTCGGCGAGCCTGGTCAGCGCGGTCTGGTGCCCGTCCAGGACGGCGATCTGGTAGTCCGTCACGCCCCGTCCGAAGGTGGCGGTGGTGGTGGGCGCAGCGGCTGCGCCCTCCGGGCGGTGACTGGGTGTACCCCCGGCGGTTCTGTCACCCCGGGAGCACAAGAAGAAGGGATGGTTCCGGAATTCCCGTGAATCCGCTCGGCCGCCGGCCGGGGCCCGGCCAGGCCTTTCCGCCGGAACCGGCGGCTCCTGGCGGTCGCCCTCCGGCGGATCTGCCGCTACCCGCGCTTGACCGAGTCGTCACGGGCGGCCGGCGGGAGGCGGAAACGCCACAGGCCCTCCGTCCCCGGAGTGGGGAGGAAGGGCCTGTGAGCTGCGGTTCTGTTGTGCCCCAGACAGGAATCGAACCTGCGACACCGGCTTTAGGAGAGCCGTGCTCTATCCCCTGAGCTACTGAGGCGTGGCCGGTCGGTGACCAGGCCGTTCACAGCGTACCGGATCGGGGGTGGGCGGGGGACGGCGAAGGGGGAGCCGGGCGGGCCGGCTCCCCCTTCGGGCCGTCGGGGAGGGGGAGGGATCAGAGGAGGCGCAGCAGGCGCGACTGGATGGACGGCGGGTTGAGGTCGGACTGGAGGGCCACCGGGACCTCCGACTTTCCGTCGCCCGAGCCCACGCGCAGCGTGCCGATCTCCTTGCCCGCCTTCTCGTTGTGGTGGAGCGCGGCCGGGTCCAGGGTGATCGTGCCGGTGACGCCCGGGAAGCCGGCCACCACGAGGTCCTTGGTCGCGACGACCGGGACCTTGCCGCCGAGGCCGTCGTCCACGGTGCCGACGACGTCGCCCTTCTTCACCACGGTCTGGCCGGTCAGCCCGTTCTGGGCCGCCTGGATCTGCTTGCCGCTGACCTTGAGCACGGTGGGCAGGATGCCGTCGCCCGGGTTGGGCGAGGTGGCCTGCTGGCCCAGGGTGACGCCGAGGATCATTCGCTTCACCCCGCCGATCTCCTTGTAGGCGGCCCACATCAGGCAGCCGCCGGCCGGGGTGCTGGAGCCGGTCTTGACGCCGATGACACCGGTCTTCGGGTTGATCAGGTTGTTGGTGTTGGAGATCTTCACGTTGTTGAACGTGGTGTCCGGGGTGGAGACGATCTGCCGGAAGATGTCGTCCTTCATGACCTGCTCGGCCAGCTTCAGCTGGTCCTTCGCGGTGGACTTGGTGTCCGCGTTGAAGCCCGCCGGGTCGGCGTAGGTGGTGTTGGTCATGCCGAACTTGGCCGCGGTGTCGTTCATCTGCTTGACGAACGCCTCCTCGGAGCCGGAGTGGAAGCGGGCGAGCAGCCGGGCCACGTTGTTGGCGGACGGCAGCATCAGGAGTTCCAGGGCCTGGTACTCGGTGAGTTCCTGACCCGCGGTGAGCGTCACCCGGGACTCGTCGCTGTTGCCGGACTCCTGCGCGGCCTGCGGGTCGACGGTGATCTTGGGGCCGCTCTCCCCCTTCTTCAGCGGGTACTTCTGCAGGATCAGGTAGGCGTTCATCACCTTGGTGACGCTGGCGATCGGGGCCGGCGTCTCCTGGCCCGAGCTGCCGAGGCTGCCGACGCCGACCACCTCGGCCGCGGACTGGCCCTTGGCCGGCCAGGCGAGGTCCAGCGGGTCGCCGGTGAAGTTGAAGGTGCCCGCGGTCGTCATCCGCATCTTCGGGTCCGGCAGCGGGCGCAGCAGCTGGGCCACCACGACCGCGCCGAGCACCACGGCCAGGAAGACCGTCCAGATGGTGATCCGCTTGAGCGCGCGGCGCAGCGGCGAGACCGGGCGGGCGTTGAGGGTGGCCAGGACCTCCATCGCCTCGGCCGTGGTCTCGGGCGAGGGCTGGGGAGCGGGCTGCGGGGAGGGCAGCGGCTCCGGCCGGGGCAGCGGCGGGACGGGCGGCAGCGGCGGGGGGCCCGGGGCCGGAGCCGACTCGGGTTCAGGGAGGCGCTTGGGCACCGGCTTCGGCTCGGGCACCGGCTTCGGCACGGGGGCCGGCTCGGGCGCCTGAGCAGGCTCCGGGGGCTCGGGGACGGTCCCTGCGGCGGGGACGGTGCCGGCAGCCGGGGCGGGGGTCGCGGGGGCCGCGGGGGCGCGCAGCGGCTCGGGCTTCTCCAGCTTCTCGGTCCGGTCCGACCCGGCCACCTTCTGAGCCGGCTCCCCCTTCTTGGTCAGGGCGAGGGTCGCGGTGGCGCCGGCGGGAGAGTCGGCCTCGGCGCCGTCGCCCTTGCCCGCGTCCGCGTCCGCGTCGGTGTCGGCGGAGGAGTCGGCGTCGGTGGCGGAGTCGGCGTCGGTGGCGGAGTCGGCGTCGGGCGTGTCAGGCGTGTCGGCCGCGCCGTCGGCCTTCTCCGCAGCCTTCTCGTCGGCCTTGTCCGCAGCCTTCTTCTCGGCCGTGTCTCCCGCAGCCTTGTCGTCAGCCTTGTCGTCGGCCTTCTCGGCCGCCACCCCCGTCGTCCGCATGGCGAGACGCGGGTCGGCGCCGGGCGGTCGGCCGCCGGCTGCCTTCGCTCCGTCAGTCTTCGGCGAGTCCTTCTCATTCTCCGCCGCATCCTCGGAACTGTCGCCGCCCGCAGGCTTCAGCAGTTCCGCGGGCAGCCGCAGCGCGGTGGTCTTGTTGTCCACCGGCAGCCGCAGCATCGTCGTCCGACTGTCCACATCGTGGACACGCAGCTGTACGGTCGAACCGCCCTCGGCGCCGCCCTTCGGCGTGTCGGCGGATGCCTCGGCCGAGGCCTCGGCGGGCGTGTCAGCGGGTGCTGCCCCTGCGGACGCCCCGGTCCCGGCCCCCGCCCCGGTCCCCGGCACCTCCTCCGCCGAGGTGTCGGCCGGACCCTCCGCGGACACGTCCGCGGCAGCCTCGGCTGACGCCCCGGCAGCCGGCGCACCGGTCCGTTCGCGTTCGCGGTCCTGCTCCCGCTCGCCGTCCCTCAGCACCCTGTCGGGGGACTCGCCCACGTATCCCAGCCTCCTCAACGCCCGGCGGGGCACCGGCAGACCCGATTTCGGGAAGCCGACGCCCCGCCCCGTGTACCTGTACAGTCTCCGCCACCGACGGTCGATCCAGCCGCGCACACCCCGCCCGACCGGCGCGTATTGCCGCCGCACGGCCGCACCGCGGTCTGTTCAAGAGTCAGACGCCGGGCTTGAGGCCCCCGGTTCCGCGCCTTCACCGCAAGGTCACGATTCGGAGGCGTACTCGACAAGCCCGTGTGAGAGGCGTCACCCTGTCTCTCATCCACGCGGGGAGGCTTGGATGGGCAAGAGCCGCAGAACTGTTCCCGAGGAACTCTTGCTGCTCGCTTTGGACCCGACCACGGGTACCACGGCGCAGCCGCAGACCCTCGACCTCGGACTCGCCGGGGCGCAGCTCGTCGAGCTGTCCCTGGCCGGACGGATCGTACCGGAGGGCGACCGGATCGCCGTCGTGCTCGCACGGCCGACCGGCGACCCGACCCTTGACCACGCACTGGAGCTGCTGCGACGACGCGGCAGTCCGGTCCGCGCGGCGCACTGGATCGGCGGGCCCCGGCTGGGGCTGCGGCAGACCTACCTGGCGCACCTGGAACGCTGCGGCATGGTCACGGCCGTGCCGGGGCAGGTGTGCGGGGTGCTGCCGACGACGCGTTACCAGGCGTCCGACGACTGCACCAACGCCGCGATCAAGCAGCGGCTGGACACCGCGATCCGCACCGGCGTGCCGCCGGACCCGCGGACGGCCGCGCTCGCGGCCCTCGCCCACTCGGTGGGCCTGGGCAAGCACCTGTACCCGGGCAACGAGGGACGGTCCTCACGGTCGCGGCTGCGCGACCTGATCCGGTACGACCCGCTGGGCGGGATGGTCGCGCACGCCGTGATGGACGTGCAGAACGGCCTGCCGACGCAGCAGAACCGTTCTTCCCAGAGTTCCGGGGCCGCCACCGGCCGCTCCGGCGCCCGTGCCGGAGGCCGGACCACGGGCGGGCGGGTCACCGCTCCGCGGGTCGCGGTCCGCTGACCCGAACCGCCGGCGGCGCGCCCGGCAGCGGGCGGCCCCCCGTTCGCGCCCCTCGGAGGCGCTGAACCACCGTCCGCACGACACTGCATGACACCGCATGACACCGCACGGCACCGTACTGCACGGCACGACACCGCATGGCACCGAACGGCACTGCACTGCACGGCGCGACACCGTGCGACAGCGTGCGACTCCGCACCACCGGCAAGACCGGCACCACCAGCAGCACCGAGGGGCGGTCGCCCCGCGACGCAAGTCGCCCGGCGACCGCCCCTCTGCCGTTCCCGGAGGCCCGTCGGGGTCCTCCGCCCACTACCGGTTCGAGTCACCGAGCCGCATTACCACCTGGGAGCCACCGCTGTCTCACGGACGCGCTTTTCCGATGATCTGTTCTACTGCGCTGCTGTGATTCCCCGGCGCCGAGCTGGCCCAAGGTGACATGCTGCTCCGAGTCAGGGGGGTTGGTCCCAATGTCCGATGTGTTCCGAGGGCTGCCGTTCCAACGATCACCAGAGGTTCGGCCGGAGGTCGACGTGTCCGCGAACATCAATCCCACCGTGCGCCGCCGACGGCTCGGCTCGGAGCTGCGCAAGCTCCGCGAGGGCCTCGGGATGACGGCGGAGGAGGTGGCCGGCCGGCTGATGGTCTCCCAGTCGAAGATCAGCCGACTGGAGAACGGCCGCCGCAGCATCAGCCAGCGCGACGTGCGCGACCTCTGCGACGTGTACAACGTGACCGACGAGCAGATGCGCAGCAGTCTGATGGAGATGGCCAAGGAGTCCCGCCAGCGCGGCTGGTGGCACGACTTCAACGACATGCCCACGCCGTACAGCGTCTACATCGGCCTGGAGGCGGAGGCCTCCTCGATCCGCGCCTACGAGTCCTCGTTCATCCCCGGCCTGCTGCAGACCGAGCAGTACGCCCAGGCGGTGGTCGAGGGCACCCAGCCGGACACCGACGCCACCGCGGTGCAGCGCCGGGTGCAGGTGCGGATGAAGCGCCAGGAGCGGGTCCACGGCGAGAACCAGCTCGGCAGCCTGTGGACCGTCATAGACGAGGCGGCGCTGCGCCGCGAGGTGGGCAGCCGCGAGATCATGGCCCGGCAGCTGCGGCAGATGCTGGAGCTGAGCCTGCGCCCGAACATCACCATCCAGGTGATCCCGTTCTCGCACGGCGCCCATCCCGGTATGACCGGGACATTCTCCCTGCTGGAGTTCCCGGAGTCAGCCGATTCCACAGTTGTCTACTTCGAAGGTGTGACGAGCGATCTCTACCTGGAGAAGGAGGCCGATGTGCGCCGTTATACCGGTCTCTACGACTACCTGAGAGCGGCCGCGCTCGGTGTCGCGGAGAGCCGGTCGCTGATAGCCGACATCGAAAAGGGATACCACGAATGATCAACCCCGCCGAGCACGGACCACGTTGGCGAAAGAGCAGTCACAGCGGAGGCCAGGGCGCCTGCGTGGAGATCTCCGGACCGGCCGCGGGAGCGGTGGCGGTCCGGGACTCGAAGGACCCGGCCGGACCGCAACTGCGCTTCTCCACCGAGGCCTGGAACGCCTTCGCGTCGGCCGCGGCGACAGGGGCCTTCGGCGAGGTCTGAGGGTCCCGGGTCCGAACCGGATCCGTGCTCGGCCCAGTTGCCCGTAGCGGTGTCCGTCGCCCCGAGCGGCGGTCGGCGCCACGGGCAACTGCCGTGCCGGGAAGTCCCCGTCACAGCGCCGCCGTCCCTCACGGCACCACCGCTCAGTGCTCCACCGGGTAGCGGGCGGCCCAGTCGGCCCCCTCCGGCGTCCGCCGGTCGTGCAGTTCGGTCCCGTGCATCAGCTCCAGCGCGAAGTCGTCGGCGAGTTCCAGGATCGCCCCGCGCCCCTCCACCCCCGCGACCAGGCCCGGCGGCAGCGCGGTGTCACCGTGCAGCACCCCGAGCAGGTTGCCGCAGATCGCGCCGGTGGAGTCGCTGTCCCCGGAGTGGTTGACGGCCAGCAGCAGCCCCGAGCGCACGTCGTGGGCGACCAGCGCGCAGTAGACCGCGATGGCCAGCGCCTCCTCCGCCACCCAGCCCTCCCCCAGCGCCTCCACCCGCTCGGCGGACGGTTCGCCGGCCCGCACCGCGTCCAGTGCCGCCCGCAGCGCGGCCGTGGTCTCCTCGTGCGCCTGCCGCTCGGAGAGCAGGGCCAGCGCCAGGTGGACGCCCTCCTCCAGGGTCCCGCCGCGGGCCACCGACTGGACGATCACCGCGAACGCGCCCGCCGCGAGGTAGCCGGTGGGGTGGCCGTGGGTGAGCACCGAGCACTCCACCGCGAGCTGGAACACCAGGCCCGGCTCCCAGGTGGTGAGCAGCCCGAACGGCGCCGCCCGCACCACCGTGCCGCAGGCCTTGGAGTGGGGGTTCTTGGGCCGTTCCAGGGTGCCGAGCCGCTCGCCGTCCGGCCCGCTGAGGCCGGTCAGGCAGCCCTGGCCGGGGGCGCGCCGGGCGTACAGCCACTCCTCGCGGCCGAGCCAGCCGAGGCCCGGGCGGCGCTCGTCCGGGCCCCAGTCGCGCTGGGTGGCGGCCCAGCGCAGGTAGGCCAGGTGGAGGTCGGTGGGCGGGTGCCAGCTGCCGGTGTCACGCCGGATGTGGGCGCGGATCAGGCCGTCCACCGTGAACAGGCTGAGCTGGGTGTCGTCGGTGACGGCGCCGGTGCGCCCGTACGCGGGCACGTAGCCGGTGACGCCCTGCGGTCCGTGCTGGGCCCGGATCCGCTCCAGCGGCTCGAACTCGACGCCGGCGCCGAGCGCGTCACCGATGGCACCGCCGAGCAGGCAGCCGCGCACCCGGCTGCGGAAGTCCTGCTGCTGGGCTCGTGACCACAGTGGCATCACGACGGGGCGCCTTTCGTCGGGGTGGGGGCCGGGCCGCGCGACGCACGGCCGTGGCGCGCGCCCTGGCACTGTATTCGAAGGCGCGAGCGAGACGACGGCGTCCCTCGTACTTCGGTTCCCCGCCCCGGCCGCTCCCGGAGGACGATCCCGCGAGCGGCCGGGGCCCCGCGGCCGGCCTCAGTCCAGGACGGGCAGCAGCTCCGGAAGGTGCCCGTCCGAGGCCAGTGCCGCCGCCCGGCGCTCGGCCGGGACCTCGCCGTACAGGGTGGTGCGCTGGCGGTGCGGACGGCCCGCGGCCTCGGCGATCGCCTGGAGGTCGCGCACCGACTTGTAGCTGCCGTACGCCGAGCCGGCCATCCGCGAGATGGTCTCCTCCATCAGCGTGCCGCCCAGGTCGTTGGCGCCCGAGCGGAGCATCTCGGCCGCGCCCTCCGCGCCGAGCTTGACCCAGCTGGTCTGGATGTTGGGGATGTGCGGGTGCAGCAGCAGCCGGGCCATCGCGACCACCGCGCGGTTGTCCCGGGCGGTCGGGCCGGGGCGGGCGATGCCGGCCAGGTAGACCGGGGCGTTGGTGTGGACGAACGGAAGGGTGACGAACTCGGTGAAGCCGCCGGTGCGTCGCTGGATGTCGGCGAGCAGCCGCAGGTGGCCGAGCCAGTGCGCGGGAGTGTCCACGTGCCCGTACATCATGGTGGAGGAGGAGCGGATGCCCAGCTCGTGCGCGGTGGTGACCACCTCGACCCAGGTCGCGGCCGGCAGCTTGCCCTTGGTGAGCACCCAGCGGACCTCGTCGTCGAGGATCTCGGCGGCGGTACCCGGGATGGTGTCCAGGCCGGACTCCTTGGCGCGCTGCAGCCAGTCCCGGATCGAGAGCCCGGTCCTGGTGGCGCCGTTGACCACCTCCATCGGGGAGAAGGCGTGCACGTGGATGCCGGGGACGCGCTCCTTCACGGCGCGGGCGATGTCGAAGTAGGCGGTGCCGGGCAGGTCCGGGTGGATGCCGCCCTGCATGCACACCTCGGTGGCGCCCACCTCCCAGGCCTGGGCGGCCCGTTCGGCGACCTGCTCCAGGGAGAGGGTGTAGGCGTCGGCGTCGGTGCGGCGCTGGGCGAAGGCGCAGAAGCGGCAGCCGGTGTAGCAGACGTTGGTGAAGTTGATGTTCCGGGTGACGCAGTAGGTGACGTCGTCGCCGACCGCGTCCCGGCGGACGTCGTCGGCGATCCGGCACAGCGCGTCCAGGGCCGGGCCGTCCGCGTGGAACAGCGCCAGCGCGTGGTCGTCGGTGAGCCGGGTCGGGTCGTCGGCGGCCACCGCCAGTGCCTCGCGCAGGTCCCCGGCGAGGCGTTCGGGCGCGCCCTTGGCCAGCACCTGCTCGCGCAGCACCTCCCAGTCGCCGTACACGTCCTCGAAGTCGGCCCGGCGGTCGCCGGTGCGGCCCTCGGTGTCGACGGCGGTGTGCAGGTCGGTCCGGCCGTACGCCTCCGGCAGGTCCTCGGGCTCCTGCCAGGGGAGGCCCCGGACGGTGGCGTCCGGGTTCGCCAGGCCGGTGGCCGGGTCGGCCAGGGCGCGGACGTGCGGCAGCACCCGCGGGTCCAGCCAGGGCTCGCCGCGCAGCACGTACTCGGGGTAGACCGCCAGGCGCTCGCGCAGCTCGAAGCCGGCCGCGGCGGAACGTTCGGCCAGACGGTCGATCTGCGGCCAGGGGCGCTCGGGGTTGACGTGGTCCGGAGTGAGCGGGGAGACGCCGCCCCAGTCGTCGATGCCGGCCGCGATCAGCCGCTCGTACTCGCCGTCCACCAGGTTCGGCGGCGCCTGGAGGCAGGCGGTGGGGCCCAGCAGGTGCCGGGCCACCGCCACCGTGGCCACCAGCTCGTCGAGTTTGGCGTCGGGCATGCCGCGCATCGCCGTGTCCGGCTTGGCGCGGAAGTTCTGCAGGATCAGCTCCTGGACGCCGTGGTAGGCCCGGGACACCCGGCGCAGCGCGAACAGCGACTCGGCGCGCTCCTGGTGGGTCTCGCCGATGCCGATCAGCAGGCCGCTGGTGAAGGGGACGGAGCTGCGGCCCGCGTCCTCCAGGACCCGCAGCCGGACGGCCGGTTCCTTGTCCGGGGAGCCGTGGTGGGGGCCGCCGGGCTCGCTCCACAGCCGGGTGGCGGTGGTCTCCAGCATCATGCCCATCGAGGCGGAGACCGGCTTGAGCCGCTGGAAGTCCGTCCAGCTCAGCACCCCGGGGTTGAGGTGCGGGAGCAGCCCGGTCTCCTCCAGGATGCGCACGGACATCGCCCGGACGTAGGCGATGGTGTCGTCGTAGCCGTGCGCGTCCAGCCACTCGCGGGCCTCGGGCCAGCGGTCCTCGGGCTTGTCGCCGAGCGTGATCAGGGCTTCCTTGCAGCCGAGTTCGGCCCCGCGCCGGGCGACCTCCAGCACCTCGTCCGGGGACATGAACATCCCGTGGCCGGCCCGGCGCAGCTTGCCGGGGACGGTGGCGAAGGTGCAGTAGTGGCACTTGTCGCGGCAGAGCCGGGTGAGCGGGATGAACACGCTCTTGGAATAGGTGATGACGCCGGGGCGGCCGGCCGCCTCCAGGCCGGCGTCGCGGACCCGGGCGGCACTGGCGCACAGGTCGCTCAGGTCCTCGCCTCTGGCCTGGAGCAGTACGGCGGCCTCGGCGAGGTCGAGGGCGACGCCGTCCCGGGCACGGCGCAGGGCGCGCCGCATCGCGTTAGCGGTCGGGGGGTTGCTTGCGTCCATGGCGGTTCCGTCCATGGCGCGACCCTACGTCAGGGTGGTACGTCGGTAGGACACAACCCTGAGGCCGTCTCAGGGTCGGTGTACCCACCAGGTTCACCTCGAAGTGACCCTGCAGGGCGATGACGCGGCGACGGCACCGGCCTCTAATGGAGGAGCAGTGCCAATCGAACGCGTTCGCAGAGGAGTTGAGTGCGCCATGACCAATGAGACGGCGGTGGACGACCAGGTGGGCGAC
This sequence comes from Kitasatospora sp. NPDC101157, assembly GCF_044768255.1. NCBI lineage: Bacteria > Bacillati > Actinomycetota > Actinomycetes > Kitasatosporales > Streptomycetaceae > Kitasatospora > Kitasatospora sp. NPDC101157. Next base: position 178,443 of record NZ_JBIWPL010000001.1, on the reverse strand, counting down.
GGGGTGCCGTACCACTCACGACGGCGCACCCTGGTACGGGCCGGGGTGCCGCTGGCGGTGGGCGCGGTGATCGCCGCCGGGGTGGGGCTGGTGCCGGCGCTGGCCGCCGACTCCCCGCCGAGCCTGCCGCAGCTCTCGGCCGAGCAGGTGGTGGCCAAGGTGCTCGGCTCCGACACCCAGGCCCTGTCCGGTACGGTCTCCGTCTCCACCGACCTCGGCCTGCCCAGCCAGCTGCTGGGCGCCGCGGCCGGCGGCCTCGGTGCGGCGGCCGGGCACGGCGGCGACCAGGGCCAGGCGTCGGCGGACCCGCAGTCCAAGCTGCTGGGCCTGCTGGGCGGCGACCAGACCCTGCGGGTCGCGGTGGACGGTCCGGACCGTCAGCGGGTGGACCTGATGGAGAACATGGCGGGCTACACCCTGGTCCGCAACGGCGACCAGAGCTGGGCCTGGGACAGCACGACCAACACCGCCCTGCACACGACCGGGCGTCCGGCCGAGCACGGCAAGGCCGACGCCAAGGCCCCGAAGGCGCCGCCGGCCGGGGTGCCGACCACCCCGCAGGAGGCCGCCGAGAAGTTCCTCACCGGGAGCGCCGGCACCACCTCCGTCACCGTCGCCGGCACGGCGAACGTGGCGGGGCAGAAGGCGTACCAGCTGAGCGTCAGGCCGACCCAGTCCGGCTCGACGATCTCCGAGGTGCGGATCTCGGTGGCCGCCGACAACGGGGTGCCGCTCGCGGTGGTGGTGAAGTCCACCGACGGCTCCACCGTGCTGGACGTCCACTTCACCGACGTGTCCTTCACCGCGCCGGCCGCCAAGACCTTCGACTTCACCGCCCCCAAGGGGGCCAAGGTGACGGAGAAGAAGGCGGACGAGGCGGCCAAGGACGCCAAGGATGCCAGGGGTGAGCAGGGCGACCGGGGCACCCAGGGCAAGGGCCATGACGGCGTGAACGTGATCGGCGAGGGCTGGACGGCCGTGGTCTCCACCCAGCTGCCCGCCGCCGTCGAGGCGCCGAAGGGCGAGGACACCGGCAAGAAGGGCAAGCAGCACGGCCGGTCGATGAACCCGCAGGCCCTGGTGAAGTCGCTCGGCAAGCCGGTCGGCGGCGGCACCCTGATCAGCACCAAGGTCGTCAACGTCCTGCTCACGGACGACGGCCGGGTCTTCGCCGGTGCGGTGACCCTGCCGGTCCTCCAGCACGCCGCCGGGGTGAACTGACGGATGACCGAGACTCCCGTAACGGGGGACGTTACGGAGTCGGCCGGGGGTCCGGGCGCCGCGTCGCGCCCGGCCCCCGTTCCTTCCAGCTCCCCCAGCTCCCCCAGCTCCCTCAACTCGCCCGGCTCCCCCACCTCCTCCGGCTCCTTCCGCACCGACGACGTGATCAGGACCCGTGGCCTGACCAAGCGCTTCCGCGGCGGTCAGCTCGCCGTGGACGGCCTGGACCTGACCGTGCCGCGCGGCTCCGTCTTCGGCTTCCTCGGCCCCAACGGGTCCGGCAAGACCACCACCATCCGGATGCTGATGGGCCTGATCGCCCCCACCTCCGGCGCGGCCACCGTGCTCGGCGAGTCGATGCCGCAGTCCGTCGCCACCGTGCTGCCCCGGGTGGGCGCGCTGATCGAGGGGCCGGCCCTGTACGGCTTCCTGTCCGGCCGCGACAACCTGGTCCGCTTCGACGCCGCCGACCCGACCGCCGACCCGCGCACCCGGCGTCAGCGGGTCGAGACCGCCCTGGAGCGGGTCGGGCTGAGCGCCGCCGCGGGCAAGAAGGCCCGCGCCTACTCGCTGGGCATGAAGCAGCGCCTGGGCCTGGCCGCCGCGCTGCTGCAGCCGCGTGAGCTGCTGGTGCTGGACGAACCGACCAACGGCCTGGACCCGCAGGGCATGCGGGAGATCCGGGCGCTGGTCCGGGAGGTCGCGGCGGAGGGCACCACGGTGTTCCTCTCCTCGCACCTGCTGGACGAGATCGAACAGGTCTGCACCCACGCGGCGGTGATGTCCCGGGGCCGGCTGGTGGTGCAGGGCACCGTCGCCGAGCTGGCCGCCCGGGCGCAGGGCCGGCTGGTGGTCCGCACCCCCGACGTGGCGCAGGCCGCCGAGGTGCTGGCGGCCCACCAGGTGGGCGCGCTGGTGCCGGGCGAGGGCCGGGTGGACGGCGAGCTGGGCGCGAGCGGCGACGAGGCGCTGCCCAAGCTGTGCGCGGCGCTGGTCGAGGCCGGGGTCCGGGTGCACGGGTTCGGGCTGGAGCGGGGCACGTTGGAGGACGCCTTCGTGGCGCTGACCGGGGAGGGCTTCGATGTCGCAGGCTGAGACGGCGCTGGTGGTCGGCCGCCGGCCGCAGACCGCCTCCGGGTTCCTGGCGCTGTTCCGAAACGAACTGCACCTGACCTTCCGCCGGATGCGGACCAAGGTGCTGCTGGGCATCCTGGCGGCGCTGCCGATCCTGATCGGGGTGATCGTCAAGCTCAACACGGACAGTCCGCGCGGCGGTGGCGGCGGGGCGCCGAGCTTCATCGCACAGACCACGCAGAACGGGCTGTTCCTGGTGTTCACCGCGCTGGCGGTGGCCCTGCCGGTCTTCCTGCCGATGACGGTCGGCGTGGTCGCCGGGGACTCGGTGGCGGGCGAGGCGGCCACCGGGACGCTGCGCTACCTGCTGGTCGCCCCGGCCGGGCGGACCAGGCTGCTGGCCGCCAAGTTCACCGCCGGGCTGGTGTTCTGCCTGGCAGCCACCGCGGCGGTGGCGGTGACGGCGCTGGCCACCGGCGCCACCCTGTTCCCGCTCGGCGAGGTCACGCTGATCTCCGGGGACACCATCGGCTTCACCGACGCCCTGCTGCGGGCGGTGCTGGTGGCCGGGGTGGTCGCGGTCTCGCTGGCCGGGCTGGTGGCGATCGGGCTGTTCGTCTCCACCCTCACCGGCAGCGGCATCGCGGCGATGGCCGCGACCGTCGGGCTGGTGATCACGGTGCAGATCCTGGACGCCTTCCCGCAGCTGGACCCGGTCCGGCCGTTCCTGTTCACCCACTACTGGATGAGCTTCTCGGACCTGCTGCGGGAACCGATGTACTGGGACGGGGTGTGGAAGGACCTCGGGCTGCAGGCCGCCTACGTCGCGGTGTTCGGCTCGGCCGCCTGGGCCCGGTTCACCAGCCGTGACATCAGCGCGTGAGCGACATCAGCGCGTGAGCGGCGTCAGCGCGTGACGGCTTCCTCGACGGCCGCCGTAGGGGCCGCCTCCGTCGGGGCGGGTGGCGGCACGGCCGCGGCCCGCCCGGCGCGGTCGGTCCGCACCTGGCGCAGCGCGTCCCAGGTGAGCAGGGCGAGCGCGGCCCACACCAGGGCGAAGCCGGCCCAGCGCGCCGGCGGCATCGACTCGTGGAACACCGCGACGCCGATCAGGAACTGGAACACCGGCGCCAGGTACTGCAGCAGGCCCATCACGGTCAGCGGCACCCGGACGGCGGCCGCGCCGAAGAACAGCAGCGGAATCGCGGTGATCACCCCGCTGAGCATCAGCAGCCCGGAGTGCCCCCAGCCGTACGAGCCGGCCACCGTGTGCCCGAAGGTGCCGCGCCCGCTGACCTCCAGGTAGACCAGGTAGCCGAGGGCGAAGGGGAACATGAAGGCGCTCTCGGCGGCCAGGCTCTCCAGCCCGCTCAGCCCGACCTGCTTCTTCAGCAGGCCGTAGGTGGCGAAGGAGAGCGCCAGGGTGAGCGCGATCCAGGGCAGCTGCCCGTAGGCGATGCTCAGCACCGCGACGGCGGCGGCGCCGATGCCGACGGCCGTCCACTGCACGCCGCGCAGCCGCTCCTTGAGCACCAGGACGCCGAAGGCGATGGTGACCAGCGGGTTGATGAAGTAGCCGAGGCTGGTCTCCACCACGTGGCCGCTGTTGACGGCCCAGATGTAGACGCCCCAGTTGACGGAGATCACCGTGGCAGCGCCGGCCAGCATGGCGAGCCGGCGGGGCTGGCGCAGCAGCGGGCGTATCCAGCCCCAGTGCCGCTGGGCGACCAGCAGCAGCACGACCGCGACCAGGGACCAGACCATCCGGTTGGCCAGGATGTCGTCGGCGGCGCCGGGCTCCAGCAGCGGCCAGAAGAGGGGGAAGAGCCCCCAGATCCCGTAGGCCGCCATGCCGTACCAGAGGCCTCGGCCGCTGTCCCGCTGGTTCGTCTGTGGCATGCCGAGTGCCCTCCCGCGCGTGTGTCGTCCTGGCGACGGTAGCGGGCGGGAGGGCAGGCTGTCATCTCCGTTTCCGGATTTTGGTCATGACATTGCTTGAATGCTGGGACGCGCCCGGCGTTCTCGCAGGTCACCTCGGTCGTCCTAGGCACCCAGCGCCGCGCGGACGGACTTCGCCAGCGGGACGGTCGGGCGGCCGATCAGCCGGGCCAGCTCGCCCGGGGTGCCGGCCAGCTCGCCGCGCGCGATGCCCGCGTCCACGTCGACCAGCGCCTCGGCGAAGCCCTGCGGCAGGCCCGCGCCGACCAGGACGTCCAGGTGCTCGGCCGGGGTGACGTCGCGGTGCTCGACCGGCCGGCCGGAGGCCTTCGCCAGCTCGGCGGCCAGCTCGGACAGGCTCCAGGCGACGTCACCGCTCAGCTCGTGGGCACGGTTCTGCTCGCTCCCGTCGAGCAGCACGGCGACCGCCGCGTCGGCGTAGTCCCGGCGCGGGGCGGTGGCCACCCGGCCGTCCCCGGCGCTGCCGAGCACCACGCCGCGCTCCACCGTGCCGGCCGCGTCGCCCAGGTAGTTCTCGGTGTACCAGCCGTTGCGCAGGAAGGCGTACGGGAGGCCGGAGGCGAGGATCAGCTCCTCGGTCGCCTTGTGCTCGTCGGCCAGCCGGAAGGTCGCCGCGCCGAGGATGCTGGTGTAGGCGAGCAGGGCGACCCCGGCCGTCCGGGCGGCCTCCACCACGGCCCGGTGCTGCGGAACGCGGCGGCCGACCTCGCTGCCCGAGATCAGCAGCACCCGGTCACCGGCGGCGAAGGCGCCGGCCAGGCTCTTCGGCTCGTCGTAGTCGACCACCCGGACGTCGACCCCGCGCGCGGCCAGGTCGGCCGCCTTCCCGGCGGAGCGCACGGCGATCGCCACCTCGCTCGCGGGGACCTTGGCCAGCAGGCCCTCGACGACGAGGCGGCCGAGCTGGCCGGTGGCTCCGGTGACGACGTACATGGGGTGCTCCTTCTCGTGGGCGGTTCGCTGACCTCGGAACTCACCCTAGGGATGGCACTAACCTTTCGAAAGTACGCACTTCAAAGTACGGTACTGGCATGGAGGTAAGTGGAATGCGGACGAGCGAGCTTCCCCCGGCGAACGTCTTCGACCGGATGTGCCCGTCCCGGGGCGTACTGGAGCACGTCACCAGCCGCTGGGGCGTGCTCGTCCTCGGCGCGCTGCGCGAGCGCGGCCACCGGTTCAGCGAGCTGCGGCGGCGGGTGTCGGGGGTCAGCGAGAAGATGCTCGCCCAGACCCTGCAGACGCTGGAGCGGGACGGCTTCGTGCTGCGCGAGGCGCACCCGGTGATCCCGCCCAGGGTCGACTACAGCCTCACCCCGCTCGGCCGGGAGGCGGCGGAGCTGGTCGCGGCGCTCGCGCACTGGTCCGAGCAGCGGGTGGGCTCGGTGGTCGCGGCCCGCGAGGAGTACGACGGGCGGCCCACCGCTCCTTGAGTCGGGCGGGCTACCGCTCCTTGATCAGCGCCGCGAGCCCGTCCAGGACACGGGCCAGGCCGAAGGCGTAGGCGTGGTCCGGGCTGTACGCGCCGCCGTGCGCCTCGCCGGCGGCGGCGCCGACCCGGGCGGCGACCGGGTAGCGCTCGGGGTCGAACACCCGGGCCAGCAGGTCGGCGTTGGCCCGCCACCACTGGGCGTCGGTCAGCGCGCTGTCCTGCTGGGCGGCCCGCTCGTCGGCGGCCATCCGGGCGCAGGTCTGGACGAAGCCCAGCAGGTGGGTGAGCGCGGCGTCCAGCTCGACGTCGGGCAGTCCGGTGCCCTCCAGGGCGCGCAGCTCGTACTCGTACTTGGCCATCAGTCCGGGGCCGAGCGGCGGGCGGCTGGTGGACACGGCGGCGACCCACGGGTGGGCGCGGAACAGTGCCCGGTTGTCGTCGGCGACGGCGGTGACCCGGGCCCGCCAGCCGTCGTCGGCCGGAGTGCTGCGGGGCATGGTGGCGTAGACGGTGTCCAGCATCAGGTCGAGCAGTTCGGCCTTGCCGGGCACGTAGGTGTAGAGGGCCATCGGGGACAGCCCGAGCTCCTGGGCGACCCTGCGCATGGTGACGGCGTCCACGCCCTCGGCGTCGGCCAGGGCGATGGCGGCGACGGCGATCTCACCGGTCGAGCGGGCCTGCTTCGGGCCGCGCCGACCGGGCTTCTCCTCGGCGGTCAGCCCCCAGAGCAGGGCGAGGGTGCGCGCCGGGTCTCCTGCGCTGCTGCGGTCCGTGGCCATGCGCAGGATCCTTTCACGGCCGGCGGCCGCTAACGTCTCCCCATGACCAGCCCTGAGCCACTGCCCGGCACGGACACCGACCGGACCCTGCGCCCCCGGGTGACCTGTCGGCGCTGCCACCGGCCGCTGCACGACCCGGAGTCGCGGATGCTGCGGCTGGGGCCGGAGTGCCGCGATCCGGCGGAGCGGGTCGCGCGGTTCGACGTGGAGCAGGAGACGCTGCCGGGGGTGTAGCCGGCGCCGGGGTGCCCGGGTGTCTAGGAGCGGCCGAAGAGGCGGCGGATCAGGCCGGGGCGGGGCTGCTGCACGGGTTCGGCCGTGCCGGGCTCCTCGCCCGCGCCCTCCGGCTCCGCAGCGCGCGGGGCGGCGTCCTCGGCCACGTGGGGAGCGCCGTCGGCCTCGCGCGGGGCGGCCTCGGTGCCTTCGGAGCCCTGGGCCCCTTCGGAGTCCTGGGTGCCTTCGGGGTCCTCGGCGCCTTCGGAGTCCTGGTTGCCTTCAGGGTCCTTGGCGTCCTGGGCGTCCGCCTCGTCCCGCAGGCGCCGGGCGGTCTCGCGGTCGTCCGGCCGGGTCCACGGCGCGGCCAGCACCAGGGCGCAGTACGAGCGCAGGATCGTCACCACCCGGCTGCGGCTCGCCCGGGCGCTGTAGTGCAGCCGCTGCCGCAGCAGTTCGGCGATGTCGGCGCGGGCCTCCGGGTGCGTCCAGCCGATCGCGACCAGGGCGAAGCCCGCCGCCTCGACCACCCAGTCCTCCGGCCCGAGCAGCAGGTCGCGCAGCACCCGGCGGCGCTCGGAGCCCTCCCAGGGCTGGTCGGTGCGGTGGTGGGCGATGCCCAGGCAGGCGAAGGCCTGGACGGCGCGCACCCACAGCTCGGGCTGGTGGGCGAGCAGCACGCGGCCGAGCTCGTCCTCCCGGGGCAGCGGCGGGTGGACGAGCACGCCGAGCAGTTCGTCCAGCGGAAGCCCGGCCAGCCGGACGGCGTGGTCGTAGGCGGCGGGGACGGTCGGCCAGACGATCTCGGCGGTGGCGCGGAGGAGTTCGGCGCTGGACGGGGCGGGCGCGGCGACGGCCGGGCGCGGGTCGGTGCCGTCCCAGGACCAGATCCGGGTGGTGGGCTCGGTCAGCGGCAGCCGGGGGTCGGGCTCGCCGACGGACCGGTAGGAGACCGTGGAGCGCGGCAGCGCGAGGTGCAGCGCCAGCACCGAGCTGGGCGGCTCGACGGCGGAGGCGGTGCAGTCGATCTCGGTGTCGCGGTCGGTGCCGTCCGAACCGAGCACCAGGTGCAGCACGTTGACGGTCGCCTCGGTGGCGCCGGGGACCATGCCGAGCCAGGGCTCGCGGTGACTGAGCCGCTCCAGCAGGTCCTGGGCGTACTCGTGGTCGGGGTGGTCGCGGTGGTGGTCGGCGAGGGCGAGCAGGTGAGCGGCTTCGCCGTCGACGGCGAAGCGCAGCCCGTGCAGCGCGGGGGCGGCCTTGGGGTGGTCCGGCTCGGTGGCGAGGACGCGCTCCAGCCAGGGCAGGCCCTCGGCGGGGCGGCCGAGGGTGCCGTACAGCTCGGCGACGTCCACCGCGAGGTAGCTGCTGGAGTTGCCGTCGTCCGGCGCGACCCGGACGAGTTCGGCCTCCCAGACGGTGAGCGCCTCCTCGGGGCGGCCGTCGGCGCGCAGGGCGTTGCCGAGCATCACGGAGGGCAGGTAGCCGGGGGCCAGTCGGTGGGCCCGCTCGGCGAGTTCGACGGCGCGGGCGGTGGCGCCGAAGCGGCGGGTCAGGCCGGAGGCCATCGCGAGTAGCAGCGGGTGCTCGGGGTGGCGCTCGGTCACGGCCCGCAGGAAGCGCTCGAAGGGCCGTACGGCGTCGGCCAGTTCGGTGGACAGCGGGTCGGGCAGCGCGCCGGCGGCGCGGGCCACCGCCTGGGCGACCGCGTCCGGGTCGACCAGGGCGGGCAGGTCCTCGCGGGCGAGCCAGGCGGTGTGCGCCCAGGGGCGGGCCGGCTCGTACTGGATCGCCGAGGCGAGCAGGCCGACGGCGGTGTCCCAGTCCCCGGCGGCGGCCTCCACGTGGGCGCGGCAGACGACGGTGCCGAGGTAGACCTCGCCGTCCAGCGGGAACAGCTCGCGGGCCGCGGCGGGGCCGCCGACGGCGGCGCACAACTCGGCCAGCGCTTCGTGCAGTTCGGGCAGCTGGGGGGCGGCGAGGATCGCGTCGGAGAGGTGGTCGGCGGCGTGGGCGAGGTCCCCGGAGTCGATCGCCAGCCGGGCGACGGCCACCTCGCCCTCGGCCGCCAGCCGCTCGTCGCCCTCGTCGTCGGTGTGCGCCATCCCTGTCCCCCGGGTCCGCTCTCGGCACGTGCGCGGACGAGGGTATCCGGTGCGTACGACAGGCGGATGATCACCCTGCGGTCAGCGGCGCCCCGATCCCTCGATCGGATACGACCCGTACGAGTGGTTCAGACCTCGGAAGGACGCGGTCCGCGCGTGTCGCCCACCACGATGGGGCGGTGGTGATCCGGGAGCGAATCACCGCTCCGCGGACGACCCCTGACTCCTTGCGAGGAAATGATGAAGTTCCCCCGCGCCCTCTCCGCGGCCGCCTCGGCCGCCGTCCTGAGCACCGTCGCGCTCACCGGGCCGACGGCCGCCCCGGCTTCCGCCGCAGGCTCCTTCGTGGTCAGCGAGGCCCAGTTCAACCAGATGTTCCCGAACCGGAACCCCTTCTACACGTACCGGGGCCTCACCGACGCCCTCGGCGCCTACCCCGCGTTCACCACCACCGGCGACACCGCCACCCGCAAGCGCGAGGCGGCCGCGTTCCTGGCCAACGTCAGCCACGAGACCGGCGGCCTGAGGTTCGTCGTCGAGCAGAACACCGCCAACTACAGCCACTACTGCGACACCACCCAGCCGTACGGCTGCCCGGCGGGCCACAGCGCCTACTACGGGCGCGGGCCGCTGCAGATCAGCTGGAACTTCAACTACAAGGCCGCGGGCGACGCCCTGCGCATCGACCTGCTGCACGACCCGTCCAGGGTGGAGAAGGACCCGGCCGTCGCCTGGAAGACCGCGCTCTGGTTCTGGGACACCCAGAAGGGCGCCGGGACCATGACGCCGCACGACGCCGTCGTCAACAACAGGGGCTTCGGCGAGACCATCCGCAGCATCAACGGCGACCTGGAGTGCAACGGCAGGAACCCGGACGAGCGCAACGACCGGATCAACCTGTTCCGGAAGTTCGTCGGGGTGCTGGGCACGAACACGGGCGGCGGCAGCATCTCCTGCTGAGCCCGGCCCTCGGGGGCACCGTGGGCAACGTGCCCCGTGAGGGCATCGTGGCTCTCATGGCTCTCGTGGCTCTCGTGGAGCAGGAAGTCGGGCCGGCCGACTTCCTGCTCCGGGCGTCAGCCGATCGGGTGAGGGATGTCAGTGACGCCTGATCCACTGCCCCCAGGATTCGAGACGAGGGGGTGGCCGCCGGAATGGGTGTGCTGACCGACTACTTCCGGGCGCCCGGGGCTGCGGCCGTCGTGCGGGCGCTGGAGCTGACCGGGGGCGCGCGGCCCGAGTTCGGCGAGGCCTCCGAGGGGGCCTTCGACGGTGTCATGGCCAAGGGCGTCGATCCCGGCGTCCTGCTGGGGCAGCTCGTCGCGGCGATCCGGGCGGAGCCGTGGCGGGTCGACCTGGTGGAGGACGCGGCGGTCTGGCCGACCACTCCGCAGCCCGGCCCGGACGGCCCCTGGAGCGAGGACGACCCCTGGTCGACCGGCCCGTGGGTGACCGAGCTCGACGACGCCGCCCGGGACGCGCTCGCCGAGGTGCGCGACGACCGGATACCGGCGGCCGTGGCGCGGTGGGCCGAGGCCGCGGAGTGGCACGGCGCCGATCCGGCGGATCTGCTGCCGCTGGCCGAGGACTTGATCGCGCTCGCCCGCCGGGCGCGTACGGCGGGCGAGCGGCTGTACTGCTGGATCTGCCTGTAGCGACGCTCAGCCCGTGATCGGCGTGGCACCGGTCGCGGCGAGGGAGAGGTCCCAGAGGCGGGCCGCCGCGTCGGGGTCGAGGGCGTACGGGCGGACGCCGCCGTCGTCCATCGAGTCGCCGGGGGCGGCGACGCGGGCGACCTCGCAGTCCTCCAGGTAGAGGCCGCCGCGGCCGTCGAGCAGCGGGGAGGTGGCCGCCCAGAGGCCGGTGGCCGCACCCTGGGAGGGCGACTTGAAGTCTGCACCGACGACGGTGCCGTGCTCGTCGACCCAGCCGCGGTCGATCTGCTCCCGGAGCGTCATCTCCCGCTGGAGACCGGTGATGATCTTGCCTGGGTGGAGCGCGAAGGCCCGCACGCCGTCGGCCCGCCCGAGCGCGTCGAGCCGTGCGGCGAACAGGACGTTGGCGGTCTTGGACTGGCCGTACGCGAGCCACTTGTCGTACCCGGTGCGGAAGTGCGGGTCGTGCCAGCGGATGTCGGTGAGGGCGTGCCCGGCCGAGCTGTTGACCACCACCCGGGCGCCGTGCGCCGCGAGCAGCGGGTGGAGTTCGCAGGCGAGGAGGAAGTGCCCGAGGTGGTTGGCGGCGAACTGGCCCTCCCAGCCCGGGCCGACGCGCCGCTCCGGGGTGGCCATCACACCCGCGAGGGCGAACAGCAGGTCGAGCCGGTCGGTGGAGCCGCAGATCCGCGCGGCGGCGGCCCGGACGCCGTCCGGGTCGGCGAGGTCCATCGGGACGACCTCGCAGCCGTCGAACGGCCGCAGCGCGGCGCGGGCGGCGTCCGGCCGGCGGGCCGGGACGATCACCCGGGCACCGGCCGCGCTCAGGGCCCGGGAGGTCTCCAGGCCGAGGCCGGAGTAGCCGCCGGTCACCACGGCGGTCCGGCCGGAGAGGTCGATTCCGGCCATCACGTCCTCGGCGGTGCTGACGGCGGAGAAGGGCGAGCCCAGCGGCTGCTGATCGGTGGTGGTCATGGCCGGAACGGTAGGAGCTGGACCGCGGTCCAGCTCAAGTCGCCGCCCGGTCTTGGGGGATCTCCCGCGTGCCCCGAGCCGTCGCGGCCCCCTCGCGACGGCGCCGGAGGAGCCGTCGGGCACCCCGTACCGGCTGTCCCCGGGGCCGGTGGACGCGGCGCCGGAGGAGCTGGAACGCTGGACGGCTGGGGATCTCGTGTCGGCCTTCGCACCGGAACGGTAGGAACGATGAGCAGTTCGATCGAGTGGGCCGGCGACCCGGTGTCGTTCCGGCCCGCGGGCGGCGAGCACACCGAGGAGGTGCTGGGCGTGCTGGACGAGGCGGCCGGCTGGCTGGGCGGCCGGGGCATCCGCCAGTGGCCGGTCAGCTTCTCGCCCGCGTGGGTGGCCGGGGCGATCGAGCGCGGTGAGACCTGGCTGGTGGACGTCGGCGACAAGCCGTCGGGGACGGTCACCCTGGACTGGGCCGATGCCCTGTGGGCGGACGTGGGCGGGACGGCCGGCTACGTGCACCGGCTGGCCGTGCGCAGGCGGGCGCGCGGCCTGGGCGGGGTGATCCTCGACTGGGCCGAGGACCGGGCGCGGCGGCGCGGGGTCGACGCGCTGCGGCTGGACTGCGTCGCCCACAACCGCTCGCTGCGCGACTACTACGAGGGGCGCGGCTTCGTCCACCGCGGCGACGCGCCCTGGCCCGGCATCCCCGGACAGCCGAAGCGCGAGGGCCCGGTGCTCTGGATGAGCCGCTACGAGCGGCCGCTCGCCGGATCCCGCACCTGAACGTTTCAGGACGAGAAATATTCAGGTGGCCGTCGGCGTTCCGGAGGGCGTCGGCGCGGAAGGACCGCGCGTGGCCGGAAGGAGTGCAGCGCCGTGCGCGTGGAGATCTGGAGCGACATCAACTGTCCGTGGTGCTACATCGGCAAGGCCCGGTTCGAACAGGCCCTGGCCGCGTTCCCGCACCGCGCCGAGGTGGAGGTCGTCCACCGCTCCTTCGAGCTGGACCCGCACGCGCCGCGCGCGGCCCGTCCGGTGATCCCGCTGCTCGCCACCAAGTACGGGATGAGCCTGGAGCAGGCCGAGGCGGCCGAGGCCCGGATCGCCGAGAACGCGCGCGGGGAGGGCCTCCCGTACCTGGACGGCGGGCGGGACGCCGCGAACTCCTTCGACATGCACCGGCTGCTGCACTTCGCCAGGGCGCACGGCCGCCAGGCCGAACTGCTGGACGCGCTGTACCGGGCCAACTTCGCCGAGGAGCGGTCGGCCTTCGACGCCGGACGCCTGCTGGAGCTCGCCGTCGGGTCCGGGCTGGACGGCGAGGCGGCGGCCGCCGTGCTGGCCGATCCGGAGGCCTACGCGGAGGCGGTGCGCGAGGACGAGGCGACGGCGAGCGCGATGGGCGCGACGGGCGTGCCGTTCTTCGTCCTGGACCGGCGGCTCGGGGTGTCCGGCGCCCAGCCCGCCGACACCTTCACGCGGGCGCTGGAGCAGGCCTGGGCGAGCCGGGTGCCCTCGCCGCTGATCCAGGTCGGCGCGCCGGGCGACGAGCAGGCCTGCGGGCCGGAGGGCTGCGAGCTGCCCCCGCGGTGACGCTCAGCCCTTCCCGACGGTCTGGGTCAGCCAGGTGAACACCGACGGGACGAGCGGCTCCCAGGTGGACGTCAGGTGCGGGCCGTTGACCTCCACCGGGGTGACGGCCGTCGGCGCCTTGGCGTTCTTCTGGAGCGCCAGGGCGTCCTCGTAGCCGTCGCCCTTCTTGCCCGTCACGTACAGGGCGACGTCGGGCGGCGTCTGGGCGTGCTGCAGCAGGTAGACCGGGTTGGAGACCTCGCGCAGGTGCGGGTCCTTGGCGGTGAGCGAGTCCGACTCGCCCGCCGGGTCGTTGTACCCGGACAGGCTCACCCCGGCGTGGTACCGGTTCGGGTGCCCCAGGGCGAGCCGGGCGGCGCAGTGCCCGCCCGCCGAGTAGCCGGCCACGGCCCAGCGCTCGGGGCCCGGCTCGGCGCGGAAGTTGTCCAGCACCATCTGCGGCACGTCCCGCGCCAGCCAGGTCTCGGCGTTGACCTTGCCCGGCACGTCCGCGCAGCCCGTGTCGACGTGCCCTTCGAGCAGCACGACCCGCGGCGAGACCAGGATGAACGGCGCGACCTGCCCGGACTTCATCAGCGGCGCCAGCTGCCTGGACACGTTCATGCTGCCGAACCAGGCGCTGGACGAGCCGGGGAAACCCACGAGCAGTTCGACCACCGGGAACTTCTTGTCCTTGTAGGCCGGGTCGTCGTACTGCGGCGGCGTCCAGACCAGCACCTCGCCGTCCACCCCGGAGACCCGGCCCTTCAGCTCGGTCGTCCTGACGTCCTTCGGCACGGCCTTGTCGTCCACCGAGGTGAACTGCTGGGCCACCTTGGGCCGGTCGGGCGCGTTCGCGGCCGCCGTCGCATCCGCCGGGGGCGGGACCGGCACGGCCCGGACGTGGCTCCCGGTACCGAGCAGGTCGTCCCAACTCCCGTACAGCTGGTTGTCGTCGTTGACCACCACGAACACCAGCGTGACGGCCGTGAGCTGTGCGAAGGCCACCATCAGCAGGCGGCCACCGAAGCGCACCGGCCGGGGGCCGCGCACCCGGTTCCACAGGTACATCAGGAGGCCCACGGAGAGCGGGACGAGGAGGACGGAGAGGACGAGGAACGCCGTGCCGGTCAGCTTCACATCAGCTCATACGGACGGCGGCTGCTGTTCGGTTGCGTCCCGGCCCGACATACGTCGCAGGAAGTCGGACGGGCCGACTTCCCGCTCCGCAGGCCCGTCAACGCCGGCGGGACGCGCCCTCGGCCGGGTGAAGCTCGGCGGTGTACGCACGGACGGCCGGTATCTGTTGGCGCATGATCACCGCACGTGGGTGGCTCCGCGCAGCCACCGCCCTCCTGAGCGCCGCCGCCGTCGTCATCCCCGCCGCCGCTCCGGCCCCCGCCGCCGGCCGGCTCGCACCGAACGACTACGGCAACTGCGGCGTCGAGAACGGCTACGTCTACGCCGACCACACCCCTGTCAACGGGCTGCTGGCCGAGGGCGGTTGCCTCGCCCCCGGCGGCCGGGTCCTCAACGAGGACGGCTGGACCGCGGACCTCGTCTACCAGCCGGACGGCAACCTCGTGCTGTACCGGTCCGACGGACAGCCCCTCTGGGCCAGCAACACCGCCGGCCAGCTCGCCTTCCGCGCGAGCATGCAGGACGACGGCAACTTCGTGCTCTACCAGCCGGACGGCTCGCCGTACTGGGCCACCGGGACGAACCGCTGCCGGGCGTCCTACGAGATCAACCAGGTGCACGTCCAGAGCGACTGGAACGTGGTGATCTACCGCTACGAGCGCGGCACGGACAACCACCAGGCCATCTGGGACATCCGGGGGACCGCGCACTGCTGACGGAAGGCCGTCAGTCGTAGAAGAACTGGCGGAGGTCCTCGACGGAACCCGGCCCGAAGAGGAAGGCCTCCGCCCTGACGACCTCGGCGACCGGCGGCGGGCCGTCCGCCGGGAGGCTGCGCAGCCAGATCTCGCCCTGCTCTCCGACCGCGTACACGGCGGAGAGCAGGGCCGCCATGCCCGCGGGCCGGGGCGGGGCCGTGCCGGTGACGGGCACCAGCTCCCAGCCGCCGGCCTGCGCGGCGAGCCGCAGCACGGCGGCCCAGCGGACGATGCGGCCCAGTCGCGCGCGCCAGGCGAGTTCACCGGGCGTGGACGGACAGCCGACGGCCGCGGCGGCGATGTCGTCGACGATCCGGCGCTCGCCCTCGGTGCGGATCCACCGGCCCTCCTGGGAGTCCTCGACGACGGCGCCCCACCACTCCCAGGCGCCGTCCATGCGCTGCTCGAACCCGTCCACGAGGCGAGGGTGTCACACCGGCGAGCGGGGGCTGAGACCGGGCCGGACCCGCCGCACATCCGCTCCGCACACGCGACCCGCGACCTGTGACCCGCGACCCGGACCAGCAGCCCCGGGGCGACACCCCCTCAGGAAAGGCGGAGGGCCCGGGGACGGCGGTCCGCGTGTCGGCGCCGACACGCGGACCGGTCCTATCCTCGACCGTGTGCCCCTCATCAGCCTGCACGACCGCACCGCGCTCGCTGAACGGTTCCGGACCGACCCCGCCCTGCACCTGTTCGAACTCGGCGACCTGGACGACACCTTCTGGCCCAACACCGCCTGGTACACGGCCGACCCCGACCGGGGGCCGGTGGCCCTGCTCTACACCGGTGGCGACACCCCCGTCCTGCTCGTCTTCGCCCGGCCCGCCGCCGTACCGGCCGTGGAGGAACTGCTGGACGCGCTGCGCCCCTTCCTGCCGCGCCGCTTCACCGCCGGGCTCCCGGACGGGGCCGAGCGGGCCCTCGCGCCCGACTACGCCGCCGAGCGCCGCACCCCGCTGCTGCGGATGATCCTCCCGGACACCACCGTGCTCCCCGCCGAACTCCCCCACCGGCCCGAGCCGTTGACCCTCGCCGACCTGGACGGACTGCGCACCCTGCTGGCCGAGGCCTACCCCGAGTCCTGGTTCGACCGGCGGCTGCTCGCGAACGGCGGCTACGTCGGCATCCGCGAGCACGGCCGGCTGGTGGCCGCCGCCGGGGTGCACGTGCACTCCCCCGTCCACCGGGTCGCCGTGCTCGGCAACGTCGTCACCCACCCCGACGCCCGCGGCCGGGGCCTCGCCCGCTCCTGCGTCACCGCCCTGTGCCGCCGCCTCGCCCCGACCACCGACCACCTGGGCCTCAACGTCCGCACGGACAACGCCCCGGCCATCGGCCTCTACCGGAAACTCGGCTTCACCGCGGTCACGACCTACACCGAACTGGTCCTGGAAGCAGCCCAGTTCGCGGACCTGACGAGGCAGCGGGCGACTCGGAGGCCTCCGAGGTGATGCCGATCGGCACCTCGGCAAGGGCGTCGACCGGAAGTGACGCGGGACGGCCGACGGGCCGGGCGGCGTCGGACCGCCCCGCCCACCGGCCGGCCGGTCACCCGCCCACCGGCCGGCCGGTCACCCTGCCGCCGGCCCGCCGTGGATCCGCAGGAAGGCGTCCACGCCCGCCGCGGCGATCCGCTCGACCTCGTCCGCGGCCACCGGCAGGGCGCCCCAGAAGGAGCGCTCGGCCACGCCGTGGAAGGTCAGCAGGGTGAACTGCTCGGCGGCCAGCTCCCCGTCCTCGACGGCCAGCAGCCCGCGGTCGGTGAGCGCCGCGAGGTGCCGGGCGAGGTCCCGCTGGGAGGCCACCGGACCGGCCTCCAGCCACGCCTCCAGCACGTCCGCCGGGATGTTGGTCACCTCGGCGCGGATGGCCCGGCCGAGCGCCCCGTGCTCGCCCGCGGACAGGACGGCGTTCGCCCGCTCGACCGCGAAGTCGATCAGGTCGCGGCGCAGGTCCACCACCCGGTCGAGGTACTTCGCCATCAACTCCCGGATCTGCTCGGTCAGTTCCGCCGAGTTCCGGAGCGCCACCGACAGGAAGAGGGTCTCCTTGTCGGCGAAGTGGTTGTAGACCGTGCGCTTGGACACCCCGGCCTCGGCCGCGATCGCGTCCATGCTGGCCCGGACGTAGCCCTCGCGCCCGAAGACCGTCGTCGCGGCCCGGGTGATCGCCTTGCGCTTCTCCGGTCGCCCCGCTCCGCCTGTGGTCGCCACGGCCCTCCTCCTTCTCCGTCGGCACCCTCGCCGACCGATCGAAAACTGCTCGGTGTAGTGTATGCAGACCCGTTCCCGGGCGGACTTGCCACCGAACAGGCGTGCTCTATGCTGCGTACGATCTCTACACCTCTGTAGAGCGAAATCCGAAAACGTGCCTGCCCCCGAGCAGCGACGGGAAGCCCGGAACGGGAACCGGCCGGCCGAACACCGGCGTCCCGTACTGGCAGCGCCGCTACCGCCCTTGCACGGCGGATCCGGCGCAGCGCCGGGGCGGCGCGCGAAGCACGGGACACCGGGGGTGAGTGAGTGGCGGGGCAGCGAGGACGGTCGTCCGACCAGGGTTCACGACGGCGGACGGCGAACCGCCCCAGCGGCCCCGCGAGGCCCTTCTCCGGCGGCCCGACCCTGCCCGGGGTCGTGGCGGTGGGGCTGCCGCTGGTGGGCGCCGTGGTCGACGAACTCTCCGGGCCGGGCATGGGCGTCGCCTTCGCGGTGTGCGCGGTGCTCGGTACCGGCCTGGCGGCCGGGCTCAGCACCCGCCGCGGCTGGTGGTGGGTGCTCGCCGCCTCCCCGCTGGTCGTGCTCGGCGTGACGGCCGCGGTCGAGTTCTCCGCGAACTCCGAGAAGTACCGGGGCAACGCCCTGGCCACCGGCTCCGCGAAGTGGGTGGTGCACGGCTTCCCGGTGATGGCGCAGGCCGCGGTCGCGGCCCTGCTGGTGATGGTGGCCCGGGTGGTCATGGACCGGAGGAGGCAGCATGGCTGACGAGCGCGAGCAGCAGGAGGCCGGCCGGCCCGCCGCCCGCAGGGGCCCGGACGCCCCGGCGGGGCGCCGCGGCTCCCCGCTGCTGATCGCCGCGCGGGCGATCGCCGGCACGGCGGGCTTCGCGGTGTTCGCCGCCAGCGGCGTGGTCTGGTACGAGTACACGTCGCTGACCGACGGGATGACCACCTCCAACGCCATCTCGGAGACCAAGAAGGACGCCCCCAAGCACCTGGACAACTCGGTCAACCTGCTGCTGATCGGCCTGGACAGCCGCAAGAACATGGACGGCTCCGACCTGCCCCCGCAGTTCGTCCAGGACGAACTGCACGCCGGCCACAGCTCGGACGTCGGCGGCTACAACACCAACTCGCTGATCCTGCTGCACATACCGGCGGGCGGCGGCAAGGTGCAGGCGATCTCCATCCCGCGCGACGACTACGTCATGACCTACAACGGGGACGGCACCCAGCAGGGCATGCACAAGATCAAGGAGGCCTACGGGATCGCCAAGGAGAAGGTGAACCCCGGCCTGCAGGCCAAGGGCCTCAAGGGCGCCGACCTGGAGAAGGCCGGCCGCGACGCCGGCCGCGCGGCCACCATCCGCACCGTGCAGAAGTTCCTCGACCAGCCGGTGGACCACATCGCCGAGGTCAACCTGATGGGCTTCTACGACATCGCCAAGGCCGTCGAGCCGATCCAGGTCTGCCTGACCCACGACACCAAGGACCCGGCCATGGAGGGCCAGGGCTCCGGCGCCGACTTCAAGAAAGGCATCAACACCCTCAACGCCTCCCAGGCGCTCGCCTTCGTCCGCCAGCGCCACAACCTGGACGACGGCAAGGGCAACACCGGCGACTTCGCCCGAACCCACCGCCAGCAGGCCTTCATCTCCTCCGTCGTGCACAAGCTCAAGCAGGACGGCATCATCAGCGACATCGGCAAGCTCAAGGACCTGTTCGGCGTCGTCCAGAAGGACCTGGTGATCGACAACGAGTGGAACGTCCTGGACTTCGCCCAGCAGGCCCCGGCACTGACCGGCGGCAACGTCGAGTTCAACACCCTGACCTTCGACGGCTTCGGCACCCGCAACGGCCAGGACGTCAACCTGGTCACCCCGGCGAAGATCCAGAAGGTGGTCAAGCAGCTGTTCGGCTACGCCGACGCGGCCGCGCCCGCCGCCCCGGCCGACGGCGCCACCGACTCCCCGACCACCGAGGCCCCCGCCCCCTCGCCGACCCCGACCACTCCGGCCAAGGCGGCCTCCCCGGCCACCGTCGACGTGTTCAACGGCTCCTCGGCCGCCGGGGTCTCCTCCGCCGCCGAGTCCAAGGCCCTGGTGGCGATGGGGTTCAAGGAGGGCAAGGCCGGTCCGGCCGCCGGCAAGCCGAAGAGCACCACGGTCATCTACGGCAAGGGCGCCAAGGACGCCGGCGACCAGATCGCCGCCCGCTACGGCGTCACCGCCACCGAGTCCGCCACCGTCCCCGCCGACCACGTCGCGGTCACCCTCGGCAGCGGCTTCACCGGCGTCGCCTCCGACAAGCCCACCGCTCCCACCGGCCCCGCCCCCAGCGGCGACCCGGCCGCCAACCTGCCCATGCAGGGCCCCGGCGTGGACGCCGGGTCCGACGGCGGCATCCCCTGCGTCTTCTGACCCGACCGGCACCGCACCGAGGGAGGTCCCCGCCCGGGGGCCTCCCTCGCGCCTTTCCCGCGACGCCATCGGGCCGAACCCTGGCGCAATTCTCCGTACTATGTATAGTGTACTGCGTACGGAATAACCGTGCGCCATGACGAGAGGGCTCCGCCATGCAGATCACCGACACCGCCGTCTCCCTGACCGTCGAGGACACCGACACCTCCGCCGCCTTCCTCCGGCGGCACTTCGGCTACACCGAGCAGATGTCCGCCGACGGCTTCGTCTCGCTCGGCCACCCGGGCGGCGGGGTCAACGTCGTCTACCTGCGGCGCGGCCTGGAGGTCCTGCCCGAGGAGCAGCGGCACCGGACCGCGGACGGGGTCGCCCTGGCCTTCGTGGTCGGAGACATCGCCGCCGAGGAGCGGCGGCTGCGCGAGGAGGGGGTCGCGATCACCCTGCCGCTGCGCGAGGAGCCGTGGGGCGAGAAGCTGTTCCAGGTCACCGACCCGAACGGGGTCGTGGTCGAGCTGGTCGAGTGGGTGAAGCGGTAGCCGTCCCCAACGCGGGGCGCCCCCGCCTAACGTCCCCAGCGCGGGGCGCCCCCGCCTGACCGTCCCCGGAACGGGGGGCGCCCCCGCCCCGGAGGACCGGGACGGGGGCGCCGAACTCACCGCGGCGAACTCGCCGCGCCGGGCGGTCAGTCCACCGTCCAGGTGTCGCCGCCCGCCAGCAGCGTCGCCAGGTCGCCGGGGCCGGTCCGGTCGACGGCGGTGGCCAGCTGGTCCGCCATCAGCTCGTCGTAGACCGGGCGCCGGACGTCCCGCAGCACGCCGATCGGCGTGTGGTGCAGGGTGTCCGCGTCGGCGATCCGGGAGAGCGCGAAGGCGGTGGCGGGGCCGGCCGCGTGGGCGTCGTGCACCACGACGTCCGCCTCGTTGCCGGCCGTGACCGGCGCCACGAACAGCTCGCCGTCCGGGCCCCGGAAGACACCGTTGCCGCCGTCCGCGCCGAAGCGGATCGGCCGTCCGTGCTCCAGCCGGATCAGCGCCTCGTCCCGGGTGCCGGCCTCCTTCAGCACCTCGAAGGCGCCGTCGTTGAAGATGTTGCAGTTCTGGTAGATCTCCACCAGCGCGGTGCCCTCGTGCTCGGCCGCCGCCCGCAGCACCGACTGGAGGTGCTGACGGTCGGAGTCGATGGTCCGGGCGACGAAGGAGGCCTCGGCGCCGATCGCCAGTGACAGCGGGTTGAACGGCGCGTCCAGCGAGCCCATCGGGGTGGACTTGGTGATCTTGCCGAGCTCACTGGTCGGTGAGTACTGACCCTTGGTGAGGCCGTAGATCCGGTTGTTGAACAGCAGGATCTTCAGATTGACGTTCCGCCGCAGGGCGTGGATCAGGTGGTTGCCGCCGATCGACAGCGCGTCGCCGTCCCCGGTCACCACCCACACGCTCAGATCCCGCCGGGAGGAGGCCAGCCCGGTCGCGATCGCCGGCGCCCGGCCGTGGATCGAGTGCACCCCGTAGGTGTTCATGTAGTACGGGAAGCGCGAGGAGCAGCCGATCCCGGAGACGAACACGGTGTTCTCGCGCTTGACGCCGAGCTCCGGCATGAAGCCCTGCACCGCCGCCAGGATCGCGTAGTCCCCGCAGCCGGGGCACCAGCGCACCTCCTGGTCGGTCTTGAAGTCCCGGGCGCTCTGCGGCGCTTCGGCCTTGGGCACCAGCCGCAGGGACGGGAAGCCACGCTCCTCGGAGCCGACGTCGCTCACGCGCCCGTCGATGCTCCGCTCGCTCCGCTCGCTCATCGCTGGTCCTCCTCGTCCAGGCTGCCGATCGCCGCCCACAGCACGTCCGCCAACTGCGCCGCCTTGAACGGCAGTCCGCGCACCTGGTTGTAGGACTCCGCGTCCACCAGGTACTTCGCCCGCAGCAGCAACGCGAGCTGCCCGAGGTTCATCTCGGGCACGATGACCTTCTCGTAACTGCGCAGCACCGCACCCAGGTTGGCCGGGAACGGGTTGAGGTTGCGCAGGTGTGCCTGGGCGACCTCGCCGCCGTCCGCGCGCACCCGGCGCACCGCCGCGGTGATCGGGCCGTACGTCGAGCCCCAGCCGAGCACCAGCACCCGGGCGTCGCCGGTCGGGTCGTCGACCTCCACCGGCCTGACCGTGATCCCGTCGACCTTGGCCTGCCGGGTGCGGACCATGAAGTCGTGGTTGGCCGGGTCGTAGGAGATGCTCCCGGTGCCGTCCTGCTTCTCGATGCCGCCGATCCGGTGCTCCAGACCGGCCGTGCCGGGCACCGCCCAGGGCCGGGCCAGGGTGTGCGGGTCCCGCAGGTACGGCCAGAAGGCGCCGTCCTCGCGGTTCGGCTCCGTCGCGAACTTCGGGTCGATCTCCGGCAGTTCACCGACCTCGGGGATCCGCCACGGCTCCGAGCCGTTCGCCAGGTAGCCGTCCGAGAGCAGAAACACCGGGGTGCGGTAGGTCACCGCGATCCGGGCCGCCTCCAGCGCCGCGTCGAAGCACTCGGCGGGCGTGGCCGGGGCCACGATCGGCACCGGCGCCTCGCCGTTGCGCCCGAACATCGCCTGCAGCAGGTCCGCCTGCTCGGTCTTGGTCGGCAGACCGGTGGACGGGCCGCCGCGCTGGATGTCCACCACCAGCAGCGGCAGCTCCAGCGACACCGCCAGGCCGATCGTCTCGGACTTCAGCGCCACGCCCGGGCCCGAGGTCGTGGTCACCCCGAGCGCCCCGCCGAAGGCCGCGCCGAGCGCCGCGCCGATGCCGGCGATCTCGTCCTCGGCCTGGAAGGTGCGCACCCCGAAGTTCTTGTGCTTGGACAGCTCGTGCAGGATGTCCGAGGCCGGGGTGATCGGGTACGAGCCCAGGTAGAGCGGCAGGCCGGAACGCTCGGCGGCGGCGATCAGCCCGTAGGACAGCGCCAGGTTGCCGGAGATGTTGCGGTAGCGCCCGGCGGGCAGCTTGGCCGGCGGCACCTCGTAGGAGACCGCGAAGGACTCGGTGGTCTCGCCGAAGTTCCAGCCCGCCCGGAAGGCGCTGATGTTCGCCTCCGCGATCTGCGGCTTCTTGGCGAACTTGCCGCGCAGGAAGGCCTCGGTGCCGTGGGTGGGCCGGTGGTACATCCAGGACAGCAGCCCCAGGGCGAACATGTTCTTCGCCCGCTCGGCGTCCTTGCGGGCCAGCCCGCTGTCCTTGAGCGCCTCCAGGGTCAGCGTGGTCAGCGGCACCTTGTGCAGGTGGAAGCCGTCCAGCGAGCCGTCGCCCAGCGGGTCCGCCGGGTAGCCGACCTTCGCCAGCGCCCGCTTGGTGAACTCGTCGGTGTTGACGATGATCTCCGCGCCGCGCGGCAGGTCCGGCAGGTTCGCCTTCAGCGCCGCCGGGTTCATCGCCACCAGCACGTTCGGGGCGTCGCCCGGGGTGAGGATGTCGTGGTCGGCGAAGTGCAGTTGGAAGGACGAGACGCCCGGCAGCGTGCCGGCGGGCGCCCGGATCTCGGCCGGGAAGTTCGGCAGCGTGGAGAGGTCGTTGCCGAACGCGGCCGTCTCCGAGGTGAACCGGTCACCGGTGAGCTGCATGCCGTCACCGGAGTCGCCGGCGAACCTGATGATCACCCGGTCGAGTCTGCGAACGGGCTTGCCACGCCCGGGCGGCGGGCTGCCCGGGGCATGCGGACCGGCGGGCCCGGCCGCTCCGGGGCGCTGCGCACCGCTGCCGGTGCGGGCCCCGTCGCCGTCCGATCCGTCCACTGCCTCTGACTGATCGACCTGACTGGTCACTGCCGCGGACCTCCTCGTGGGCACACCACCGCGAGCGCGGCCCCGTGCCCCGTCCGCCTGGTGCACCGCTCGCATCCTATGCGCGCGCACACGAGCCCGGCCGGAACTCCGGCAGGAATTTGCGCCCGCCCGCGGTTCACGCCGCACCTTCGACAACGGTCGGCCGCCGGAGATCATTCCGGGTACAAAGCAGTGCGCCGCGACGGGGCCAAGAAGGGCCCCCGGGCCGCGGGCGGGAGCGCCCGGGGAACCGTCGCGGTCAGGAGTTGAGGTAGGTGAGCACCGCCAGCACCCGGCGGTGGTCCTCCGGGCTCTGCGCCAGGCCGAGCTTGAGGAAGATGTTGCTGACGTGCTTCTCCACCGCGCCGTCGGAGACCACCAGCTGCTTGGCCACCGCCGCGTTGGTGCGCCCCTCCGCCATCAGCCCGAGCACCTCCCGCTCGCGCGGGGTGAGGTTGGCCAGGACGTCGCCCTTGCGGCTGCGGCTGAGCAACTGCTGCACCACCTCCGGGTCCAGTGCGGTGCCGCCCTCGGCGACCCGCACCACCGCGTCGGCGAACTCCCGCACCTCGGCGACCCGGTCCTTCAGCAGGTAGCCGACGCCCCGGGTGGAGCCGGCCAGCAGCTCGGAGGCGTACCGCTCCTCCACGAACTGCGACAGCACCAGCACGCCCAGCTGCGGGTAGCGCCCGCGCAGTTCCACGCAGGCGCGCAGGCCCTCGTCGGTGTGGGTCGGCGGCATCCGCACGTCCGAGACCACCACGTCCGGCAGGGCGTCGGAGGCCGCCAGGTCGTGGACGGTCTTCACCAGGGCGGCGCCGTCCCCGACCCCCGCCACGACCTCCAGGCCGCGGTCGGTGAGCAGCCGGGTCAGGCCTTCCCGCAGCAGTACGGAGTCCTCGGCGATGACGACGCGACGCATGGTGACCTTCCGGGCAGGCGTGAGCTGACGGGAGCCAGTCTCCCCCATCCCGGCGGCGCCGTGGGCCGGGATCACATCGTGCGGATGGCCACCGCGTCGCACAGGCCGTCCAGGGCCGCCTTGGCCGCGCAGTCCGGCAGCGGGGCCAGCAGCGCCCGGGCCTCCTCGGCGTGCCGCAGGGTCTCCCGGCGGGCGCGCTCCAGCGCGGGGTGGGCGCGCAGCAGGCGCAGCGCCTCGGCGTGCAGGGCGTCGTCGGAGAGGTCCTGGGTGAGCAGTTCGCGCAGCCGGGTGTCGTCCGGGTCGGCCGGGTCGGCCGGCATCTGCTGGAGCAGCAGGGTCGGCAGGGTGGCGACGCCCTCGCGCAGGTCGGTGCCGGGGGTCTTGCCGGACTCGTCGCCGTCGCTGGCGATGTCCAGCACGTCGTCGGCCAGCTGGAAGGCGATGCCGATCCGCTCGCCGAACTCGCCGAGGGTCTCCACCAGCCACGGCTCGGCGCCGGCCACCAGCGCTCCTATCCGGCAGGAGACGGCGATCAGCGATCCCGTCTTGCCCTCCAGCACGTCCAGGTAGTGCAGCAGCGGGTCCCCGTCCGGGCCGGGGCCACGGGTCTCCAGGATCTGACCGGTGACCAGCCGCTCGAAGGCCTCGGCCTGCATCCGCACCGCCTCCGGACCGAGGTCGGCCAGCACCTGCGAGGCGCGGGAGAACAGGAAGTCACCGGTGAGGATGGCCACCGAGTTGTCCCAGCGGGAGTTGGCGCTCTCCGTCCCGCGGCGCACCGGGGCCTCGTCCATCACGTCGTCGTGGTACAGCGTGGCCAGGTGGGTCAGCTCGACCACCACCGCGGCCGGCACCACGCCGGGCGCCCCCGGGTCGCCGAACTGGGCGGCGAGCAGCAGGAGCAGCGGGCGGAAGCGCTTGCCGCCGGCCTCGATCAGGTGGCTGGCGGTGACGGTGATGAAGGGGACGTCGCTCTTGACGGCCTCGGAGAGCGCCGCCTCCACCGCCTCCAGTCCGATCTGGACGTCCCGGGTCAGGTCGCGGTCCTGCACGCTGAGCCCGAAGGGTCCCACGACGGTCACGAAGACCACTCCTCTGTCCCTGGTCGATCTAGCGGCCTGGTCCCTGAGTGCCGCCGCTGGCCATACAGGCAGGGTATCCGGTCGCGAGTGGATCACTGCACGGGCGTGCGGATCCTGTCATGCCCGAGCCGGAAGGCCTGGTCAGGACCCCTTTGGGGGCGAAGCGGCGGTGGGGGCGAATTCGTCCGGGAACAAAGGCCGGAGATCGGCCCGGAACCCGGACCGATCTCCAGCCAACCGCCCGGTGACGGTCAGTACGCGAACAGCGAAGCCTTGGAGGCGAGGTCCAGGAAGTACTGCGGCAGCAGACCCAGGCCCAGCGTCACCAGCACCCCCACCCCGATCGCCGTCGCCGTGAAGGCGCTCGGGATCGCCACCGTCGGACCGCCCGGCTTCGGGTCGGAGAAGAACATCAGCACGATCACCCGGATGTAGAAGAACGCGGCCACCGCCGAGCTCAGCACACCGACGATCACCAGCGGCGTCGCGCCGCCGGCCGCCGCCGCCTGGAACACCGCGAACTTCCCGGTGAACCCGGAGGTCAGCGGGATCCCGGCGAAGGACAGCAGGAACAGCGCGAACACCGCCGCCACCAGCGGCGAACGCCGCCCCAGCCCGGCCCAGCTGGACAGGTGGGTCGCCTCGCCCTTGGAGTCCCGCACCAGGGTGACCACGGCGAAGGCGCCGAGCGTCACGAAGGAGTACGCCGCCAGGTAGAACAGCACCGAGGACAGGCCCTGCTTGTTGACGGCGATCACCCCGGTCAGGATGAACCCGGCGTGCGCGATCGAGGAGTACGCCAACAGCCGCTTGACGTCCTGCTGGGTCACCGCCAGCACCGCGCCCACCACCATGGTCAGGATCGCCACGCCCCACAGCACCGGCCGCCAGTCCAGCCGCAGCCCCGGGAAGGCCACGTAGAACAGCCGCAGGAACGCCCCGAAGGCCGCGACCTTGGTCGCCGAGGCCATGAACCCGGTCAGCGGGGTCGGCGCGCCCTGGTAGACGTCCGGCGTCCAGGAGTGGAACGGCACCGCGCCGACCTTGAACAGCAGTCCCACCGCCAGCATCGCCAGACCCATCAACAGCAGCACGTCGCTCTGGGTGCTGCTCAGCTGCGCCGGAGTGGTCATCGCCTTCCCGGAGATGACGTCCGCGATGTCGCCGAGCTTCACGCTGCCGGCGTAGCCGTACAGCAGCGCCGTGCCGAACAGGAAGAACGCCGAGGCGAAGGCGCCGAGCAGGAAGTACTTGACCGCCGCCTCCTGGGACAGCAGCCGGCGGCGCCGGGCCAGCGCGCAGAGCAGGTACAGCGGGAGGGAGAAGACCTCCAGCGCCACGAACATGGTCAGCAGGTCGTTGGCGGCCGGGAAGAGCAGCATGCCGCCGACCGCGAACATGGTCAGCGGGAACACCTCGGTGGTGGTGAAGCCGGCCCGGATCGCGGCCCGCTCCTGCTCCCCGCCCGGGGTGGCGGCCGCCTGGGCGGCGAAGGCGTCGGCGGGCTCGCCGCCGGCCTTCGGCTCCAGCCTCCGCTCGGCGTAGGTGAGCACCGTGACGACCGCGACCAGCAGGATCACGCCCTGGAGGAACAGCGCCGGGCCGTCCAGCGCGACGGACTCCATGGCCAGCAGGTCGATCCGGGGCGCGCCGTGGCCCTGCGCGGCCAGCGCCACCACGGCGGCGAAGGCGCCGACCAGCGCGACCAGGGCGAGCGAGACCTGGGTCCAGTACCGCAGCCGCCGGGGGACGAACGCCTCCACCAGGACGCCGGCCACGGCGGCGCCGAACACCACCAGCATCGGGGAGAGCTGGCCGTACTCGATGTGCGGTGCGGGAATGCTCGGGGTGTTGCCGCCGGCGGCGGCGAGCACTGCGCTGGCACTCACTTCTGCTCACCTCCTGAGGTGGCGGCGACCGGGTGGGCCGGCGCCGGGTCGGTCCGGTGGACCTGCGAGAGCGTCGCGTCCACCGAGGGGTTCACCAGGTCGGTGAGCGGCTTGGGGTAGACGCCGAGCAGGATCGTCAGCGCCACCAGCGGTGCCACCACGGCCAGTTCGCGGATCTTGAGGTCGGGCATCGAGCGCACGCCCTCCTTCACCGGGCCGGTCATGGTGCGCTGGTACAGCAGCAGCGCGTACAGCGCGGCCAGCACGATGCCCACGGTGGCGATCACGCCGATCGCCGGGTAGCGGGTGAAGGTGCCCACCAGCACCAGGAACTCGCTGACGAACGGGGCCAGGCCCGGAAGCGACAGGGTCGCCAGACTGCCGATCAGGAACGTCCCCGCGAGCACCGGGGCGACCTTCTGCACCCCGCCGTAGTCGGCGATCAGCCGCGAGCCGCGGCGGGAGATCAGGAACCCGGCCACCAGCATCCACGCGGCCGTGGAGAGGCCGTGGTTGACCATGTAGAGGGTCGCGCCGCTCTGGCCCTGGCTGGTCAGGGCGAAGATGCCCATGATGATGAAGCCGAAGTGCGAGATCGAGGCGTAGGCGACCAGCCGCTTGATGTCCTTCTGGCCGATCGCCAGCAGCGCGCCGTACACGATCCCGATCAGCGACAGCACCAGGATCGCCGGGGCGAAGGTCTTCGAGGCGTCCGGGAACAGCCCCAGGCAGAAGCGCAGCATCGCGAAGGTGCCGACCTTGTCCACCACCGCGGTGATCAGCACGGCGGTGCCGGCCGTGGCCTCGCCCATCGCGTTCGGCAGCCAAGTGTGCAGCGGCCACAGCGGGGCCTTCACCGCGAAGGCGAAGAAGAAGCCGAGGAACAGCGCGTTCTGGGCGGTGCCTGAGAGCTTCAGGCTGCCGTCGGCCACCGCGCCGGTCAGGGTCGGCAGGTCGAAGGTGCCGAGGCCCTGGTCCTGGGCGACCACGTACAGGCCGATCACCGCGGCCAGCATCACCAGACCGCCGAGCAGGTTGTACAGCAGGAACTTGACGGCCGCGTAGGAGCGCTGGCGCGCCGACTCGGGGCCGCCCGCCCGGTCGCCGAAGCCGCCGATCAGGAAGTACATCGGGATCAGCATGGCTTCGAAGAACACGTAGAACAGGAAGACGTCGGTGGCGTAGAAGGAGACGATCACCATCGCCTCCACCGCCAGGATCAGGGCGAAGAAGCCCTGGGTCCGCCGGCGCCGCTCGAAGGTGCCGGGGTCGACGGTCCCGTCCGGCGCGGCCGGGCCCGGATCGGCGTCGTGCCAGGAGGCCAGCATCACCATCGGCACCAGCACCGCCGTGAGCAGGGCGAGCACCGCGCCGATGCCGTCCACGCCGAGCGAGAAGGTGATGCCGAAGGAGCGGATCCAGCTGTACGACTCGGTCAGCTGGTAGCGGGCGCCGTGCGGGTCGAAGCGCAGCGCCACCGCGGCGGCCAGCGCCAGGGTGACGGCCGAGACGGCCAGCGCGACGGTCTTGGTGGCCCGGCGCCGGGCCTCGGTCGCCCCGGCGGGCAGGGCGGCGGTCAGCACCGCGCCGGCCGCCGGGACGGCGCAGGTGGCGGTCAGCAGGGCGCTCACGGCCGCACCCCCCGGGTGGAATGTTGGCGATGCATCAGACGGACCTCATCAGGAGAGTCGAGGCGACCAGCACCAGCGTGCCGCCGAACATGGAGAGCGCGTACGAGCGGACGAAGCCGTTCTGGACCCGCCGCAGCCGGCCGGACAGACCCCCGATGGCGGCGGCCAGGCCGTTGACGAAGCCGTCCAGGCCGCGGCTGTCGAGGAACACCAGGGTCGCGGTGAGCGCCGAACCCGGCCGCACCAGCACGGCGTGGTTGAAGTCGTCCTGCAGCAGGTCGCGGCGGGCCGCCCGGGTGAGCGGGGAACCGACCGGCGGCACCACCGGGACGGGCGAGCGCCCGTACATCACGTACGCCAGTCCCAGGCCGACCAGCATGCAGACCGTGGTCAGCCCGGTGACGGTCCAGGAGCCGAGCGGCGAGTTGCCCTCGCTGTGCCCGGTGACCGGCTCCAGCCACTTCAGGAAGGAGTCGTTGATGTCGAACAGCGCGCCCGCGAACACCGAGCCGAAGGCCAGCAGCACCATCGGGATCACCATGGTCTTCGGCGCCTCGTGCGGGTGCGGCAGGTTGCCCTCCGCGTCGGGCTGCCAGCGCTCCTCGCCGAAGAAGGTCAGCAGCATCACCCGGGTCATGTAGAACGCAGTGACCGCCGCGCCGACCAGCGTGCACAGGCCGAGGATCCAGCCCTCGGTGCCGCCCTCGGCGAAGGCCGCCTCGATGATCCGGTCCTTGGAGAAGAAGCCGGACAGGCCGGGGAAGCCGATGATGGCGAGGTAGCCGAGGCCGAAGGTGGCGAAGGTCCAGGGCATGTGCTTGCGCAGGCCGCCGTAGTGACGCATGTTCACCTCGTCGTCCATGCCGTGCATGACCGACCCGGCGCCGAGGAACAGCCCGGCCTTGAAGAAGCCGTGGGTCACCAGGTGCATGATCGCGAAGACGTAGCCGATCGGGCCCAGCCCGGCCGCCAGCACCATGTAGCCGATCTGCGACATGGTCGAGCCGGCCAGCGCCTTCTTGATGTCGTCCTTGGCGCAACCGACGATCGCACCGAACAGCAGCGTCACCGCGCCGACCACCACCACGGCGGTCCGGGCGTCCGGCGCCAGGTCGAAGATCGCCGCGGAGCGGGTGATCAGGTAGACCCCGGCGGTCACCATGGTGGCCGCGTGGATCAGCGCCGAGACCGGGGTCGGGCCCTCCATCGCGTCGCCGAGCCAGGACTGCAGCGGCACCTGCGCCGACTTGCCGCAGGCCGCCAGCAGCAGCATCAGGCCGATCGCCGTCAGCTTGCCCTCGCTCGCCTCGTGCACCGCCCCGAAGACCGGGGTGAAGGCGAAGGAGCCGAACTCCGCGAACATCAGCATGATCGCGATCGACAGCCCCATGTCACCGACCCGGTTGACGATGAAGGCCTTCTTCGCCGCCGTCGCCGCGCTCGGCTTGTGCTGCCAGAAGCCGATCAGCAGGTACGAGGCCAGGCCCACGCCCTCCCAACCGAAGTACAGCAGCAGGTAGTTGTCCGCCAGCACCAGCAGCAGCATGGCGGCCAGGAACAGGTTCAGGTACGCGAAGAAGCGGCGCCGGCGCTCGTCGTGCGCCATGTAGCCCACCGAGTACAGGTGGATCAGCGTGCCCACCCCGGTGATCAGCAGCACGAAGGTCATCGACAACTGGTCCAGCCGGAACGAGACGTCCGCCTGGAAGGCGTTCACCGACACCCAGCTGAACAGGTGCTCCGTCACCGCCCGGTGCTCGGCGTCACGGCCGAGCATGTCCGCGAAGAGCACCAGGCCGAAGCCGAACGAGAGCGCGGCGAGCGCGGTGGCCAGCCAGTGGCCGAACCGGTCCAGTGCCCGGCCGCCGAGCAGCAGCAGGGCGGCGCCGGCCAGCGGAGCCGCCACCAGCAGCGGAATGAGAGAGTTCACCGAAGGTCCTCCGCCTACAGCTTCATCAGGTTGCTGTCGTCGACCGAAGCGGAGTGCCTGGTCCGGAAGATGGACACGATGATGGCGAGGCCGACCACGACCTCGGCCGCCGCGACCACCATCGTGAAGAAGGCGATGATCTGGCCGTCCAGGGTCCCGTGCATCCGGGAGAACGTCACCAGCGCCAGGTTCGAGGCGTTCAGCATCAGCTCGACACACATGAACAGCACGATCGCGTTGCGCCGGATCAGCACTCCGGACGCCCCGATGGTGAACAACAGGGCCGACAGGTACAGGTAGTTGACCGGGTTCACTGCGCGTCCTCCTCGCCGCTCTCGTGGTTCGGCACCGGTTCCAGGGACTTGCGCGGACCGCCCACCGGGGGCCGCTCCGAGGACGGACGGCCCAGCCAGTCCGCCGTGCTGTTCTCCAGCTCCGCCATCCGCCGCAGCATCGCCTGGCTGACGTCCCGGACCTGGCCGCGCTCGCGCAGCGTCGCCATCACCGAGTCCTCGGCGACCGTGCCGTCCGGCAGCAGCGCCGGCACGTCCACCGCGTTGTGCCGCGCGTACACGCCCGGCGCCGGCAGCGGCGGCACCTGGACGTTGTCCCGCACCCGCTGCGCCGCCAGCTCGCGCTGGGTCTTCGGCGCCTTCACGTGCTCGCGGTGGGTCAGCACCATCGCGCCGATCGCCGCGGTGATCAGCAGCGCGCCGGTGACCTCGAAGGCCCACACGTACCGGGTGAAGATCAGCCGGGCCAGACCCGGCACGTTGCCCTCGGCGTTCGCCTCGGCCAGCCCGGTGAAGTGGCTCAGCCTCGCGTTGGCGATCCCGGCGATCAGCAGCACTCCGAAGCCCAGCCCGCACAGCACCGCCGCGAACCGCTGGCCCTTCAGCTGCTCCCGCAGGGAGTCCTCGCTGGTCACGCCGACCAGCATCACCACGAACAGGAACAGCATCATGATCGCGCCGGTGTAGACCACGATCTGCACCACGCCCAGGAACACCGCCCCCTGGGCCATGTAGCAGACCGCCAGCGCCAGCATGGTGGCCGCCAGGCACAGCGCGCTGTGCACGGCCTTGCGCATCAGCAGCATGCCCAGCGCGCCGCCGACCGCGATCACCGCGAGCACCCAGAACTGGACGGCCTCACCGGTGGAGGTCGTCCCGCTCGCCGCCGCCAGATGTGCGATCACGGCCGCACCTCCTTCTCCCGGTCGGTGCGCTCCTGCTGGACCGTCCCCGGCGCCGCCGCGGTGACCTCGCCCCGGTAGTAGGCGCCCTCGTCGGTGCCCGGGAAGATCGCGTGCGGGGTGTCGACCATGCCCTCGGACAGGCCCACCAGCAGCTGCTCCTTGGTGAAGATCAGGTCCTTGCGGGAGGAGTCGGCCAGCTCGTACTCGTTGGTCATGGTCAGCGCCCTGGTCGGGCAGGCCTCGATGCACAGCCCGCACAGGATGCAGCGGGCGTAGTTGATCTGGTACACCGCGCCGTAGCGCTCACCCGGGGAGTAGCGCTCCTCGTCCCGGTTGTCGGCGCCCTCCACGTAGATCGCGTCGGCCGGGCAGGCCCAGGCGCACAGCTCGCAGCCGACGCACTTCTCCAGGCCGTCGGGATGCCGGTTCAGCTGATGGCGGCCGTGGAAGCGCGGAGCGGTCGGCTTCTTCTGCTCCGGGTACTGCTCGGTGAGCCGCTTCTTGAACATGGCCTTGAAGGTCACGCCGAAACCGGCGGCCGGGCCGAGGATCGACGGCCGGTCGGCCCGCTCGGGCCGGCCCGTCTGGTCGGACGACATCGCGGATCAGCTCCCTTCGGAATGGTCGGCCCCGTTGAGGGCGTCCTGGAGTTGCTTCGGGGCACGGCCGGGACGGCGCGGCACCGGCGGGAGCACCTGGCCGGGCAGCGGCGGCACCGGGTACCCGCCCGCCATCGGGTCGAACTCGCCCCTGGCCGGACCGTCCCCGGGCGCCTCGGCCTCCACGGGCTGCTTGCGCAGGAAGTCCCGCACCAGCGCCAGCAGCAGGACCGCGCCCACCGGCGCGCCCACGTACAGCACCACCTGGCCGAAGCCGTACCCCTCGTTGCGCAGCGCCCGCACGCTCGCGATCAGCACCAGCCACACCAGCGAGACCGGGATCAGCACCTTCCAGCCCAGCTTCATGAACTGGTCGTAGCGGAACCGGGGCAGCGTGCCGCGCAGCCAGATGAAGAAGAACAGCAGCAGCTGGATCTTCAGCGTGATCCACAGCATCGGCCACCAGCCGTGGTTGGCGCCCGCCCAGAACGCCGAGACCGGCCACGGGGCCCGCCAGCCGCCCAGGAACAGGGTCGAGGCCACCGCCGAGACCGTCACCATGTTCACGTACTCGGCCAGCATGAACATCGCGAACTTCAGCGAGGAGTACTCGGTGTTGAAACCGCCCACCAGCTCGCCCTCGGCCTCCGGGAGGTCGAACGGCGCCCGGTTGGTCTCGCCCACCATCGCGATGACGTACACGATGAACGACACCGGCAGCAGCGCCGCGAACCAGGTCGGCTGCTGGTGCGCCACGATCTCCGAGGTCGACATCGAACCCGAGTAGATGAACACCGCCGCGAAGGACAGGCCCATCGCGATCTCGTAGCTGATCATCTGCGCCGAGGAGCGCAGCCCGCCCAGCAGCGGGTACGTCGAACCCGAGGACCAACCCGCCAGCACGATCCCGTAGATGCCCACCGAGGCCGTCGCCAGCACGTACAGCAGCGCCACCGGGAAGTCGGTCAGCTGCAGCGGCGTCCGGGTGCCGAAGACCGACACCTCGTTGCCGGGCGGACCGAACGGGATCACCGCGAAGGCCATGAACGCCGGGATGGCGCAGACGATCGGGGCCAGGACGTAGACCACCTTGTCCGAGCCCTTGACCACCAGGTCTTCCTTCAGCGCCAGCTTCACGCCGTCCGCCAGCGACTGCAGCAGGCCCCACGGGCCGTGCCGGTTCGGCCCGATGCGCAACTGCATCCAGGCCACCACCTTGCGCTCCCAGACGATCGCGACCAGCACCGTCAGCACCAGGAACGCGAAGCAGAACACCGCCTTCAGCAGCACCAGCCACCACGGGTCCTGGCCGAAGAAGTGGAGCGTCTCGTACGGCTGCGAAGTCATCGGACCTCCCCTTCCCGGGGCTCGGAACCGGCCTCGTCGCCGGTGCCGGTGCCCTGGCCGCTGCCGGTGCCGGCCACGGCCACGGCCACGGCCACGGCCTGATCGAGTTCGGCCGCGGCGATCGTCACCAGGTGGCCGACAGTGGTGCCGAGCGCGCGGTGGGCACCGCCCGGCGTGGAGTTGAGCGGGATCCAGACCGTGCGGTCCGGCACCGACTCGGTGATCTCCAGCGGCAGCACCAGCGAACCGGCCGGGCCGGTCAGCCGCAGCGCGCCGACCGCCCGCGCACCGGCCTCCACCGCACCGGCCTCCCGGGCACCGACCTCCTCGGCGGTGGTCGGCGAGATCCGGGCGACCGCCCGGTGCCGGGTGCCCGCCAGGTGCGGATCACCCTGCTGGAGCGAGCCCTCGTCCAGCAACAGGCGCCAACCCGCCAGCACCGCCTGGCCGGTGGCCGGCCGCGGCAGCACCGCCGGGTGTGCCGCGGGAGCGGCCGCCCGGTCGCCCCGCCACGGCTCGAAGCGGTCCAGCTCCAGCCGGGCCGCCCGTACGTCCGCCAGGCCCAGCCGGTGGCCCAGCGCGTCCGCCAGCATCGTCAGCACCCGCAGGTCGGACTGGAGGTGGCGGCCCATCTGCTGGTCCGGCTTCAGCGCGGCCTCGAACATCCGCACCCGGCCCTCCCAGTCCAGGAAGGTGCCCGCCTTCTCCGCCACCGCCGCCACCGGCAGCACCACGTCGGCCCGCTCGGTCACCGCCGACGGCCGCAGCTCCAGCGACACCACGAACGCCGCCGCCAAGGCCTCCGCGGCCAGCGCCGGATCCGGCAGGTCGCCCGGATCCACCCCGCCGACCAGCAGCGCATCCAGGTCGCCCTGCACGGCCGCGGTCAGGATCTGACCGGTGTCCCGCCCCGGACGCGAGGGCAGCTCCGCCACCCCCCACACCGCGGCCGCCTCCGCCCGGGCCGCCGCCGCGGCCACCGGACGCCCGCCCGGCAGCAGGCCCGGCAGCGCACCCGCCTCCACCGCCCCGCGCTCGCCCGCCCGGCGCGGCACCCAGGCCAGCTCGGCCCCGGTCGCGTGCGCCAGCCGCAGCACCGCCGTCAGCGCACCCGGCACCGACGCCAGCCGCTCACCCGCCAGGATCACCGCACCCGGCCGGCGCAGCAGCTCCGCCGCCCGGCCCGCGTCGTCGTTCAACGGCTCGCCGGCGGCCAGCGCCGCGAACCACTCCGGCTCGGTGCCCGGAGCCGCCGGCAGCAGCGCACCGCGCAGCTTCGCCAGCCCCCGGGAGGCGAACGCCGCCACCGAGAACACCTTCAGGCCCCCCGCCCGGCTCGCCTTCCGCAGCCGCAGGAAGACGATCGGCGACTCCTCCTCCGGCTCGAAACCCGCCAGCAGCACCACCGGGGCCTGCTCCAGCCGCTCGTAGCCCACCCCGGTGCCGTCCACGTCCACCCCGCGCCCGGCGACCGCCGCGGCCAGGAAGTCCGCCTCCTCACCGCTGTGCGGGCGGGCCCGGAAGTCCACGTCGTTGGTGCCCAGCACCACCCGGGCGAACTTCGCGTACGCGTACGCGTCCTCCACCGTCACCCGGCCGCCCGCCAGCACACCCGTACGGGCCCCGCGCAGCCCCTCCGCCGCCCGGGCCAGCGCCTCCGGCCAGGACACCGGCACCAGCTCGCCGTCCACCCGCACCAGCGGAGTGGTCAGCCGGTCGCGCTGCTGGGCGTAGCGGAAGGCGAACCGGCCCTTGTCGCAGTTCCACTCCTCGTTCACCGCCGGGTCCTCGCCCGCCAGCCGGCGCAGCACCTTGCCCCGCCGGTGGTCGGTGCGCTGGGCGCAGCCCGACGAGCAGTGCTCGCACACGCTCGGCGAGGAGGTCAGGTCGAAGGGGCGCGAGCGGAAACGATAAGCCGCCGATGTCAGGGCGCCCACCGGGCAGATCTGGATGGTGTTCCCGGAGAAGTACGACTCGAAGTCGTCCCCCTCACCCGTACCCACCTGCTGCAGCGCCCCGCGCTCCACCAGGTCGATGAACGGGTCACCGGCGATCTGCTGGGAGAACCGGGTGCAGCGCGCGCACAGCACGCAGCGCTCCCGGTCCAGCAGCACCTGGCTGCTGATCGGCACCGGCTTCTCGTAGGTGCGCTTCATCCCCTCGAAGCGGGAGTCCGCGTCGCCGGTGGACATCGCCTGGTTCTGCAGCGGGCACTCACCGCCCTTGTCGCAGACCGGGCAGTCCAGCGGGTGGTTGATCAGCAGCAGCTCCATCACGCCGCGCTGCGCCTTCTCGGCCACCGGCGAACTCAGCTGGGTGCGCACCACCATGCCCTCGGCGACCGGGATCGTGCAGGAGGCCACCGGCTTGCGCTGGCCCTCGATCTCCACGATGCACTGCCGGCAGGCGCCGGCCGGGTCCAGCAGCGGGTGGTCGCAGAAGCGCGGGATCTGGGTGCCGATGGTCTCGGCGGCCCGGATCACCAAGGTGCCCTTGGGGACCTTCACTTCGACGCCGTCGATGGTGAGCGTGACCAGTTCGACCGCGGTGTCGTTCCCGGAGGCGGTCGGCTCGGTGATCGTCACGCGTGCACCTCCCTTTCGGTGGCGGACTGGTGGCCGGGGCGGGGGCCGTCGGCCCAGACGGTGGAGGCGGCCGGGTCGAACGGGCAGCGGCGCTCGGCCAGGTGCTGCTCGTACTCGGCCCGGAAGTACTTGAGCGAGGAGACGATCGGGCTGGCCGCGCCGTCGCCCAGCGCGCAGAAGGACTTGCCGTTGATGTTGTCGGCGATGTCGAGGAGCTTCTCCAGGTCGCCCTCGACGCCCTCGCCCGCCTCGATCCGCTTCAGCAGCTGGACCAGCCAGTAGGTGCCCTCCCGGCAGGGGGTGCACTTGCCGCAGGACTCGTGGGCGTAGAACTCGGTCCAGCGGGTGACCGCCCGCACCACACAGGTGGTCTCGTCGAAGACCTGCAGCGCCTTGGTGCCGAGCATCGAGCCGGCCGCGCCGACGCCCTCGTAGTCCAGCGGGACGTCGAGGTGCTCGTCGGTGAACATCGGGGTGGAGGAGCCGCCCGGGGTCCAGAACTTCAGCCGGTGGCCGGCCCGGACGCCGCCGCTGAGGTCCAGCAGCTGGCGCAGGGTGATCCCGAGCGGTGCCTCGTACTGGCCCGGGTTGGTGACGTGGCCGGAGAGCGAGTACAGCGTGAAGCCCGGGGACTTCTCGGTGCCCAGGCCCTTGAACCACTCCTTGCCCCGGGCCAGGATCGCCGGCACCGAGGCGATCGACTCGACGTTGTTGACCACCGTCGGGCAGGCGTACAGGCCGGCGATCGCCGGGAACGGCGGCCGCAGCCTCGGCTGGCCGCGCCGGCCCTCCAGCGAGTCCAGCAGCGCCGTCTCCTCGCCGCAGATGTACGCGCCGGCGCCGGCGTGCACGGTGATGTCGAGGTTCACGCCGGAGCCGAGGATGTCGCGGCCCAGCAGCCCGGCCTCGTACGCCTCGGCGACGGCCGCGTGCAGGCGGCGCAGCACCGGGACGACCTCGCCGCGCAGGTAGATGAAGGCGTGGTCGCAGCGGATCGCGTAGGAGGCGATCACCATGCCCTCGATCAGCGAGTGCGGGTTGGCGAACAGCAGCGGGATGTCCTTGCAGGTGCCCGGCTCGGACTCGTCGGCGTTGACCACCAGGTAGTGCGGCTTGCCGTCGTTCTGCGGGATGAACTGCCACTTCATCCCGGTGGGGAAGCCCGCGCCGCCGCGGCCGCGCAGGCCGGAGTCCTTGACCAAGGCGATCACGTCGTCCGGGGGCATGGCGAGGGCCGCCTTGAGGCCCTCGTAGCCGTGGTGGCGGCGGTAGGTGGCCAGGGTCCACGGGCGGCTGTCGTCCCAGGGGTCGGACAGGACGGGGGTGAGCAGCTTCTCGGCCGGCTCGGCGGAGGTCATCACGCTTCGGTCCCTTCCTGGCCGTCGGCCTTGCCGTTCTTGCCCGGCTCCTCGTGGCGGGGCTCGTGGTTGAGCTCCTCGTGACGGGGCTCGTGGTTGAGCTCCTCGTGACGGGGCTCGTGGTTGAGCTCCTCGTGACGGGGCTCGTGGTTGAGCTCCTCGTGACGGGGAGCCTCGTGGCGGGGGGAGACGACCTTGGCGCCCGGGGTGCCGGGCAGGGCCTCACCGCGCGCCAGCCGCAGGCCCGCCAGCGAGGGGGCGCCGCCGGCGCCGGACTCGTCGTTGGCGCCGGGGCGCTCGTCGGGGAAGCCGGCCAGGATCCGGGCGGTCTCCTTGAAGCCGCACAGCCGGGCGCCGCGGGTCGGCCGCACCTCGCGGCCGGCCCGCAGGTCATCCACCAGCTGCCGGGCGCTCTCCGGCGTCTGGTCGTCGAAGAACTCCCAGTTGACCATCACCACGGGGGCGTAGTCGCAGGCGGCGTTGCACTCGATGTGCTCGATCGAGATCCCGCCGTCCTCGGTGGTCTCGTTGTTGCCGATCCCCAGGTACTGCTGGAGCTCGGCGAAGATCTGGTCTCCGCCGAGCACCGCGCACAGCGTGTTGGTGCAGACCCCGACGTGGTACTTCCCGGCCGGGCGCCGCCGGTACATCGTGTAGAAGGTGGCGACGGCGGTGACCTCGGCGGTGGTGAGGCCCAACTGCTCGGCGCAGAAGCGGATCCCGGTCGGGCTGACGAAGCCCTCCTCGGCCTGCACCAGGTGCAGCAGCGGCAGCAGCGCCGAACGGGCCTGGGGGTAGCGGCCGATCAGCTCGGCGGCGTCGGCGGCCAGCCGGGCGCGCACCTCCTCGGGGTAGGGCGGGGCCGGCAGCGCCGGCAGTCCGAGTTCGACGTTGGTCACCGGTCCACGCCTCCCATCACCGGGTCGATCCCGGCCACCGCGACGATCACGTCGGCCACCTGGCCGCCCTCGCACATCGCCGCCATCGTCTGCAGATTGGTGAACGACGGATCCCGGAAGTGGACCCGGTACGGGCGCGTCCCGCCGTCGCTGACCACGTGCACGCCCAGCTCGCCCTTGGGCGACTCGATCGCCGCGTACGCCTGGCCGACCGGGACCCGGAAGCCCTCGGTGACC
Organism: Kitasatospora sp. NPDC101157; assembly: GCF_044768255.1. NCBI lineage: Bacteria > Bacillati > Actinomycetota > Actinomycetes > Kitasatosporales > Streptomycetaceae > Kitasatospora > Kitasatospora sp. NPDC101157. Next base: position 139,471 of record NZ_JBIWPL010000001.1, on the reverse strand, counting down.
AGCTTGAAGTGGTGGATCAGGGCCTCCATCGAGGTGCCCATGATCTTGCGGATGTGGTCGAGCGAGTTGCCCAGGCCGTCCGGCCCGACGGCCAGTTGGGCGGGCCAGGCGATCTTCTTGTCGGCCACCATGACCGGGCCCGGGCGCAGCCGGTCCAGGCACTGCTCGACGATCCGCAGCGACTGCTTCATCTCCTCCAGACGGATCAGGAAGCGGCCGTAGGAGTCGGCGGTGTCCGCGGTGGCGACCTCGAAGTCGTAGTCCTGGTAGCCGCAGTACGGGTCGGTCTTGCGCAGGTCGTGCGGCAGGCCGGTGGCACGCAGGATCGGGCCGGTGGCGCCGAGGGCCAGGCAGCCGGCCAGGTCCAGGAAGCCGACGTCGACCAGGCGCGCCTTGAACACCGGGTTGGCGGTGGCCAGCTTGTCGTACTCGTGCATCCGGGAGCGGAAGGTGCGGACCGCCTCGCGGATCTGGTCCACCGCGCCCGGGGGCAGGTCCTGGGCCAGGCCGCCGGGGCGCACGTACGCGTGGTTCATGCGCAGGCCGGTGACCAGCTCGAAGACGTCCAGGATCAGTTCGCGGTCCCGGAAGCCGTAGATCATCAGGGTGGTGGAGCCGATCTCCATGCCGCCGGTGGCCAGGCAGACCAGGTGCGAGGCGATCCGGTTGAGCTCCATCATCATCACCCGGATGACGTTGGCCCGCTCCGGGACGTCCTCGGTGATGCCGAGCAGCTTCTCGACCGCCAGGCAGTAGGCGGTCTCGTTGAACAGCGGGGTCAGGTAGTCCATGCGGGTCACGAAGGTGGTGCCCTGGACCCAGCTGCGGAACTCCATGTTCTTCTCGATGCCGGTGTGGAGGTAGCCGATGCCGCAGCGGGCCTCCTTCACCGTCTCGCCGTCGATCTCCAGGATCAGCCGCAGCACGCCGTGGGTGGACGGGTGCTGGGGGCCCATGTTGACGATGATGCGTTCGTCGTCGGCCCGGCCGACCGCCTCCACCACCTCGCCCCAGTCGCCGCCGGTGACGGTGAAGACCCGGCCCTCGGTGGTCTCGCGGGCGTCTGCTTCCTCGTAGTGCTGAGTACTCATCAGCTGTACGACCTCCGCTGGTCGGGTGCCGGGATCTGGGCGCCCTTGTACTCGACGGGGATGCCGCCGAGCGGGTAGTCCTTGCGCTGCGGGTGGCCCAGCCAGTCGTCCGGCATCATGATCCGGGTGAGCGCCGGGTGGCCGTCGAAGACCAGGCCGAAGAAGTCGTAGACCTCGCGCTCGTGCCAGTCGTTGGTCGGGTAGACGCTGACCACGGAGGGGATGTGCGGGTCGGCGTCCGGCGCGGTGACCTCCAGCCGGATCAGCCGGCCGTGGGTGATCGAGCGCAGGTGGTAGACCGCGTGCAGCTCGCGGCCCTTGTCGCCGGGGTAGTGCACCCCGCTGACGCCCAGGCACAGTTCGAAGCGCAGCGCCGGGTCGTCGCGCAGGGTGCGCACGGCCTTCAGGAGGTGGACGCGGTCGAGGTGGAAGGTCAGCTCGCCGCGGTCGACCACGGTCTTGTCGATCACCTCGGCCGGGTCCAGGCCCTGCTCCTCCAGGGCGCCCTCGAACTCGTCGGCCACCTCGTCGAACCAGCCGCCGTACGGGCGTTCGCTCGGACCGGGCAGCACGATCGGGGCGGTCAGGCCGCCGAAGCCGGAGGTGTCGCCGCTGCCCCGGGTGCCGAACATGCCCTGGCGCCGGCCGACCACCTCGACGGGGATCTCGCGCACCGGCTGCTCGCGGCGGGTCTCGGGTACCTGCTCGTTCATCGCAGCTGCCCCCGCATCTCGCTGACCGGGGTGGCCTTGAGGGCCAGGGCCTCGCCGAGTTCCTCGGCGCGGCGCCGGTTCACGCCCAGCGGCTCGTGCTGGATCTTGTCGTGCAGCTTCAGGATGGCGTCCATCAGCATCTCCGGGCGGGGCGGGCAACCGGGCAGGTAGATGTCCACCGGGACGATGTGGTCGACGCCCTGGACGATCGCGTAGTTGTTGAACATCCCGCCGGAGGAGGCGCAGACGCCCATCGAGATGACCCACTTCGGGTTGGCCATCTGGTCGTACACCTGGCGCAGCACCGGGGCCATCTTCTGACTCACCCGGCCCGCCACGATCATCAGATCGGCCTGCCGGGGGGAGCCCCGGAAGACCTCCATGCCGAACCGGGCCAGGTCGTAGCGGCCGGCGCCGGTGGTCATCATCTCGATCGCGCAGCAGGCCAGACCGAAGGTGGCCGGGAAGAGTGACGCCTTGCGCACCCAGCCGGCGGCCGTCTCCACGGTCGTGAGCAGAAAGCCGCTCGGCAGCTTCTCCTCGATTCCCATCAGATCCCTCTCAATGCCCTCAAGTCCTCTGGTACGTCCGGCGCTGCGCCCGGGGAGCCTCCGGGGTGCGCCCGGGGAACCCGGGAGAACGTCCGGGGAGCCCGGGGAGGACGTCCGGCTCGTTGGAGCTTGTCCGCTCGTTCACAAGGGCGGCGGCGCCGCCCCCGGCTCAGTCCCGCTCCAGGGCTCAGTCCCACTCCAGGCCGCCGCGGCGCCAGACGTAGGCGTAGGCGACGAAGACGGTGGCGATGAACAGGAGCATCTCGACCAACCCGAAGATCCCCAGCGCGTCGAAGGTCACCGCCCAGGGGTAGAGGAAGACGATCTCGATGTCGAAGACGATGAAGAGCATCGCCGTCAGGTAGTACTTGATCGGGAACCGACCGCCGCCCACGGGCTGCGGGGTCGGCTCGATGCCGCACTCGTACGCCTCCAACTTGGCCCGGTTGTAGCGCTTGGGGCCGGTGAGTGAGGCCATCACGACGGAACCGACCGCGAACGCCGCCGCGATGGCACCGAGTACGAGGATCGGCGCGTAGGCATTCATAGCCCCCGCTCCCTCCGTCCAGTCGTCCTTGACTGCAGATCGGAACCGACGGGTCACGCTGAGGTGAACCCGCGTCCCAGTTCCCGAGATCCACCTCATGTGAGGCAGTTCACAAAGCCTGGAACGAGCGCATCCTATGCCCGGTGGCTTGTGATCTGCGACACGCAGTTCGTCGCCATCTTTGTGATCTACGACACCATGTGAATGGTGGCGAATGTGAACATGCCCAGAGTTGTCAACGCAAAGGAGTCAAATGGTCACAAGCAGTCGCATTCATCTTTGAAGCGGCTGGTCAGGGACGAGTTCCTATATCAACTATGCGTCGGCGATGGCAAATTTCCGGGCGTCATGTTGACGTGTTATGGCGGCTCACTCGGAGGGGTGGCGGAGGGAGGAACGCTTGCTTGACCCTTCGTTCACAAGGGCGCGAAGTTGTCGTGGGGTTCCCCTCCCCCTCCCCCTCCCCCCGCCCGCCGCCCGCCGCCCGCCGCCCGCCGCCCGCCGCCCGCCGCCCGCCGCCCGCGCCAGGGTTGCCCACCTGCTGCCGGGCTCACGTGCGCTGAGCCGGCCGGTCTCAGCGCCGAGCTGCTGCGCGCTCGCAGCTCCGGCAACGTGCGGGTGGGGCCCTGGGGGCCTGCCCTCGTCCTCGCCCTCCTCCTCCGCCTCCGCTATCGCGGCTCCGCCGCCCGTTGCGGGCAGGCCCTACCTTTGGTGCGGCCCTCAAATCTCTCGGCCCGCCTCCACCTCTCGCCTTGCCTTCCTCCCGTTGTCAGGGCTCGCCCTTGTGCGGGCCTCCTCCAGTGATCCGCTCTCGCTCCGCGGGCCAGGCAGCCGGTTACCGGTTACTGGCTGCCTGTTCCCACACCCAGGCCGCGACGCCCACCCGGTTGCGGGCGCCGAGCTTGCGCTGGATGTTGGCGAGGTGGTTCTTCACCGTTCCCGGTGAGATGAAGAGCCGGGCTCCGATCTCGGCGTTGGTCGCTCCGTCGGCCACCAGCTCAGCGATCTCCCTCTCCCTCTCGGTCAGTTCCTCCACCGGGCCGGCTATCAACGGACCCGGTACGCCTGCTGCCGTCGCGGGCCCGGGTGCCGGGCTGGATCCGGGCAGCGCCATGTGCTGCAGCAGCCGGACCGTGATCTGTGGACTGATCAACGCGTCCCCGGCCATCGCCGCTCGGACTGCCTCGATCAGCAGTACCGGCCCGGAGCGCTTCAGCAGGAAGCCCGCCGCACCGTGCCGCAAGGCCGTATGGACGTACTCGTCCAGGTCGAAGGTGGTCACCACGATCACCTTGCACTGGCCGGCCAACTGCCTCGTGACCTCCAGACCGTCCAGCTTCGGCATCCGGATGTCCGCGAGCACCACGTCCGGTCGGAGCCTCTTCGCCTCCTCCACCGCTGCGGCGCCGTCCGCCGCCTCAGCCACCACCGTCATGTCCGGTTGGACATCCAGGATCATCCGGAACGCGCTTCGGACATCGGCCTGGTCATCTGCGACCAGGATCCGGATCGACCTCGCACTGTTGCTCATCCGCTCTTCTCCCCTGCACCCGCACTGGTCCTCTTCGGGGTCTCCGGACGCCCCCGTTCCACCGGCCCGGCCAACGGCAGCCTCGCCGCCACGCGCCAGGCCTCCTGCCCGTCCGGACCTGCCTCGAACGCACCGCCAAGGGCCTCCACTCGCGCTGCCAGTCCTGGCAGCCCGCTGCCGCCGCCACGACGGGGGCGGGCAACCGGGGCGGGCGGGCGGCCGTCGTTGGTCACAGTCAGCTCCAGCCATTCACCGGCGCGGCGGGCCCGGATCTCGACCCGGCGGGCGCCCCGGGTGTGCCGTCGGATGTTGGTCAGCGCCTCGACGACGATGCGGTGGACCGTCCCGCCCACCTCGCGCGGGACCGGCTGCTCCGGCAGCTCCAGCTGGACCTCGGCCCCGTCTGCGGCTGCGAACTGCTCCGCCACCTGAACCAGTTCCGCGAGGCCCGGCTGTGGATTGCGTCCAGCCACCTCCTCGTTGCGAAGCAACTGCACGGTTCGGTCCAACGAGGCCAGGGCCCGCTGCCCCGCCTGCTCTATCCGCTCGAACATCTCGGCCGTCCGCGCCGGGTCGACGGAGGCCAGGTACGCCCCCGCCTGTGCCTGGGCGACCATGCCGCTGACATCGTGCGCGACGAAGTCGTGGAGGTCATGGGCCAGTTCGATCCGCTGAGCCCGCCTGGCCTCGGCGACCGCGCGGGCCCGGCCCTCGTCCAGACCACGCAGGTAGAGCCCGATCAGCACCGTCGGCAGGGACAGCATCGATCCGAACCCGAAGAGCGTGAGCGCGTCGACGGGCCCGTCGAACCGGGATGGCCAGAGCGCGACCGCTCCGCACGCCGTCCACGCGGCCGCCGCACACCGCGGGCCGTCCTCTGCGCGCAGGCTGAGGACCACCGCCAGCAGCAGGCCCGCCAGTTCGGCCAGCCCGACCAGCCCGGCCCAGCGGTCCGCCTCCGTCCAGTGGCCGGCGAACCAGACGACGACCGAGACCGCCACCGACACCGCGCCCAGCACGGTGGCCACCGCCGCCGATCCGTAACGCCCGCGGAGCAGCCAGGCCGGCAGCAACAGGGCCGGGACGGCCAGGGACAGGAGCTGAGTCATCGTCACCGCCTCTCGTGGACTCTTCGACTGCCGTCACAGTACGACGGGCCACGGCGGGTCCACCTGTGCCGATCGGCATATTTCACAGGCCGGTTGAGCAGCGGGAACAGCCCGATCGGCACTGCCGTGGGCCCCTGGTGGACCTCCAGTCTTGAGTCATCGCACCGGCCGATGGGGTCGGGCCGGAAGGAGCGCACCATGTCGAAGCTCGTGTTCAACGCCCGTGCCACTGCCATCCACCGAGCCGGTGCCGACGGCACACCGGGCGTTGCCGTCGAGGCCGCACCCCGCTGGGCCCAACTGGCCGCCAAAGCGGCCGCCCTGAGCGCCGTCCCCTCGGGGGTGTGGCGGATCGTCTTCGGCTTCGGCGTCCCGGTCGGCTTCAGCGGGGCGACGGCCGCGGCCTACGGGGCGCACCAGCCGGGTTGGGGCACGGTCTACTGCGTGGTGCTCAGCGCCTTGGCGGAGGCACTGGCCTTCCTGACCCTCGGCCTGGTCCGGCCCTGGGGGCTGGTGGCGCCCCGGTGGCTCCCGCTGATCGGCGGCCGCCGGGTCCAGCCGCTCGCGGCGATCGTGCCGGCCCTGCTGGGCTCGGCGATACTCACCGCCCTCGGTTTGGAGGGGTTGTTCGGCCGCTGGGCCCACAACCTGGCCGAGCCGGATGCGCCGCACGGATTCGCGGGCCTGGTGATGACGGCCGCGTACCTGCCCCTGGTGGCCTGGGGCCCGCTGCTCGGCGCGGTCACCGTCGACTACGCCCGTCGGACGCTGTGGCGGCGCCGGTGACCGCGACGACGGATCACGCCGGGGTCGGCTCCCGCGTCTGCTCCCCGGTGCTCGCGTTGGCCGCCGCGTCTGTCCCCTCCTCGCCCCTGGTCGGGAGCGGTGCGGGGGCGGTGCGCCGGCCCCACTCGGTGGCGACCAGGACCAGGGCCCCGCCGAGCAGGGCGAGCGGGCCCATCCGGTTCCCGGCGACGGTGATGCCGAAGAGCGCGGCCCAGAGCGGTTCGGTACCGAGCAGCAGGCTCACCCGGGACGGCGAAGTGGCCCGGACGGCCCACATCTGAACGAAGAAGGCGAAGAGTGTGCAGAACAAGGACAGGTGCAGCAGCCAGGCCCACTGGCCGGCTCCGTACGCGAGCGCGACAGTCCACGGGGCGGGCCCGACGGCGAGTGCGACGACGGCGAACACTGTGGTGGCAACCGCGAGTTGGATCCAGGTGACGGCGAGCATGTCGGTGTCGCGAACAGCCCTGGTGCGGGCCATGGCGAGGACGTACGCGGAGCGGACGAGGGCGGCGCCGAGTACCAGGAGGTCGCCGAGCGTCGGAGGGCGCAGTCCGCCGTCGCCGGTGAGCAGGGCGACGCCGAGGACGGCCAGTCCGGCGGCCGCGAGGAAGGCTCGCGGTGGTGCGGTCCGGCCGAGGGCGCTCTCGCCGAGCGGGGTGAGCACCATGGCGAGGCTGATGATCAGCCCGGCGTTGGTGGCCGAGGTGTGCACAGCGCCGTAGGTCTCCAGCAGGAAGATCCCGCTGAGGACGAGGCCCAGTGCGGCGCCGCCGAGCCACTCGGCGCGGGTCAGTCTCCGCAGGGCCTGCCACGCCGCCAGCCCGAGCAGCGGCAGCACCAGCCCGAAACGCAGCACGAGCATCGCCACGACCGTTCCGGGCTCGGCCACCTTTTGGACGGCGAGGAAGCTCGATCCCCAGACCACTGCCACGAGCAGGACCGGCAGATCACGAAGAACCGATGAGGATGAGGACATGGAGGCAGGCATGAGGAGGATCCCTCCGAGCGAACGGAACCGGCGGGTGCGAGGACCGTACGGCGTCGGACGGACCCAGGAGCTGGGCGTGTGGCTCAGCGGCGGACGGGGTGAGGGCTGGGGCAAGGGGGCGCCATCCTCGCGCACCGGGCCGCCGGTGATCAATGCCCCGGCCGGGTGCCAACGGGTCAGGAGGCGAGGAGGCCGTTCGCGTCGGCGATGGCCTCGATGTCGGCTGGGGTGCCGGACATGATGGCTCGGAGGTGCTCGGTGACGAGTTCGACCGGCCAGTCCCACCAGGCGGCGCGGAGCAGGCGTTCGATGTCGGCATCGTCGAAGCGGTGCCGGATCGGGCGGGCGGGGTTGCCGCCGACGATCGTGTAGGGCTCAACATCGGTGGTGACCATCGCACCGGCCGCGATGATCGCTCCGTCGCCGATTCGGACGCCGGGCAGGACGGTGGCACCGAAGCCGAACCAGACGTCGTTGCCGACCACGGTGTCGCCCCGGCTGGGAAGGCCGGTGACGATGTCGAGGGTCTGCTCCGTCCAGCTGCCGCCGAACATCGTGAAGGGGAAGGTGGACACACCGATGGTCGGATGGGCAGCCCCGGCCATCAGGAAGCGGGTTCCGGTGGCGATCGCGCAGTACTTGCCGATCACCAGCCGTTCGGGCCCGTATGCGTAGAGGACATTGCGCTCCTCGAAGCGGGTGGCCCCGTCGGGGTCGTCGAAGTAGGTGTACTCACCGACCTCGATCCTCGGGTCGGTGACGAGCGGGCGCAGCAGGACCACTCGGTCGTGGCCGGCGAGCGGGTGAAGAGTGGTCGGGTCGGGGATGACGGTGGCGGTCACACAGCTCCTCTCGTAATGCGACTTCAGTCGCGTTACGATGAGCATGGCACGACCGCCACCCCGCAGCAAGTGTTAATGCGACTGGAGTCGACTTTGAGCGAGGCCGCCCACCCCGACCGGCAATTCCGCACGCCGTCTCCGCGCCCGGGCGGCCGCAGCGCCCGCGTCCGAGCGGACGTGGTAGCCGCCACGCTCGCCGAGGTCACGGAGAAGGGCTACGACGGACTCACCGCCGAGGCGGTCGCGACCCGGTCCGGCGTCCACAAGGCGACCATCTACCGACGCTGGGGCGGGGTCGACGGCCTGGTCGCCGATGCGCTGACCGCCTCGGCCGACCAGCCCTGGCCCCTACCCGACACCGGAGACCTCCAGGAGGACCTCCGCCGGATCACCGAGGAGGTGTTCACCGTCTTCACCGACCCCGAGCAGAGCCCTACGCCCACCGCGTTGATCGCCGCCGCCCAACGCTCCGACACCGGCGCGGCGGCCCTTCGCCAGTTCTTCGCGGCCCGCCACCGCCAGGCCGCCGTGGTCGCCGAACGGGCCGTCGCACGCGGCGAGTTGCCGACCGGGACGGACGGCGCCGAGGTCATCAGGGCCGCCACCGCGCCGCTCTACTACCGGCTGTTCGTCACCGGCGAACCACTGGAAGCCGGCACCGCCGAGCGGGCCGCCGACGCCGCCGCCCTGGCAGCCCGCGCCGGGCTGTTCACCTCCGCCCGGACCGACCGGGAACCCGACTCCGCACCGAAGGCCCCCACCCCGTAGCCGCGAGTCCGGCGGCCCCGCAAGCCCACAGGCCCGAGCCCCAAAGCCCAAAGGCCCAAGGCCCAAGGTCCGCAGGTCCAAGGTCAGCAGGCCCGCAGGCCCGCAGGCCGGACCAGCCGGCCTCCCGGGCACACAGCTGGCCAACCATCACCACCACGCGAACAATGGAGTCCCAGCCGCCCCGCCCCCTACCGGAGACCTACCCGGCCGTGGATGATGCCTCCATGACAAGCATGCCGTCCACCACCCCACGGAAGGCCCGTCACGTGAAGCGCAGGCACTGGGCGCTGGTCGCCGCCGCCACCGTCCTCCCGCTCGCGGCGAGCACCGGCACCGCCGTCGCGGCGCCGTCCGGCGCCACCCCCGCCCAGAGCGCGGCCTGCACCTACGCGCCCGCCGTCCCGGCCGACAACTTCAAGGGCATCCCGGTCTTCGACGCCCAGAAGGCCGCCCGTCCGTACCACGCGACCCTGCGGACCAACCAGGGCCCGATCACCTTCGAGGCGCTGACCGACAAGGCGCCCTGCACCACCTTCTCGTTCCGGTTCCTCGCCGAGCACGACTACTTCGACCGCACTCACTGCCACCGCCTCACCACCCAGCGGATCTACGTACTGCAGTGCGGGGACCCGACCGGGACGGGCAGCGGCGGCCCCGGTTACTCCTTCCCGGACGAGAACCTGACCGGCGCCACCTACCCGGCGGGCACCGTGGCGATGGCCAACGCCGGTCCGAACACCAATGGCAGCCAGTTCTTCATCGTCTGGAAGGACACCAAACTCTCCCCCGCCTACACCCCCTTCGGCCGGGTCACGGCCGGCCTGGACGTCCTGCAGAAGATTGCAGCCGCCGGCGAGGACGACCAGAACGGCCCCGGCGACGGCTACCCCAAGGTCCCCGTGAACATCCGCAACGTGAAGATCGGCAAGCACTGACCGGCGGCCGACCGGCGGGAGGGCCGGGCGCAGCCGCCCGGTCCCACCCCCCGTTGCCGCTCCCGTACGGTGGCAGCACCAACGACACCGCAGGGAGCAGCACCGCATGGACAGCCGGATCTGGGAGAGCGTCGACCACCTGGTCGCATGGCTGGACGAGCACAGCACGCAGTCGCCGCAGGAGGAGCGCCTGCTGCGGCTGCTCAAGCTCTCCGAGGAGGTCGGCGAGGTCGGAGCGGCGGTGATCGGCGCCACCGGTCAGAACCCGCGCAAGGGCGTCACCCACACCTGGGAGGACGTCCAGCACGAGCTCTGCGACGTCGTCTTCAGCGCCCTCGTGGCCCTGCGGACACTAACCCCCGACGCCGCCCGGGTGTTCGCCGAACGCCTGGCCTACGTCGAACAGCGCTCCGCCGCCTCCCGGCGCCCGCTCGACGGGTCCGAGGAGGCGGCGGATGAGGCGGCGGATCAGATGGCGGATGAGAAGGCGGAGGAAACGGCGGGCGAGGAGGCGGGGAGGACGGCAAAGGAGACGGAGGCGAAGGCCTGAGCGCCCCGGCACCCGCCGTCAGGCACCCGCGCATCAGGCGTTGGGCGCGACCTTCGCCAGCCCGTTGATCACGCGGTCCATCGCGTCGCCGCCCTTCGGGTCGGTGAGGTTGGCGAGCAGCTTGAGGGTGAAGCGCATCAGCAGCGGCCGGGGCAGGCCGTGCTGGGCGGCGAGCTGCATCACCTTGGGGTTGCCGATCATCTTCACGAACGCGCGCCCGAGCGTGTAGTAGCCGCCGTACACGTCCTTGAGGATGCGCGGGTAGGCCTGCAGGGCGCGCTCGCGGCCGCCCTCGGTGAGGCGGGCGTGGGCCTGCACGATGACGCCGGCGGCGATCTGGCCGGATTCCATCGCGTAGGCGATGCCCTCGCCGTTGAACGGGTTGACCATGCCGCCCGCGTCACCGACGAGCAGCAGGCCGCGGGTGTAGTGCGGCTGCCGGTTGAAGGCCATCGGCAGCGCGGCACCGCGGATCGGTTCGGTCATGTTCTCGGGGGTGTAGCCCCACTCCTCCGGCATGCCGGCGCACCAGGCCTTGAGCACCTCTCGCCAGTCGAGTTCGCCGAACGCGGGCGAGGAGTTGAGGATGCCGAGGCCGACGTTGGACGTGCCGTCGCCCATGCCGAAGACCCAGCCGTAGCCGGGCAGCAGCTTGCGCTGGCCGCCGCGGGTGTCCCACAGCTCCAGCCAGGACTCCAGGTAGTCGTCGTCGTGGCGCGGCGAGTTGAAGTAGGTGCGGTAGGCGACGCCCATCGGGCGGTCCTCGCGGCGGTGCAGGCCCATGGCGAGCGAGAGCCGGGTGGAGTTGCCGTCGGCGGCGACCACCAGCGGGGCCCGGAAGGTGACCGGCCGCTTCTCCTCGCCGAGCTTGGCGGTGACACCGACGATCCGGCCGGTACGGTCGTCCAGGACCGGCCCGCTGACGTTGCAGCGCTCGTAGAGCCGGGCGCCGGCCTTCTCGGCCTGACGGGCCAGCAGTTCGTCGAAGTCGGCGCGCTTGCGGACCAGGCCGTAGTCCGGGAAGGAGGCCAGCTCGGGCCAGTCCAGCTCCAGCCGGACGCCGCCGCCGATGATGCGCAGGCCCTTGTTGTGCAGCCAGCCGTTCTCGGTGGAGACGTCGATGCCCATGTCCACCAGCTGCTTGGTGGCGCGCGGGGTCAGGCCGTCGCCGCAGACCTTCTCGCGCGGGAATGCGGTCTTCTCCAGCAGCAGCACGTCCAGCCCCGCCTGGGCGAGGTAGTACGCGGTCGTGGAGCCGGCCGGGCCCGCGCCCACCACGATGACGTCGGCGGTGCTCTCGACCGTGCTGTCCGGCTTCGTCAGATCGGCTGCGGTCTCGGACACGTGGACACACTCCTGGAGCTGCGGCGGGGGATGGCGGCTTTTGTCTCCGGCAGTCTAGTTCCGCTCACGCCACCGGAGTCGCCCGCGCCCCGACGCGGGACGGGACCGGACGGGACCGGACGGGACCGGACGGGACCGGACGGGACAGGGCCGGACAGACGGAACGGGACGGGCGACGCCGAACGGACCGGGCGGCGCGGAACGGGACGGGCAGCACGACCCGCCACCCGCCCTCACCCCACGCCCGCCCCCGCTACGCGGACTTGTACCCGCGGTGCAGCGCGACGATCCCGCCGGTCAGGTTCCGCCAGGCGACCTTCGACCAGCCGCTCTCCTGCATCCGGGCGGCCAGCGCCGGCTGGTCCGGCCAGGCCCTGATGGACTCGGCGAGGTAGACGTACGCGTCCGGGTTGCTGCTGACGGCGGTGGCGACCGGCGGCAGCGCGCGCATCAGGTACTCGGTGTAGACGGTCCGGAACGGCGTCCAGGTCGGCGTGGAGAACTCGCAGATCACGAGCTTGCCGCCGGGCTTGGTGACCCGGTGCATCTCGCGCAGCGCCGTCTCCGTCTCCTGGACGTTGCGCAGCGCGAAGGAGATCGTCACCGCGTCGAAGGTGTCGTCCGCGAACGGCAGCCGGGTGGCGTCGCCGGCGGTGAGCGGCAGCTCGGGGTGGCGATGCTTGCCCTCGGTCAGCATGCCGACCGAGAAGTCGCACGGGACGACCTTGGCCCCCGCCTCGGCGAAGGGCAGCGAGGAGGTGCCGGTGCCGGCCCCGAGGTCGAGCACGAGGTCCCCCGGTCCGGCGTCGACCGCCTCGGCCACCGCCCGGCGCCAGGCGCGGGCCTGGCCGAGGGAGAGCACGTCGTTGGTGAGGTCGTACTTGGCCGCGACGTCGTCGAACATGGCGGCGACTTCGTGCGGCTGCTTGTCCAGGGAGGCTCGGGTCACGCCCCCCATTCTTCACCCTGTGACGGGCGTCCCGACCAACGGGGCACACCGGGAGAGCACCACGGGCCCGACCGGCACGAACCCGACCACCGGCCGCCCTGCCGATCCACCGACCGGCACGAACCGACCGCCGACCGCCCCCACCGGTCACCCGCCCTGGTGCGATCCCCGCCGCCCGCCCGCGCGCCGCCTGCGCCGGGAGCGCTTGCCCTGGGTTATCGCGGGCATCCCCTCGGCCAGCGCCCCGGTCGCCAGCGCGAGGTTGGCAGCCAGCCGGCCCTGCCCGGCACGGACCGCCAAGGCCCGCCGGTGGCGCCGGATGCGCAGCACGCAGATCAGGAACAGCACGACGGCGACCGGCACGCTGAACCGGGCCAGCCCCACGCCGACCGGCTGGGGGTAGGTGTCGCCGCAGACCCGTACGGCTCCCGGGTCGTCGGCCGCGTGCTCCAGGCAGACCGGGTCGCCGACCTTGGCGCCGTCGGCGAGCGGCAGCGCGGCCGCGGTGTGCGGCTGGCCGCTCACTTTGTAGCTGACGGCGCTGTACGTGCCGCCGCCGGTCGGCAGCTGGGTGACGACACCCTCGACTCTCACCGGATGGGCCGCGATCCGGTCGGCCTGGTCGGCCTGGCGCCAACCGAGCAGGCACATCCCGACGGCCAGCACGGCGCTGAGCACGGCGGCGAGGTACCAACCACGGCCCAACCGCGGGGATCGCGGCGGGGGGACGGTCGCGGTTCGCATGGTTCCTGTCCTGGCTTGCCTCCGGGGCCGGGGACACGGCCCCGCCGCCCGCGGGCACGGGCGGTGGTGTGGTGACGGTACGGAGTGAGCTGTCCGGGATCGTATCCGCTGGCGGGCCCTCAGGTCACGGCGAAATGGCAATCACCCCCCTGGGAGAGCGCGGCAGTTCGGGTGCACACGAAGCAAGTTCCGTACGCGCCAAGGCAATCCGAATACTGATGAGTACGTCACACCGGCCGGTCACGGTCACTGACAGCCGCCCACCGGCCTCAGGTCACCGGCTCCCGCCGAGGGGTCACCGCCGAGGGGTCACCGCCGCCGGTACACCAACCGCCCGCCCACCACCGTCGCCAGGCACCCACCGGGCACCGGCCGCACCCCACCCGCACTCTCCCCGGGCAGCACCGCAAGCACCGGAAGCTCCGACAGAACCGGAAGCTCCGGCAGCGCCGGCAGAACCGGAAGCGCCGACGCCATCGGGAACACCGCGAAGTCCGCCCGCCCACCGGCCGCCACCCGGCCGTGCACGGCCAGCGCCAGCGGCAGCACCGCCAGCGGGTCCAGCGACCCCGCGCCGGCACCGGAGGCCCCCGGCAGCGCCCCCAGCCCCGAACGCGCCACCGCCGTCCGCACCGCGGCCCGTTCGAACGGCCCGGCCACCGCCGTCACCCCGTACCCGAGCATCCGCTGCAGCCCGCGTCGCGCGCTCGCCCCGTACCGGGTCTCGTCGGTGCAGCCCACCAGCCCGTCCGCCACCGGCTCGACGCCGATCTCCTCGCGCGGGTCCGGGTGGTAGTCCCGCTCCAGCAGCCGCTGCCCCCAGGGGTTGCGCAGCCCGGGCGTGAGCACGGCGGCCGCGCCCCAGTCCCGCACCCGCGCCGACGGGTGCGCCGCAGCCAGCTCCCTGTACGGCCCGACGGCCTCGACCAGTTCGCCGCGCACCACCACCGCCCCGTCGGCGAAGGACGGGACGGTGGGATCGGCCGGGTCGGGCAGCACAAGGGCCGCCCGGTGGAGGGTCAGCACCGGTTCGGGCTCCAAGGACTCGACGAGCCCCCCGGCAAAGAACTCCAACGGGCTCGATGGACGCGAAGAACGCGCAGGACGCGCAGGACTCAGTTGTCCAGGATCTTCAGCTCCGGGTGCGCCGTGCCGCCCTCGATCGCCGTGGAGGCGATGTGCGAGGCGACCCGCGGATCGACCGGGTCGTTCGCCGGGTCGTCCAGCACCCGCAGGTGCTCGTACGTGGTCGAGCGCTGTGCCGGGACGCGGTCGGCGGCGCGGATCAGGTGGATCAGCTCGGTCAGGTTGGAGCGGTGCTTGGCACCGGCGGCCGAGACGACGTTCTCCTCCAGCATCACGGAGCCGAGGTCGTCCGCGCCGTAGTGCAGCGACAGCTGGCCCGCCTCCTTGCCGGTGGTGAGCCAGGAGCCCTGGATGTGGGCGACGTTGTCGAGGAACAGGCGGGCGATCGCGATCATCCGCAGGTACTCGAAGACGGTGGCCTGGGTCGAGCCCTTCAGGTGGTTGTTCTGCGGCTGGTAGGTGTACGGGATGAAGGCACGGAAGCCGCCGGTGCGGTCCTGCACGTCGCGGATCATCCGCAGGTGCTCGATCCGCTCGGCGTTGGTCTCGCCGGTGCCCATCAGCATGGTGGAGGTGGACTCCACGCCGAGGCCGTGCGCGGCCTCCATGATCTCCAGCCAGCGCTCGCCGGACTCCTTGAGCGGGGCGATCGCCTTGCGCGGCCGCTCCGGGAGCAGCTCGGCGCCGGCGCCGGCGAAGGAGTCGAGGCCCGCCTTGTGGATCCGGGTGATGGCCTCCTCGATGGAGACGCCCGAGATCCGGGACATGTGCTCGACCTCGGAGGCGCCCAGCGAGTGGATCACCAGCTGCGGGAACTCGGCCTTGATCGCCGAGAAGGCGCGCTCGTAGTACTCCACGCCGTAGTCCGGGTGGTGGCCACCCTGGAACATGATCTGGGTGCCGCCCAGCTCGACCGTCTCCGCGCAGCGGCGCAGGATCTCGTCGAGCTCGCGGGACCAGCCCTTGTCGCTCTTCGGCGGCACGTAGAAGGCGCAGAACTTGCACGCCGTCACACACACGTTGGTGTAGTTGATGTTGCGCTCGATGATGTACGTCGCGATGTGCTCGGTACCCGCGTAGCGGCGGCGGCGCACCGCGTCGGCGGCGGAGCCGAGCGCGTGCAGCGGCGCGGACCGGTAGAGGTCGAGCGCCTCCTCCGGGGTGATCCGGCCGCCGGCGGCGGCCCGGTCGAGCACGGCCTGCAGGTCGGTGCTGGACGCATCGAGGGTGGTCGCTGCGAGCTCGGTCACCTGACGGCCTTCTCTCTCTCAAGTGCTACTGGGGTACGGCCGAACCAGCCTACGCCAGGCCTTTCGGGCGCCCGCGTCAGCCCGCTGAACTGCGCCGCAGCCCGCCGGGGCGTGCCCCGCCTCACCTCCCCAACCCTCAGTCCCTCACCCTCCTCACCCCTTCGCCCCCTCACCCCTTCACCCTCCTCACCCCCTCACCCCTTCGCCCCGTCCACCCTGCGCATCGTCCCGGTGGGGTTCCCCGCCGCCGGGTCGGCGGAGGTGAAGCGGATCGTCCCGTCGGCCTGGAGGGTGAGCGTCTCCGTGTCGGAGCCACCGGTGCAGGCGCCGGGGATCGACGACTTCACCAGCCGGGACTGGAACACCAGCACGGTGTCGGAGACCGACCGGAGCGTCCAGGCGCCCTCACAGCTGATCGAGATCAGTCCGGAGAGGGCGTTGCGGCTGGTGGTGGCTTCCTGACCGATCGCCGCCTGGCGGACGGTGAGCGTGGTGGTGCCGCCGGGCAGTCCCTTGTCGGTCACCATGTCGCCGCTCCAGGTGCCCAGGAACGCCGCCGGCACTGCGCTCGGGCCGCCCGTCGCACCCACCGCGCCCGTCGCACCCGTCGCGGACGACCCGCCCGTCGCACCGGCCCCGGACGGCGACACCGTGGCGACGGCCGACACCGTAGTGGCGGCCGACACGGAAGCCGAGGCCGACGGCCCCGTCACCACCGGGTCCGGCCGATGGGTCATCGCGTACAGCCCGTACCCGCCGCCCCCGAGCACCGCGGCCACCAGCACCGCCGCCCCCGCCAGCCCGGCCCGCCGCGTCCATGGATCCGTCCGCCCCCTGCGCACCGGCTCGGGCTCCGGCACCGCCCGTGGCACCGGACGGCCCCCCGGAACCAGGGTCGGGGTCCGCACCACCTCGGCCCCGCCCTCGGCCCCGCCCTCGGCCCCGCGCTCGGCCCCGCGCTCGGCCCCGCGCTCGGCCGCGCCCTCGCCCCCGACCGGGCCCGCTTCGGCCCCCTCCAGGTCCAGCAGCTCCACCGCGCTGCGTCCCACCCCCGCCGCCAGCGCCGCCGGCAGCCAGTCGCCCCGCGGCAGCCGGGCGGCGGCCGCGCCGTCCGGGTCCAGCTGCGCGGCCAGCCGCTGCGGGGTGGGCCGGGCGGCCGGGTCCTTGGCCAGGCAGTCGAGGACGACCGACCGCAGCCCCTCGGGCAGCCCGGTCACGTCCGGTTCCTCGTGCAGCACCCGGTAGAGCAGGACGGCCGCGCTGACGCCTTCGCCGAAGGGGTGGACGCCGCTGGCGGCGAAGGCCAGGACGGCGCCGAGCGAGAAGACGTCGCCGGCCGGTCCCACGGTCTGTCCGTTCGCCTGCTCGGGTGACATGAAGCCGGGCGAGCCCACTACATAACCCGAACGAGTGAACCCGCTGGTCGCGTCCAGGGCCCTGGCGATCCCGAAGTCGATCATCCGCGGTCCGTCCAGGGTGAGCAGCACGTTGGAGGGCTTGACGTCGCGGTGCACCAGGCCGAGCCCGTGCACGTGGGCGAGCGCCCCGGCGAGTCCGACGCCGAGGGCGCGGACGGACACCTCGGGCAGCGGCCCGTGCTCCTGGACGGCGTCGGCGAGCGCGGGGCCCGCGACGTAGCCGGTGGCGACCCAGGGCTGCTCGCCCTCGGTGTCGGCGTCCAGGACGGGCGCCGTCCAGGTGCTCCCGACCCTGCGGGCGGCGGCCACCTCCTGGCGGAAGCGGGCGCGGAACTCCGGGTCGTCCGCGAGTTCGGTCCGCACCACCTTGACCGCGACGGTGCGGCCACCGGCCGTCCGGCCGAGGTAGACCCGGCCCATCCCGCCCGAGCCGAGCCGCCGCAGCAGCCGGTAGGCGCCCACCCGGCGCGGATCGTCCGACCCCAGTGCCCGCATGCCCCGCACGCTCCCCTCGCACGCGCACGCGCGGCTCCGGGCGGGTGCCCGGCCGCGTACGCCGCTCCCGAACCGCACCCCGCGCAACTCTGCCGGACGCGCCTCGGGAGCAGACCGTACCGGGCCGGGCGAACCGCCGTCCGGCCGTCACGACCACCGACCGCCCGACCGCACCCGACCCGCCGGGCCTCCCCTCTGACCCGCGACTCCGACCCGCGACTCCGACCCGCGATTCCGACCCGCGATTCCGACCCGCGACTCCGACCCGCGATTCCGACCCGCGACCCACCCCGCCGCCGGGCCCATCCCCCGACTGCCTCCCGACTGCCTCCCGCCTACCGCCCGACTGCCTCCCGCCTACCGCCTACCGCCTACCGCCCGACCGGCAACGCCGCCGGCTCCAGCAGCCGCACCGCCACGTCCGGCGCGAAGCCGCTGTCGTGCGCGACCCGCCGGGCGAACTCGGCCACCCCGGCCAGCTGCCGCTCACCGAGCGAGAAGTCGAGCGCCTCGCTGAAGTACCGCTCCAGCACGTCCGCCCCGAAGGCCTCCCAGCGGGCGGCCTGCTCGGCGACCTTGGCGGCCTCCACCAGCGACAGGTCGCGGGACTCCAGGAAGGCCCGGTGGACGGCCGCGGTGAGCTCGGGGCGGCGCTCGGCGAACTCGCGGCGCACGGCCCAGACGGCGAAGACGAACGGCAGCCCGGTCCACTCCTTCCACATCTCGCCGAGGTCGTGGACGGTCAGCCCGAGGTCGGCGGCCTGCCCGAGGTAGGCGCGCAGGGCCGGGTCGCCGATCAGGACGGCGGCGTCGGCCTCGGCGAGCATCGCGCTGAGGTCCGGGGGGCAGCTGAAGTAGTCCGGGCGCACGCCTTCGCGCTCCTCCAGGAGGAGCCGGGCGAGCCGGACGGAGGTGCGGCTGGTGGAGCCGAGGGCGACCCGGCGGCCGTCGAGGTCGGCGAGCGGCACCTTGCTCACGATCAGGCAGGACATCACCGGGCCGTCGCTGCCGACCGCGATGTCGGGCAGGACAAGCAGGTCGTCGGCGTTGCGCAGGTACTCCACGCAGGTGATCGGCCCGATGTCGAGGGAGCCGCCGACGAGCTGGTCGCTCAGCTTCTCGGGGGTGTCCTTGGTGAGGTCGAGGTCGAGCAGGTTCCCGGTCCTGGCGAGGCCCCAGTAGAGGGGGACGCAGTTCAGGAACTGAATATGGCCGACCCGCGGCCTGACCGGGGTGTTCCCTTCGGGCTCGTCGGGCTCCCGCTTTTGCGCGTCCGGTGCTGCCACTGCGCCGCTCCCTTGCTGTTCGTGCGCTTCCCCGCAGCGTATGCCCGCTGTTCACGACGGCCCGCACCGGCCACCCGACACGCGCGGGAACGCCCCTCGTCAGAGCCGTGCACGCCTCCAACGCGCCTTCCAGCGCCCGCTCCCAGCGCTCTCCCGGCACGTTCCCGGGGGCGTACGACACGCCCCGTCCGCAGGGCAAGTGACCCCTGGTCGTCACAGCGGCCGCATGCTAGCGTTGCCCTCAGTTGCAGTTTGATTCCCCTTGCAGTACTTGAAGCCTGCGGAGCATGTAACCGCGGGCTTTTTGTAGTTTTTCAGCAATATCGAAAAACTTCGGACTCGTCCGGAGGCAGGGCGATCAGCGCAGCGGACCGGGGACCACACGGTGTGGCCCCCGACACGCATCGCAAGGAGAACGGCATGGCTCAGGGAACCGTCAAGTGGTTCAACGCTGAGAAGGGCTTCGGCTTCATCGCCCAGGAGGGCGGCGGCCCCGACGTCTTCGTCCACTACTCCGCCATCAACGCGAACGGCTTCCGTTCGCTGGAGGAGAACCAGGCGGTCACCTTCGACGTCACCCAGGGTCCGAAGGGCCCGCAGGCGGAGAACGTCACCGCCGTCTGACCATCCTCTGATGTTCTGATCGCTCGGGACCCCTTCGGGTCCGCCGGCGGCTCCCGACAGCCGTCACCATGAGCACAAGAGCAGCACCCAAGGGGGCCTGCCCATCGCGGCGGGCCCCCTGCCTTTTCCGGGCCTCCCGCCTCCTCCCGGAGGCGCACCGGGAAGGGGTGACGAGGAACGCCGAAGGGCCCTCCCCATCGGGGGAGGGCCCTTCGCACACCCAGCGGTGAACTGGCCGGGACAACCGGACCGGGAGACCCGGGCGGCCAGGAGACCCGGGCGGCCCGAAGACCCGGGCGACCGGAAGACCCGCCCGGCCCGAAGACCCGGACGGCCCGAAGACCCGGATCAGGCCGTGACCGCGCCCTTGGCGTCGGCCAGGACCGGGACGGCGGCCTTCGGCGCGTCCTCCTCGTACAGGTCCCCGGAGGGGTTGTTGTACGCGGCCACGTCCAGGATCCGCTCCCGTGCCGCGACCACGATCGGCACGACCACCTGACCGGCGACGTTGGTCGCGGTCCGCATCATGTCCAGGATCGGGTCGATGGCGAGCAGCAGGCCGACGCCCTCCAGCGGCAGGCCCAGGGTGGACAGGGTCAGCGTCAGCATGATGATCGCGCCGGTGAGGCCGGCGGTCGCGGCCGAGCCGACGACCGAGACGAAGGCGATCAGGATGTAGTCCTTGATGCCCAGCTCGATGTTGTAGACCTGGGCGACGAAGATCGCGGCGACGGCCGGGTAGATCGAGGCGCAGCCGTCCATCTTGGTGGTCGCGGCGAACGGCACCGAGAAGGAGGCGTACTCGCTCGGGACGCCGAGGCGCTCGGTGACGCGGCGGGTGACCGGCAGGGTGCCGACCGAGGAGCGGGAGACGAAGGCCAGCTGGATGGCGGGCCAGGCGCCCTTGAAGAAGTGCAGCGGGTTGAGGCCCGCGGCGAAGCGCAGCACCAGCGAGTAGACGACGAACAGCACCAGCGCGCAGCCGACGTAGATGTCGAGGGTCAGCGTGGCGAAGGGCTTGAGCAGGTCCCAGCCGTACTTGGCGACGGACTTGCCGATCAGGCCGAGGGTGCCGAGCGGGGAGAGCCGGATGACCCACCACAGGGCGGTCTGGGTCAGTTCCAGCACGGTCTCGCTGAGCTTGAGGACCGGCTCGGCCTTGGTGCCGAGCTTGATGATCGCGGCGCCGACCACGACCGCCATGAAGACGATCTGCAGGACGTTCACCTTGACGAAGGCGTCGACGATGTTGGTCGGGAAGATCCCGGTCAGGAAGTCGATCCAGGTGCCCTTGGAGTCGAGTGCCTTGAGGCCCTCGGTCTTCAGGTTGGTGCCCTGGCCGGGGTTGGTGAGCAGGCCCAGGCCGAGGCCGATGCCGACCGCGACCAGCGAGGTGATCATGAACCAGAGCAGCGTGCGGGTGGCCAGCCGGGCCGCGTTGGTGACGTTGCGCAGGTTGGCGACGCTCACCACGATCGCGGTGAAGACCAGCGGTGGCACGGCCAGCTTGAGCAGCTGGACGAAGATCTTGCCGATGGTCTCCAGGGTGGTGGCCAGCCAGGAGATGTCGGCGGCACGGGCCAGGTAGCCGAGGCCGACGCCGAGCACGAGGCCGGCGACGATCTGCACCCAGAACGGCGTCTTGCGGATGCGGGCGAGCACGGACGGCGACGAGGTCGCCTCGGGCGCTGTGGACATGGGGGTGCGACTCCGGGGGAGGGCGTTGCTGACGGTGGGGTGTGGGGCGGAGGAGGCGGCACGGCACGGGGCCGGACGTGGGAGAGGCTCGGGCCCCGGTTCAGGGGCGTGCCGCCGCGGTACAGCTCATGCCCGTACAGCCCATGGCGCGACAACGGCGCGGGCTGTCCACAGCACCGGTCAGAGCACACGGGCGGGCGGCTCCGGGCCGCGGGCCCGGGCCGTGCATCCGCAGTGCGTCTGAGGTGGTCACGGTCGATACGTTAGCAGTAAAGGTTTGAGATGTTCAAAGTAGTTGTTTGAGGTGGGGCCGAATCCCGAGCCCGCCCCGGGGTGGGATCCGGACACGAACGATGCTGACGCCCCATCAGCCCAGCGCCCCGACCGGATTGACCGACCAGCAGTTATACGTATAACTTTGATGGAGTCCCGGCCCTCCCAGCCCTCCCCTGCCCAGACACCGGAGAAGACCACCGATGGGCTATCTCGCCCTGCTCCGCGCCCCGCACGTCACCCGACTCCTGCTCGGCACCCTGCTCGGCCGCCTGCCCGCCGGTATGACCGCCCTGGTGATCGCCCTCGCCCTGCGCGAGGCCGGCGTCCCGTACGGCCGGATCGGACTGGCCACCTCCGTCTACGCGCTCGCCGCCGCCGTCGGCGGACCGGTGCTCGGCCGGATCGTCGACCGCACCGGGCAGCCCCGCGTCCTGCTCGCCTCCGCCGTCGTCGCCGGCGGCGGGTACGCGCTGCTCGCCCTCGCCCCCGGCTCCCCCGTCGCCGCGCCCCTCGGCGCCGCCGTCGCCGGCCTGGCGATGCCACCGCTGGAACCCTGCCTGCGCTCGCTCTGGCCGGACGTGGTCGAGGACGAACAGCTCGACACCGCGTACGCCTTCGACTCCGCCTCCCAGCAGATCCTCTACGTGGCCGGGCCGCTGGCCGTCGCCGGGATCGCCGGGCTGTTCAGCCCGGTCGCCGCACTCTGGGTGGCCGCCGGACTCGGCCTGGCCGGCGCCCTGGTCGTCGCCACCGCCGCCCCCGCCCGGGCCTGGCGCGCCCCCGCCCGCGAGAAGTCCGCCGGACTGCTCGGCCCGCTGCGTTCCCCGGGCCTGGTGCTGCTGCTGATCGGACTGGCCGGGGCCGGCTGGGCGGTCGGCGCGCAGAACGTGCTCTTCATCGCCTACGCCGAGCGGCACGCCGGCGGACTGCCCGGCGGCGGGGGCACCCTGCTGGCCCTGGCCGCGCTCGGCGGCCTGCTCGGCGCGCTGGCCTACGGCATGGTCAACTGGCGGCGGAGCACCGCCACCCGAACCTGGCTGATGGCCCTCGCGATGGCCGCCTCGTACCTCCCGCTGGTGACGCTGCCCGGCCCGTACCCGATGGCCGCACTGGCCTTCCTCTCCGGCATCGTGCTCGCCCCGCTGCTCGCGGCCGCCTTCGTGCTGGTCGCCGAACTCGCCCCGACCGGTACGGTCACCGAGGCCTTCGCCTGGCTGGTGACCCTGTTCGCCACCGGCAACTCGCTCGGCTACGCCGTCTCCGGCCACCTCGCCGAGGACTCCTCGCTGCGCCCGGTCGCGGTGTGCGCGGCGGGCGGGATCGCGCTCGGCGCACTGGTGCTGTTCGGCGCCCGCCGCTGGTTCCGCTCCGCGCCCGCGGTCACCTCCGGAGTGCCCGTCGAGCCCGCCGAGCCGCTCCCGGTGGGCTGACCGGCCCGCCCCACAGACGACTGCGCCCGCCGGGGGTCTGGCCGGCGGGCGCAGTCCTTTCGCCGTAGGCGGAGGCGGAGGCGGAGGCGCAGTCCCGGTCGCAGCCGCCGCAGCCCCAGCCCCAGTCCCAGTCCCAGTCCCGTCAGGGTCGCGCCGGGGCCGTCGAGGAACGCTGCACCAGGGCGGTGGCCAGCGGCGCCACCGGCTCCACCCGCTCGCCGCGCAGCAGTCCGGCGAGCGCCGCCGCCCCCGCCCGGCCGAGCTCCTCGCCGGGCAGGTCGACGGTGGTCAGCGGCGGGGCGAGCAGCCCGGAGACCGCGACGTTGTCCATGCCCACCACGGAGAGGTCGTCCGGCACCCGCAACCCCCGCTCGGCGGCGGCCTGGTAGACCCCGGAGGCGACCACGTCGTCGTCGCAGATCACCGCGCGCGGGCGGTCCGCCCGCTCCAGCAGCTCCCCCGCCACGCTCCGCGCGGCCGCGTACCCCTCGTTCAGGCTCACGCCCAACTCCACGACCTCCAGGCCGAGTTCGCGCACGGCCTGCTCGAAGGCGGCCTGCCGGACCCGGAAGGTGTACGCGGCGTGGGTGGAGCGCAGGTGCCCGATCCGGCGGTGCCCGAGGGCGGCCAGGTGCTCGACGGCGGCCCGCATCCCGCCGGCCACGTCGAGTTCGACGGTCGGGCGGGCCCGGTCGGTGCCGGGATCGGCGTCCAGGAAGACGGCGGGGGTGTCGGGCGGCAGCTCGCCGAGCTGGCTGTCGTCCGGGGAGCAGATCAGCAGGCCGTCGAAACGGCCGGCGGTGGCGGCCTCGGCGAGGGTCTCGCTGCCCCAGCCGGAGCTGACCACGACCGCCAGGCCGTGCCGGCCGGCCTCGTGGTGGACGCCTTCCAGCACTCGGCCGAAGAACGGGCCCTGGAGGTTCGGCACCGCCAGCATGATCATCCCGCTGCGGCCGAGCCGCAGTTGACGGCCGGCCGCCTGCGGGCGGTAGCCGAGGCTGCGGGCGGCCTCGCGGACCCGTTCCCGGGTCGCCTCGGAGACCCGGCGACCGGCCTCGGCACCGGAGAAGACCAGCGAGACGGTGGCCTGGGACACCCCGGCGAGCCGGGCCACGTCCCGCCCGGTGGGGCGGCGCACGGGGGCCGGCCACGTCCCGGCGTGCCGGTCGGCACCGGCGGGCCGGTCGGCACCGGAAGGCTCAGCGACTTCGGCGGACCCGTCCGCCTCGACGGCCCCTTCGGCACCGGCGGGCCGGTCGGCCCGGGAAGGATCAGCAGCCACGGCGGGCGGCGCCCGGCGTCAGCTCTGCCCGGCGGTGGCCGCGCGGGCGGCGTCGTCCGCGGCGTCCTCCTCGGCGTTCTGGCTGGCGATCCGATCGGCGGTGCGGCTGCGCATCCCGGCGACCTTGGTGGTGATCTGGGAGGACATCTCGTCGCGCTGCTTGCTCAGCAGCACGTAGCTGAGCGGCGCGGAGGCGATCGCGGCCAGCAGGACCAGGAAGACCACCCCGGCCTCGCCGCTCACCGGGATGACCCCGAAGTGCCCCAGCAGCAGGGCCACCAGCAGGCAGCCGAGGAAGATGCTCGCCCGCATGGAGGTGTAGCGGAGCGTGGCGTGCGACTTCTGCGGGCCGTTGCTGCTCACTGGGACACATCCTTCTGGTTCGCGCCGGGGCGGGACTTCCAGTCAAGCATGCCTGACACCCGGCTCGGGCCAGGGGTCCGCCGCTCCTCGCCGGGGAAGCCCCCGACGGGTCCCCGGCCGGCCCCCGGCCGGGTTCAGCGCAGGTCCAGCCACATGGTGACGTCGTCGCGGTCGTCCCCCGGGGCGACCCGGATCGCGGCCGGCACCCGGCCGACCTCCCGGTAGCCGCAACGGGCGTAGAAGCGCTCCAGTCCGAGGCCGCCACGCGCGGTGAGCCGCAGCGCCTCCAACCCCCAGGCGCGGGCGACCCGTTCGGCCTCGGCGAGCAGTTCGGCGCCGTGGCCGAGGCCCTGGAAGTCCGGGTGCACCATGACCCGCTTGAGCATCCGCCAGTGCTCCATCGGTCCGAAGCGCATCGACGCGAAGAACAGCACCCCGACCAGCCGGCCGGTCGCGCTCTCGTGCGCGACCAGCAGCCGGTCGGGGCCGTCCGGGTCGACCCCGGCGAACTGGCGGTCGGCGGTGTCCCGGACCTCCTCCTCGGTGACCGGGGCCACGAAGCCGACCGCGCCGCCCGCGTTGGTCACGTCCGTCCACAGCCGGACGACGGCGGTGCGCAGGTCGGGGTCGAGCTTCGGATCCAGGGTGAACGTGAGCGCCATGAAGCGGAGCCTAGCCGTCCGCTCGAACGCGCTTACGAGAGGGCGGGCACGGCCCGATCGGTCGGCCGACCGGTGCCCAGCGCCAGGCAGAGTCCGACCGCGACCGCGCACAGCGCGCCGGCGCCGTACCAGGTCAGGTCGTAGTTGCCGAGCGCGTCGCGGGCCAGTCCGGCCAGTCCGGCGACGACGGCCGCGCCGACCTGGTGGGCGGCGAGCACCCAGCCGAAGACGATCGGGGCGTCCTCGCCGAAGTGACGGCGGCACAGGGCGACGGTCGGCGGCACGGTGGCGACCCAGTCCAGGCCGTAGAAGACCACGAAGGCGAGGATCGGCGGCTGTAGCGAGCCGGCGAGCAGCTGCGGCAGCAGGAGCAGGGACGCCCCGCGCAGCCCGTAGTAGACGGTGAGCAGCAGCCGGGAGTCGACCCGGTCGGTGAGCCAGCCGCTGAAGACGGTGCCGACCACGTCGAACAGGCCGATCAGGGCGAGCAGGCTCGCGGCGGTGGTGACGGGCATGCCGTGGTCGTGGGCGGCCGGGATGAAGTGGGTGCCGACCAGGCCGGCGGTGGTGGCGCCGCAGATCGCGAAGGAGCTCGCCAGCAGCCAGAACGGCCGGGTGCGGGCGGCGTCGCGCAGCACCCGCAGGGTGCGGGCCAGGGCGCGGGCGTCCCGCACCGGCTCGGGCGGCGCCTCGGTGGCGCCGTACGGGAGCAGGCCGAGGTCGGCGGGGCGCTCGCGCATCAGCAGCAGGACGGGCACGGCGACGGCGCTGGCGGCGAGCGAGACCACGACGACGGCCGAGCGCCAGCCGTGCTGCTCGACCAGCCAGGCGCCGACCGGCAGGAAGACCAGGTTTCCCGCTGCTCCGGCGGCGGTGAGCACACCGGTGACCAGTCCCTGACGGGCCTGGAACCAGCGGCCGGTGATGGTGGTGGCGAAGGCGCCGGCCATCGAGCCGCTGCCGAGTCCGACCAGCACGCCCCAGCACAGGACCAGCTGCCAGGGCTGGCGCATCAGCATGGTGAGGCCGGCGCCGACCGAGATGGTCAGCAGTGCGCAGACGACCACCAGGCGCACGCCGAAACGATCCATCAGGGCGGCGGCGAAGGGGGCGGTGAGGCCGTAGAGGGTGAGGTTGACGGACGTGGCGCTGGAGATCGTCCCGAGCGACCAGCCGAACTCGTTGTGCAGGGCGTCCATCATCAGGCTGGGCGTGGAGCGGAAACCGGCCGAGCCGAGCAGGACGAGCAGGGCGACGGCGGCGACCACCCAGGCGTAGTGCACCCGGGGGCGCCGGCCGGGGCCGGATGCGGGGGCGTTGGAGGCGTTGGAGGCGGCGGAGGGGGTGGCGATGGCACTGCGTTCGGTCACGTGGACGAGTCTCCCGAGCCCGCGCCGCCCGGACGAGTGGCCTGGATGACAGCTTTCGCAAGGATCGGGCCACCCCCTCGCGTACCCTGGCCCGGACGCGCCCCGCTCCGGTCGGGGCCCCGGGGAGGAACGGCATGGCGCACCTGGTCGCGGTACTCGCCCTGGAGGGCGCGATCGCCTTCGAACTCGGCATCCCCGCAAGGATCTTCGGCAACGCCAAGGACGACGCCGGCCGCCCGCTGTACGAGGTGGCCACCTGCACCCTGGACGGCGGCCCGGTCGCCACCAGCGCCGACTTCCGGATCGCGGTCGACCACGGGCCCGAACTGCTGGAGCGGGCCGACACCGTGGTGCTCCCGGCCTCCCACGACTCCGACCCGGACCTGGCGGACGCCCCCTTCACCCCCGAACTCGCCGCCGCGCTGCGGCGGATCCGGCCCGGTGCCCGGCTGATGTCGATCTGCACCGGCTCCTTCCTGCTGGCCGCCGCCGGACTGCTGGACGGCCGCCCGGCCACCACCCACTGGCGCTACACCGAGCTCTTCGCCCGGACGTACCCGAAGGTCCTGCTGGACCCTGACGTGCTCTACACCGACGACGGTGACATCCTCACCTCCGGCGGGGTCGCCGCCGGAGTGGACCTGTGCCTGCACGTGGTGCGCCGCGACCACGGCAGCGCGGTGGCCAACGCGGTGGCCCGCAACTGCCTGGTGCCGCCGTGGCGCGACGGCGGCCAGAAGCAGTACGTGGAGGCCCCGAGCCCCGTGACCGTCGGCGGCACCGGCACCGGTACCGGCACCGCGGCCGTCCGGGCCTGGGCGCTGGAGCACCTGGAGGAGCCGCTGCCGCTGCGCCGGCTCGCCGACCGGGCGGGCATGAGCGTGCGGACCTTCACCCGGCGCTTCCGCGAGGAGACCGGCGCCAGCCCGGGCCAGTGGATCACCACCCAGCGAACCGAGCGGGCCCGCCAGTTGCTGGAACGCACTGACCTGACGATCGACCAGGTCGCCCGGCGTTCCGGCTTCGGCACCGCGGCCTCGCTGCGGCTGCAGCTGCGCGGACGGCTGGACGTGGCGCCGAGCGCCTACCGGCGCACCTTCCGGGCCGCCCCGGCGTAGCGCCGGCCGGACGGCGGTTCCCGCGCGGACCCGGGGCCCGGGAGCGGAGGTCCGGGGCCCGGACACGGGAGCCGGAGCACGGGAGCCGGAGGCCGGAGGCCGAGAGCCGGGTGAAGCTGAGTGAACCCTGGGAAGAGGCTGACGCCTGGCCGGAATCCGCCCCTCCGGAGCGACGCGCCGGACGGCGGCCGACCGCGTGCGCGTCGAGCGCAGCGTGGCGGGCCGCCATCCGATCGCGGCGCACGGGCCCTGAACCCGCGCCGCGCCCTCCGCACTCGCCGAGGAGCGGGCCGCGCCCGGCGGTCCACGATCCCCCCTGCTGACGCGATCCCCCTGGACAGCAGCACCGTGGCGCGGACGGACGTCCCCTCGGCGTCCCCTCGCAACGGAGAGCCGCACCCAAGCGTGATCAGTCGGATACGTCACGTCAATGGCTAGTCCGAAATTCGGAATGGTTGCGTCAGCTTTCGGCCGGTGATCGCCGGCGCGTCCGCGCTGCCGCCCCGACCGGCCCGGAAGCCGCTATTGAGCCAATGCCGCCCAGTCCACCCCGGCCATCGGGTCCACCGGCCGGGCCCGGGTGTCGATCTCGCACCAGACCCGCTTGCCCGTTCCGTCCGGGTACCAGCCCCAGCGCTCGCAGAGCAGCTCGACCAGTTCCAGCCCGCGTCCGTTGGTCGCGTCCTCGTCCGCACCGGCGTGCCGGGGGACCGGGGCGGTCCGGCTGGCGTCGGCCACCTCCACCCGCAGCAGACCGGACGGGCCGGCCTGCGCGGAGTCGTCGGCCACCGGCAGGCAGAGTCTCAGCACGGCCGGACAGCCGGTGTGCACGACGGCGTTGGTGACCAGTTCCGAGACCACCAGCACCACCGTCTCGGCCATCGGCGCGTCCGGGTCCACTCCGTGGTTCAGCAGCCGGGAGCGCACCCACCGGCGGGCCCGGCCGACCTCCGAGGGGTCCGCCTGCACCGCAAGCTGTACCTGAAGAACCTGCACCGCTCCACCACCCGCACTCGCAGTTCGGCCAACGTCCCGATCGGGCCGGATCAGCCGGCCGGCGGGGCCCTCGCTCTTCGCCCGGTGCCACCCGGGGCTCGCCCGGGCGTTCGCCGACCCGTCCACCCGCGCCACTCGCCCGCGCCAACTCGTCGGTCGCGCACAGGTCGCGACACGAATACGCCTCAGGATGGGTGGGCGGGCGGACGGCAGCAAGCGCTTCGGGCATATTCCGGCGATCGGGGGACAGGGCAGTGCATACTGTCCCGTTCACTCTCGCGAGCCTC
The DNA here is from genome assembly GCF_044768255.1 of Kitasatospora sp. NPDC101157. Lineage (NCBI taxonomy): Bacteria > Bacillati > Actinomycetota > Actinomycetes > Kitasatosporales > Streptomycetaceae > Kitasatospora > Kitasatospora sp. NPDC101157. The sequence continues at coordinate 110,379 of NZ_JBIWPL010000001.1, read as the reverse complement.
GCACCGGCGCTCGTCCGGCCCGGGCCGACACCGGTCCCGCTCAGCGCGTGTCGGACACGCCCTGGCGGGAACCTACCGCCGGACAACCCCGCCACCCCGCCCGCCACTCGCGAACCACCCGTGCGACATATGTCCAGCGGGGGTCGAACAGCGGCACCGGCGGACGGTCCCCCGACCGGACCGTCCCGCCGTGTGACGATCCGCCGCCGGGAACCATCGGGATCGGCCGCGACCCGCCGCACCCCCCGCGCCCCTCCACGAGCCGCAACCGGGTGCCCCGGGCAATCGCCGAACCACGAGGAGGGGTTCCGTTCTTGCCCGATTCACTCCCGCCGCCGACCGGCCACGGGATACCGTGGGGTAACGCCAAGCGAACCGGGCAGGGAGGGTGGTTCCTGATGGCCACCCCGGACCGGATCCCGCGCTGGGACGAGCAGTTGCAGCGGCGTCTCGCCCGCGGCGAGGAGACCGCGCTCGGCGAACTCTACGACCGGCTCTCGCCGATGGTGCACGGCCTGGCCGGGCGGATACTCGCCGACCAGGCGGCCGCCGCCCAGCTCACCCGGGAGATCTTCGCCCACGTCTGGGAGCACCCCCAGGACTTCGACCCCGCCCAGGGATCGCTGCGCTCCTGGCTCGGCGCGCTCACCCACCGCCGTGCGGTCGAACGGCTGCGGGCGCGCCGCGGCGCCGAGCGGGCGCCGGAACGCGGCCCCCGCGCGAGCGAGGAGGAGATCCGCGCCGTGGCGACCGCCGCGCGCATGCAGTACGTGGTGGACTCCCTGCCCCAACCCCTGCGTGAGACCATCGCGGTGACGTACTACGACGGCCGCACCTACCAGGAGACGGCCCGGCTGCTCGGTATCAGCGAGCAGGCCGCCAAGCAGCGGATGCGGCTCGGCCTGGAGCTGCTGGCCACCGAACTGGCCGACGAACGCGCCCGCCAGGAGCCCGGCGCGGAGCACCGGGGCGGGCACGGCGACCTGCACCGCGACCTGCACCGCGGGCAGCAGCACGGCGAGGCGGGGGAACGCGGCGGCGGGGACGGCAACGGGGGCGGTAACGGCGACGTGGACGGGGGCAGGTGGACATGAACGAGGAGCGGCACGACGCCCTTCGCTCGCTGCTCGGCGCCTGGTCCCTCGGTGCCTGCCCGCCCCGCGAGTCCGCCGAGTTGGAGCAGCACCTGCGCGGCTGCGCGGAGTGCGCCGAGGAGGCGGCCCGGCTGCGCGACGCGGCCGGCTGGCTCTCCCTGGACGAGCCGCTGGACCAGCCCGGTTCGCTGCGCCAGCAGGTGCTGGACTGGTGCCTGGCCCGCCGACCGGCCGAACTGCCCGTTCCCGCCTGGGGGATGCCGTACACCGCGGAGACCGCCAAGCTCGACGCGCTGCTGCGCGACCTCGGCCCCGAGGAGTGGCAGGAGGTGGCCGAACTGCCGTGGCACGGCGGCGCCGAGCTGCTGCGTCCGGCCGAGGTGCTGGGCCGGCTGACCGCGGTGGACGGCTTCCTGGCACTCGCGCTCGGGCTGCCCGACCCCGTCCCGGTGGCCGCCCCGTCCGCACCGGTGCCGGCACCGCCGGCCGGGCGCCGGGTGCCGCCGCAGGAGCCGGCCGCCCCGGTGCCGCGGGTGCCGCCGCAGGGCGGCCCGTACGCCGCGGTCACCACGCGCACCGCCCGGCTGCTCGCCGACCAGTCCGGGCTGCCGCCGCAGTCGGTGCGCGCCCGGTGGCGCCAGCAGACCCACGACCTGGTGCGCAGCGCCGCGCTGGCCCCGCAGGGCAGCACCCCGGTCGACCTCGGCTTCGCGGTGCTGCCGCTGCGCGACGCCTTCGTGGACCGCGCCCTGGAGTGCTACGTGCACGGCGAGGACGTGGCCCGCGCGGTCGCCTACCCGTACGACCCTCCGGCGCCGCAGCACCTGCGGCAGATGGTGGAGCTGGTGGTCCGGCTGCTGCCGCGGGCACTGGCCGGGCTGCGGGCGGCGCGCCCGGAACCCGCCGGAACGCCGGGCGCGGCGGGCGCAGCGGGCGCGGCGTCCGCGCCGGGGGCGAGGCGGCTGCGGCTGGTGGTGGACGGTCCGGCGGCCGGCGAGTGGCTGGTGCCGCTGGACGGCGAGCGGGCCGGGCCGCCCGGCGGCGAGCCGGTGGCCTCGATGGTGCTGGACGGCCTGGAGCTGTGCCAGCTGGCCGCCGCGCACCGCGACCCGGACCGGCTGCCGGTGGGCGAGCACGGCGACCGGGCCGCGGTGCGCGAGGTGCTGCACGCGCTGCCGCTGCTGTCACGCCCCTGAGGGCCCCGGAACTCCGGGAGCCGCGAGAACACGGGCCCCGCGAGAACACGGGAGCCGCGAGAACACGGGACCCGGGAGGACCCGGGCCCCGCGAGGACCCGAGCGGCTCAGGCGAAGACGACGGTCCGGCTGCCGTCGAGCAGCACCCGGTGCTCGCTGTGCCACTTGACCGCGCGGGCCAGCGCCTGGCACTCGACGTCCCGGCCGAGCGCGACCAGCTGGTCCGGGCTGATGTCGTGGGTGACCCGGGCCACCTCCTGCTCGATGATCGGGCCCTCGTCGAGGTCGGCGGTGACGTAGTGCGCGGTGGCGCCGATCAGCTTCACGCCGCGGGTGTGCGCCTGGTGGTACGGCTTGGCGCCCTTGAAGCTCGGCAGGAAGGAGTGGTGGATGTTGATCACCCGGCCGGACAGCTCGGTGCACAGCTCGTCGGAGAGCACCTGCATGTAGCGGGCCAGCACGACCAGTTCGACGTTCTCCTTCTCGACCAGGTCGAGCAGCTGCCGCTCGGCCTCGGCCTTGGTGTCCCTGGTGACCGGGATGTGGTGGAAGGGGATGCCGTAGCTCTCGGTCAGGTCCCGCAGGTCGGTGTGGTTGGAGACCACCGCGGCGATCTCCACCGGCAGCGCGCCGATCCGGGTGCGGTAGAGCAGGTCGTTCAGGCAGTGCCCGAACTTGCTGACCATAAGGACGATCCGCATCCGCTGCTCGGTCGGGTGGATCTGCCAGTCCATCCCGAAGGAGGCGCCGATCGCGGCGAAGCTGGCCCGCAGCTTGTCGGCGGTGACCGGCTCGGGGGCGGAGAAGTGCACCCGCATGAAGAACAGTCCGGTGTCCCCATCCCCGAACTGCTGGCTGTCGATGATGTTGCAGCCGGTCATGAAGAGGTAGCTGGAGACAGCGTGGACGATGCCCTGCTTGTCGGGGCAGGACAGCGTGAGGACGTACTGGGCGCTGGCCGGCTGCTGTTCCACTGGGGGTATCCCGTCCTGAGGTCGTGCGAGTTCGTGAATGGTCCAGCGTGTCACATCCTGGACAGTGGCCGCCCCGCTGCCCGTACTGCGGGACGCCACCGCCCGGCGGACGGGCCTCAGACCTGGGTCAGGATGCGCAGCACGTCCAGGGACCGGGGGGCCGCGTCCGGGTCCTCCCCGTCGCCGACGGCCAGGGCGACGTGGGCCTCGCGGGCGGCCCGGACGGTCTCCGGCCAGCCGGGGTGGCCGAGGTAGGCGGAGGCGGGGGCGTCCGCGCCGACCTCGTGCAGCATCTGCACGGCGCGCAGCACCGCGACGTCGACCAGGGCGGCCTCGGCGGAGTCACGGAAGATCGTGCCCACGTACTTCTCGGCGGACCAGCGGTCCAGCCAGGTGTCCTCGACCAGCCGGTAGACGGCGTCGGTCACGTCCCCGTAGCCCTCCCGTCCGGCCAGCCAGGCCTCCTGCTGGAAACCGGGGTCGGACAGCATGTGCAGCGCCGAGCGCAGTCGGGCTCGCCAGCGCCACCAGGGCAGGTCGTTGAGCGGCATGCCGCCCATCGTGCTGGAGCGGTGGCCCGGACGAGAAGTGTTTCGGGCGGACCGGTGCGAAGAATCTGTGCTGACGGACATGGTGAACGATCGTACGTTCCCCGTCTGTTCGTGCTCCACTCGCGATCTACACGCGTACCCCTTCGGATTTCAGCCTCCGTTGGCCGAGCGTTCGCATTTCTGCCCTCTCGCCTTGCGGCTCCGGGTCTTGGCTGTTTCCGGTGCGCCGGACGGCGCCCAGAGAGGGAGGACCGATGACCAGCCGAAGGGACTCGTTCCAGGACCGTCCCACCATGGCCCGGCGCCGCCGCCGGCGTCCGATCGCCGCCGCGGTGACCGCCGCGGCGCTGTTCCCCACCCTCTTCTCGGCCTCCGCGTGCGGCGGACCGGCCGATGCCTCCACCAACGCCGACGACCTGACGGTGATGACCTGGGCCCCGTCCGGCACCGGGTCCGCGGACCGTCCCGGCATGACCGCGCTGGCCGACTCGATCGGCCGGGACGTCAACCTGAAGGGCGGGCTGAACGGCCGCAAGCTGCACGTGATCACCTGCAACGAGCACAACACCGCGGACGGTGCCAAGGCCTGCGCCCAGCAGGCGGTGGACGCCAAGGCGGTCGCGGTGATCGGCTCCTACAGCCAGTGGGGCGACGCCTTCATGCCGGTGCTGGAGCGCGCCGGCATCCCGCTGATCGGCGGGTACGGCCTCTCCCAGCCGGAGTTCTCCAGCCCGCTGTCCTACCCGGTGGACGGCGGGATGCCGGCGCTGATCGCGGGCAGCGGCCGCCAGCTGGTCGAGGCCGGCTGCAAGTCCGTCGCGCTGATCCGCCCGGACACCCCGGCCGGCGACAACCTGCTCGGCTACCTGGGCAACGCGCTCAAGCCCGCCGGGATGAAGCTGCTGGACGTCAAGGCGCCCGAGCAGTCCTCCGACTACACCGCGGTGGCCCGCAAGGCGATCGGCAGGGACGAGCCGGGAAGCTGCGTCACCAGCGCGATGGCCGCCGAGCCGACCGGCAACCTGCTGGACGCCTACCGGCGGCTGACCCCGAGGAACACCCGGATCGCCTCGGTGATCGGCAGCGTCCAGCAGTCGGTGGTCGACTCCACCGGCGGCGACTCCGGCCCGCTGGCCGGCGCGTTCGTCACCAGCTGGTACCCGCCGGAGTCGGCCAAGATCTGGGACGGGCTGCGCTCGGTGGTGCGCTCCCAGGCCGCCGACGGGCACAGCATCGACGTCGCCGACCCGGGCGTGCAGACCACCTGGGTCGCCTACGAGGTGTTCCGGGTGGTGTCCGAGAAGCTGGCCGCGGCCGGGAAGCCGGTCGACTCGAAGTCCGTGACCGCCCTGCTGGACAGCGGCGAGGGCATCGACGTCGGCCTGACCCCGCCGCTGAACTGGGGCACCACCAACATGCTGCCCAGCACGGAGTCGCCGCGACTGGTCAACACCTGGATCACCTACCAGGTGGTCAGGAACGGGCGGATCACCCTGCAGCAGCCGGGCTTCGTGGACGTCCGCTGGGTGCTCACCGGCGGCCGGCCGCCGGCCTGAGCCGAGGCTTCCCGAGGGGCGGGCGGTTCCCCGGCCCGCCCCTCGGCGGCTGCTACAGGTCGCCGTCGCCGCGGCTGGGCAGCCCGGTCTGGGTGGCGATCGCGTTCCACAGCGTCGAGGCCTGCTTCTTCGCGGTGGTCGCCGTGCCGCTGGCCTGCACGGCGTTCTTGTAGTGCTGGTTGCCGGTGTCCGGCTTCTTCGGGTCGCAGGAGGACTGGGCGTCGGTCGCCCAGGCCGCGTACTCGTCGTCGGCCTGGGCCGAGGCCGTCCAGGCGGCGTTGAGCTGATCGACCAGCTGCTGGCCGCCGGGCAGCTTGTCGGTCTTCAGCTGGCCGAGCTTGGTCTGCAGCTCGCGCCGCTTGCCGGCCGCGGCGGCCAGGGCCTGCTGCGATTCCGGGAGCTTGTCGCACTTCTGCACCGAGGCGACCGCGGAGACGACCGAGCTGCGGCTGTCGCTCGCGGTGCCCAGCAGGTCGGACAGCGGCTGGGCCTGGGCCTTGACCTCCGGGTCGACGGCGGCGGCGGAACCGCTCGCGCTGGCCGTGCCGGGGGCCGTGCTGCCGGTGGCGGCGACCGGTGCGGTCTTGTGGCCGGACTTGCCGGTGTCGTCGCCGCCGCTCATCAGGACGGCGACCAGGACCCCGGCCGCGGCACAGCCCGCCACCACTGCGCCGATGATCAGCTTGTTGGAGGAGCGGCCGCCGCGGCCCGGGCGGCCGCCCTGGGTCGCGTCCGGGTCGGCCTGGCCGTAGCCGCCCTGCCCGTAGCCGTCGGTGGGGTAGCCGTCCTGGCCGTAGCCCTGCGCCGGGTAGCCGGACTGCTGGAACTGCTGCGGCTGCTGCAGTGGCGGCTGCTGCTGCGCGGCCGGCGGGTACCCCTGGTAGCCGGGCGCGGCCTGCGGCGGGACGCCGTAGCCGGGCTGCGGCGCGGGGTAGCCACCGCCCTGGGGGTCGCCGGCCGGGTACGGCGGCAGGTGCTGGGTGGCCGGCGCCGGGTCGGCCTGCGGCGGAACGCCGTAGCCGGGCTGCGGCGCGGCACCCCACTGCTGCTGGGTGTGCGCGCCCTCGCCCAGGTACTCCGGCTGACCGGACGGCTGACCCACCGGCGGCACGGCCGTGGGGCCCTGCGGCTGGCCCGGCTGGCCCTGGGGCTGGCCGGGCTCGGGGCGGAACAGGTCGTCCAGGTTGAAGTCACCCGAGTTGGGGTACGAGCGGCGCTGACTCAACGCGATTCCTCACCTGTGCAGGACCGCGCACAGTCGGCGGACCACATCTCGTCGGTTCTTGGGAGCATCACAGTTCCTTGGACGTCGCGCCCACGCTACCGGTTCACCTCACCGGGTGACCACGCGGGCGGGACAATCCCACCGCTCCCGCCGCTCCCCGCGCGGGCGCTCCTCAGGCCGCCTCCGCGTCCGCCCTGGCGTGGAACTCGCGCACCACCCGCTGCTCCCGGTAGGGCTCCAGCCGGCGCCGGAACTCGTCCAGGTACTCCACGCCCCGGTTGGAGCGCAGCCCGCTGAGCAGCCGCACCGCCTGGGCGCCCGTCTCGCAGGCGCGTTCCAGGTCGCGCTGCTGGAGCTGGGCGGTGGCGAGCAGTACGAGGTCCACCGCGCGTCGGCGCACCCGGGTCGGCGGGTGCAGGTCGAGCGCCCGCCGGGCGTAGTGCTCGGCCGGACCGGCCTGTTCCAGGTCCCGGTGGCAGTGGGCGAGTTCGTCGGCGAGATAGGCGTCGTCGAAGTGGGCGATCCAGTCCGGGTCGTCCTCCGGGCGGCGCTTCTCCATCATCTCCAGCGCCTTGGCCGACACCGCCTCGCAGGAGCGGGCGTCGCCGAGCAGGGCGTGGCCGCGGGCCTCGGCGGCGTAGAACATCGCCATCGCCGTCGGGGTGGCGACCGCCCGGGCGCCCTCCTGGGCGGCGCGGGCGAGCTGGGCGATCTCCCGCGGGTTGCCGAGGGTGGCCGCCAGGTGGCTCATCGAGGCGGCGAGGACGTAGCCGCCGTAGCCGCGGTCGTCGGCGGCCTGAGCGAGCCGCAGGGCCTGGATGTAGTAGCGCTGGGCCAGCCCGGGCTGCCCGGTGTCCACCGCCATGTAGCCGGCGAGTTCGGTCAACCGGGCCACCGCGGCGAAGAGTTGGCGGCCGGTCTCCTCCCGGTAGGCGCCGCCGAGCAGGCCGGAGACCACCGAGTTGAGGTAGTGCACGACGACCGGACGCACGTGCCCGCTGCCGAAGCGGTGGTCCAGGTCGACCAGCATCGCGGTGGTCGCCTTGATCGCGGCCACGTCCGTCGGACCGACCCGGGGGCCGCCGGTGCGGGCCACCACCGGGTCGGGCGGGGTGATCAGCCAGTCCCGGCTGGGCTCGACCAGCGCGGAGGCGGCGACCGTCGCCCCGGTCAGGAAGTCCCGCCGGCCGACGTCACTGCGCCACAGCTCGCACACCTGCTCCAGGGCGGCGCCGATGGTCGGCGCGAACTGCAGCCCGATGCCGGAGCTGAGGTTCTTGCCGTCGGCCATGCCGATCTCCTCGACCGACACGCTGCGGCCGAGCTTGCGCCCGAGGGCCTCGGCGATCACGGCCGGCGCCTGCCCGCGCGGCTGCTGACCGCGCAGCCAGCGGGCGACGGAGGTCTTGTCGTAGCGCAGGTCCAGTCCGTGCTCCGCGCCGCACAGGTTGACCCTGCGGGCCAGGCCGGCGTTGGAGCAGCTGGCCTCCTGGATCAGCTGCTGCAGGCGCTCGTTGGGCTGTCGTGCGACGAGTGGTCTCGCGGCCATTGGGCTTCGCCTCCCCACACCCTCCGGTCCCGGCCGGCGGGCGACGATGTGCTGATCTGTTGCCGACTGTCCGACCGTCCAAGGAATCTGACACCAGGTTAGCGATCAGCAACGCCAGCGGGATACCCACGGTGACGAACCGCACCCCCCGCGCGCCCTGGGAAATGCTTCCGTGCGCCCCCGCTGCGCCTGCCTCCGCCCGCACCAACTCGCTTGAGTCACCGGTTCGGGTGACATTGCCGGGATGCGGCCGACCGGGGCCCCCCGGGCCGTAACCAGCCTCACGCACGGTAGTTGAGCAGCCCGTGGAAGACATCCCCGACGCCCCCGGCCAGAACGAGAACGCCGGCCTGCCCCCGCTGCTGATCGAAGCCGTGGGCTACGCCGAGAACCGCCACTGGGAGGTGGCCCCGGGCGCCTGGCTGATCGACGGCGACGGGCCCGCCCGCTGCTCCTGCGGCGACCCGCGCTGCGCGCTGCCGGGCGCCCACCCGATGGACGCGGACTGGGCGCGCAAGGCGAGCGCCGGGCCGGGCGCGGTGCGGCGCTGGTGGACCGAACGGCCCAGGGCGTCGATCCTGTTGCCCACCGGCCGGTCCTTCGACGTGCTGGACGTGCCGGAGACCGCCGGGTGCCTGGCGCTGGCCCGGATGGAGCGGATGGACCTCCAGCTCGGCCCGGTCGCGGTGCTCCCGTCCTCGCCCGGGCGGGTCGGGCGGCGGCTGCACTTCCTGGTGCTGCCCGGCGTCGCGGCCAAGCTGCCGGAGATGCTGCGCAAGCTGGGCTGGCCGCCCGGGCGGCTTGACCTGGTCGCCCGCGGCGAGGGGGACTGGACGGTCGCCCCGCCGTCGCGGATCGGCTCCACCGGCTACGCCCAGTGGGCCCGCTCCCCCTCCGAGTCCAACCGCTGGCTGCCGGACGCCGCCGAGCTGATCAGCCCGCTGGCCTACGCCTGCGGCCGCGAGGCGCCCGCCCAGCAGTTCCAGCCCGCCCAGCCGGCCGGGGTCTGACCCCGGCGGTGGCCTCCGGATCCTGCCGCCCTGAGCCGATCGGGTGAGGGCGAGCAACGCGCGACACAACGCGCGCGAGTGACGGGCCTTGTCTCCCACCGGAGACGGGGCCCGTCATACGCATGTGCGGATAAGGCCTCGGTCTACCCGCTGGTCAACCGGCAAAGCCCCTCGTACGAGTGACAGCGCTCAAGGATTGCCATGATCGGCCGAGGGGAGGAATTGCGGTGCGAGGGGACGCCGGAAGGGTCGCTCGGACGGGGAAGCCGGGCGAGGCGGTGGAGGGGACGGGAGGGAGCGGGAGGGGCGGAGGGGAACGGGAGGGAACCGGGGAGGACGGGAAGGGCCCGCTGCACGGGGAGCAGCGGGCCCTGACCGTCGGTACGGAGGAAGCGGCCGGGCCGGGGCCTCAGGCCTGGGCGACGAACACGTGCTGGGCGATGTCCTTGCCCAGCTCCGCGGCGTTCTCGCCGCTGCCGACCAGCACGCCGCCGACGCCGGTGGTCACCTTGACCGTGGAGCCCGGCCGGATGCCGGCCCGGCGCAGGGTGCTCATCAGGGCGCTGTCGGTCTGGATCGGCTCGCCGATCCGGCGGACCACCACGTCCGCCCCGGTCTCGCCGGGCTTGACGGAGTCCAGCGGGACGAGCGCGGCGTCGAAGCCCTCGCCCTCGGCCTTGGTGTCGCCGAGCTCGTCCAGGCCCGGGATCGGGTTGCCGTACGGGGACTGGGTCGGGTGGCCGAGCATGGCGAGCACCTTGCGCTCGACCGTCTCGCTCATCACGTGCTCCCAGCGGCAGGCCTCCTCGTGCACCTGCTCCCACTCCAGGCCGATCACGTCGACGAGCAGGCACTCGGCGATGCGGTGCTTGCGCATGACGCGCACGGCGAGCCGGCGGCCCTCCTCGGTGAGTTCGAGGTGGCGGTCCCCGGCGACCTGGAGCAGCCCGTCGCGCTCCATCCGGCCGACCGTCTGGCTGACCGTGGGGCCGCTCTGTTCCAGGCGCTCCGCGATCCGGGCGCGCATCGGGACGATGCCCTCTTCCTCCAGCTCCAGGATGGTGCGAAGGTACATCTCAGTGGTGTCGATCAGCCCAGACATCGCCGCTGGCTCCGTTCTTCGGTGTCCTCACCGCCAATTCTGACGTACCGCACCGACAACCGGGCCCGCCCGGGGTGTTCCGGTAGCGGTTTTCGTTCCTGTTGACAGCGGTACCGCCGGGGCGCGACCGTGCTCGCCGTAGCTTTCTCCACTGGCGGTCCGGACCACCCCCGCCGCCCCACCCGGCCGGCTCCCTCACCGGCAGAGAGCGAAGGCAACCGATGAACGACCTGGTCGGCAGGTACTTCGACGCCGCGATCGCCCACCTGAACCGGGTCCGCGAGGAGGAGGCCGACGGCATCGAGGCGGCGGCCGCCCTGCTGGCCGAGGCGATCGCCGAGGGCCGCCGGGTCTTCACCTTCGGTGCCGGACACTCCTCGCTGCCGGCCCAGGACGTGGTCTACCGGGCCGGCGGGCTGGTCCCGGTGAACCTGCTGAACGTTCCCGGGACGGCCGGGGTGACGACCGTGCCCGCGCCGCTGTCCAGCGCGCTGGAGCGGGTCTCCGGGCTCGCCACCTCGGCCCTCGACCTGACCCCGGCGACCAGCGGGGACCTGCTGTTCCTGATCTCGCTGTCCGGCCGCCAGGTGATGCCGGTCGAGCTGGCCCGGCACGCCCGGGACCGCGGGCTGAAGGTGATCGGGGTGACCTCGCTGGCCTACCCGGGCGAGGTGCCCTCGGCGCACCCCTCCGGCACCTACCTCAAGGACCACTGCGACGTCGTGCTGGACAGCAAGATCGCGGTCGGCGACGGCGAGCTGTCCCATCCCGGCGCCGAGACGTCCTTCGGCCCCGTCTCCACCATCGTCACCAGTGCGCTGATGCAGGCCGTGGTCGCCTCGGCGGTCGGGCGGCTGGCGGACCGGGCGGCCGCCGGGGAGGCCCCCGCGCCGCCGCTGTTCCGCTCCGGCAACGTCCCGGGGGGCACGGAGTGGAACGCCAAGCAGATGGCCGACAACGCCGGGCGCGTCTTCTACGCCTACTGACCCCGTCCACCCGCTGACACCCGCCATGACCCCGCGTGCCGGCCCGGCCACGGAACGTACCGGACAACTCACCGGACCTTCCCGGCCATTGCCGACCGCCCCGGCCCGCGCCAGGCGTACCGGGAAGCCGCCCGGGGCAGGAGAGCGGAGGGACCGGAGCGACGGGTGGGGGCCGAGCATGGCGTCTGGTGCGGGACGGACCGGGTGGGTGAGCGAGCGGGAACTGCTGCCCGAGTTCTTCTGGGCCGCCGACGCGGCCTCGCTGCGCGGCCAGCGCCGCGCGGTGCTGCTCTCGGCCTGGGAACTGGCGCTGCTGCTGGTCGCCGCCGCGGCCGGCTCGGCCGACGGCGAGCCGTGGGCGTGGCCGGCCGCCGTCGGCTACCTGGGCGCGATGGCGCTGGCGGTGGTGATCAGCCGGCAGAACCCGCAGGGCCTGTGGTACGAGGGCCGGGCGGCCGCCGAGTCGGTGAAGACGCTGGCCTGGAAGTTCGCCGTCCGGGCGGACGCCTACCAGCCGCCGCCGCGCAGCCTGCCGGACGCCGAGGGCCTGTACCGCTTCCAGCTCACCCGGGTGCTGGGCGCCTTCCGGGACGGCCCGGTGGCCGTCCCGGCGCCAGGGGTCGAGCTCGCCGGAATCACAGCGGCCATGCGCGACCTGCGCGGGCAGCCGCTCGCGGTGCGCCGCGAGGTGTACCTGAACGAGCGGATCCGGGTGCAGCACGACTGGTACCGCAGCAAGGCCCGCTACTGCGCCCGCGCCGGGTACTGGACCGGCGTGCTGGGCGTGCTGCTGCCGGCGCTGGGCCTGGCGCTGGCGGTGCTGCGGGCGCTCGGCGCGTTCACCTACGACGCGCTGGGCACGGTCTCGGCGGTGGCCGCCTCGGTGACGGCCTGGGCGCAGCTGCGCCAGTACCGCCCGCTGGCCGCCGCGTACGGTCTGGCGGCCGAGGAGCTGGAGCTGATCCGCCTCCAACTCGCCCGGCTGGACCTGGAGTCGACGGACGCCGAGGAGATCTGGGCCCGGCTGGCCCGGGACGCCGAGGACGCGGTGTCCCGCGAGCACACCACCTGGCAGGCCCGCCGGGAGGTGCGCACCACCACCGACCGGGAGCACTGAGGAGGAACGCGTGGCGTTACGGATGGTCAAGACGTCGGACGGCCGGGCCCTGGCCGTCGAGTCCCTCGGCGACCCGCGCGGCCGCCCGGTGTTCCTGCTCCACGGCATGCCCGGCAGCCGGGTCGGCCCGCACCCGCGCAGCACCGTGCTGTACCGGCTGGGGGTGCGGCTGATCTCCTACGACCGGCCCGGCTACGGCGACTCGACCCGGCTGTTCGGCCGCCGGGTGTCGCACGCGGCGGCCGACGTGCGCACCATCGCGGACGAGTTGGGCCTGGACGGCTTCGCGGTGCTGGGCCGTTCCGGCGGCGGCCCGCACGCGCTGGCCTGCGCCGCGCTGCTGCCGGAGCGGGTCAGCCGGGTGGCGGTGCTGGTGGGGCTGGCGCCGCGGAACGCGACCGGTCTGGACTGGTACGCGGGGATGACCCCGTCCAACGTCCGTGCCTACCGGGAGGCCGAGCGCGGGCACGGCCGGATCGCCGACACGATGGAGTTCCGCTCCCGGCAGATCAAGGACGACCCGGTCCGGCTGCTGAACGGGCTGCGCACCGAACTCACCGGTACCGACCGGGAGGTGGTGGCGGACAGCGGGCTGCGGCGGATGCTGCAGAGCAACTACCGGGAGGCCTTCCGGCACGGCGCCGACGGCTGGATCGACGACGTGCTGGCCTTCACCGCCGACTGGGGCTTCGACCTCGGGTCGATCGCGGTGCCGACCTGGCTGTGGCACGGCGCCGACGACCAGTTCTCGCCGGTCGACCACTCCCGCTGGCTGGCCGACCACATCCCTGGCGCCGAGCTCTTCCTGGAGCCCGGCGCCGCGCACTTCGGGGCGTTCCGGGTGATGACCACGGCCCTGGCCTGGGCGGCCGGTTAGCGGGCTAAGACTTCACCGGCGTCAGGGGCTCGGAACCGTCCAGCACCGCGAGGATGTTGTCCACCGCCAGGCCGCCCATCGCCTGCCGGGTGCGGACGGTGGCGCTGCCCAGGTGCGGGACCAGCACCGCGCGCTCCTGGGCGAGCAGCGCGGACGGGACGTCGGGCTCGTGCTCGAAGTTGTCCACGGCGGCGGCGAACAGCGCCCCGGACTCCAGCGCGGCGGCCAGCGCCTCCTCGTCCACCACGCCGGCGGTCATGCTGACCACCACGGCCCCGGGCGGCAGCATGGCCAGTCGGCGGGCGTCCAGCAGGTGCCGGGTCTCCTCGGTGCACGGGCAGGTGACGACCAGCACGGTGGAGGTGGCGAGCAGCTCCTCCAGCGGCTTCCACTCGGCGCCGTGGGCCTGCTCGGGCGGCAGTTCGCGGCGGTTGTGGTAACTGACCGGCATGTCGAAGGCCTCGGCCCGGCGGGCGACCGACCGGCCGATCCGGCCCATGCCGAGCACGCCGAGCGGGGTGCCGGCCAGTTCCAGGCCGAGCAGGAAGTTGGGGCCCCAGGTCCAGGGCGTGCCGGAGCGCAGCAGCCGCTCGCCCTCGCCGAGCCGGCGAGTGGCGGCCAGCAGCAGCGCCCAGGCGGTCTCGGCGGTGGCGTTGGTGAGCACGCCGGGGGTGTTGGTGACCACCACGCCGCGTTCGGCGCAGGCCGCCAGGTCGATGTTGTGGTAGCCGACGGCGTGGTTGGCGACGATCTCCAGCTGCGGCCCGGCCGCGTCCAGGAACTCGGCGTCGACCCGGGTGTTCAGGGTGGTGAGCACGGCCCGTCGGCCGCGGACGGCGTCGAGCAGTTCGGCCCGCTCCAGTTCGAGGTCGTGCTCGCTGCAGGTGGCGGCGTACCGGGCGGTGAGCCGTTCGAGGACGCCGGGAGCGGGGCGCCGGGTGACCAGGACGGGGGGCGGGGTATCCATGGTTTCGCAGGCTACCCCGCCCCTCCCCGGTCACACCGGCTGCGGCTCCAGGTCGCGGTTGATCCGCTTCCAGCCGCGCGCGGACACCGTGTTGGGGTGCTCCTCGCCGAACTGGCGGATCAGCTCGGAGATCGCCCGGGCGCGCAGTTCGGCGGCCTGGGTGTGCCGGCCCGCCGCCCGCAGGGTGATCGCCAGGTTGGCCTCGCAGGCCACCGCGTCGGGGTGCTGCGGGGAGTACCGGGCGCACAGTCCCGCGTACGCGGCCCGGCCGAGTTCCTCGGCGAGTTCGGTCTGCCCGTCGTCGCCGTAGGCGTTGGCCAGGTTGATCATCGCGTTGAGGGTGTACGGGTGGTCCGGCCCGGCCGAGCGGGTCAGGCCCTCGACGGTGGCCCGGCCGGTTTCGATGGCGCCCTGGACGTCGCCGCTGCCGCGCAGGTAGATGCCGAGGTTGTTGGCGCAGGCCAGGGTGAAGGGGTGGTCGTCGCCGAACAGCCGCCGGTGGCCGTCGTAGACGGTGGCGCACAGGTCGCGGGCGGCCTCCTTGTCGCCGAAGGCGCTGTGGTCGGCGGCCAGGTTGAGCGCGCAGGCCAGCGCGTCGGGGGCGTCGGCGCCGTAGCGCTCCAGGTAGCGCTCGTAGGTCTCCTTGGTGATCCGGCGGGCCTCGGCGAGCTGGCCCATCCGACGCAGTGAGACGGCCAGGGACTTGGCGTTGCGCAGGCTCTCGGGCAGGCCCGGGTCCAGTCCGTCGCCGAAGTCCGCGGTGACCTCCTGGAGCAGTTCGGCCGAGCCGCGGTAGTCGCCGAGTTCGCGCAGGTCCCGGGCGAGGGCGGACTTGGTGATGAGGGTGTACGGGTGCTTGGGTCCGAGCACGGCGGTGCGCCGGTCCAGGGTCTCCTGGTCGAGTTCGCGGGCGGCCTCGCTCTCGCCGACCAGGCGGTAGTCGATCGCCAGGTTGTTCGCCATGGAGAGCGTGCGCGGGTTGTCGTCCCCGAACAACTCGCGGAACTGGTCGAGGATCTCCCGGTCGAGGTCGAGCGCGGCCTGGAAGCGGCCGAGCGCCCGGCGGTCGGCGCCGAGTGAGCCGGCCGTCATCAGGGTGTACGGGTGGTGCTCGCCGAGCAGCGCCCGCTGGCGCTCCAGGGTGGCTTCGTCCAACGCCAGCGCCTCGGCGTAACTCCCCTGGGAGCGAAGCACGTTGGCGAGCTGGAAGCGCAGCAGCAGGGTCTGCCGGTCGTCCTCGCCGAGCTTGCTGGTCCACTCGGCGTCCAGGGCGTGGCCGAGGTCCCGGGCGCGGTCGAGTTCGCCGCGCTTCCACAGGTAGCGGACGCGGTCGATGAGCAGCTGGCGGGTGTCGGCCTCGTCGCAGTTGTGGGCCTTGGAGGGCGACAGGTGGGGCCAGATCTCGTCGAAGGCGGGCCAGTTGGCCGGGTCGTCGGTGTCGCCGAGGACGGGCCGGGCGCCGGTGAGGATGCGGTGCACCTCGTGGACGGCCGTCTCCTGCTCCTCGTCGCTCATCCCGGCCCGGATCACCGCCTGGACGAGCCGGTGCACCTGGAAGCTGTTGCTGCCGGCGTCGACCTTGGCCAGGGCGTAGCGGCCGATCGCCTGGATGACCTTGCCGAGCATGAACTTGTCGCTGAGGTCGGCGTCGTACTTGACCAGCGCCCGGATCATCTGGTCGCTGTAGAAGAGGTTCATGGAGATCGGCTCGGGCGCGAAGAAGGCGCACAGCTGGAGCAGCCGCACGGCGGCCGGGGACTGCTGGCGCAGCCGTCCGATCGAGACGTTCCAGGTCGCGGCGACCGGGGTGGGGTAGTCGGTGGGGTGGTCGACGGCGAGGGCGCGGGCGGCCTCGGCGTGCAGCTGGTTGACGTAGGTGTCCACCGGGGTGCCGGTGGTGTCCAACCAGGCGGCGGCCACCTCGACGGCCAGCGGCAGGTCGCCGACGGCCTCGGCGACCCGGTCGGCGTCCGCCCGGGAGAGGCTGCGGGCGCGCCGGCACAGGTGCTCGACGCTCTCGCCGCGGGTGAAGACGTCGACCTCCAGCGCCTCGGCGTGCCCGGTCCAGGCCTGGTTACGGGAGGTGACCAGGATGTGGCCGGAGCCGCCGGGGAAGAAGCGGCGGATCTCGCTGGGCTCGTCGGCGTTGTCGAAGATCAGCAGCCAGCGGGAGGTGGGCACGCCGCGGCGCAGCGCCTCCCGGGCGGCCTCGGCGGCCTCGGTGACGGAGTCGCCGACCCGCAGGCCGAGGCGGCGGGCGAGTTCGGCGAGCGCGGGGGCGACCAGCTCGGTCTGCTCGGCGTCGATCCACCAGACCAGGTCGTAGTCGGACATGAAGCGGTGGGCGTACTCCAGGGCGACCTGGGTCTTGCCGACGCCGCCGAGCCCGTACAGGGTCTGCGGGGTGGGCAGGACGGCCGCCATGCCGCCGCGCAGCTGGTTGCGCAGCTGCTCCAGGACGGCGGCGCGGCCGGTGAAGGAGGGGTTGCGCGGCGGCACGTCCCACACCGAGGGCTTGCTGCCGGGGAAGCGCGGGCCGCCGCTGGGGGCGTCGCCAAGCGGGGCGTCGCCGCGGCCCAGCGCCCGCAGCAGGCTCTGCACGGACTGCGCCTCGTCGCGGCCGACCAGGTCGACCGGGTTGCGGTTGCTGAACGGCGCGGTGAGCCGGACGTCGCCGACGCGCACCGGCAGCAGCTGGCGCCGGGTGCCGGAGGGGTCGGAGTTGACCACCGACTCCCACAGCGCCCGGGCCTGCGGGGAGCGCTGGTAGGCGGGCGAGAGCACGGCGACGGTGCGGTAGGCGGAGTCGATGCCGCGCTCGGTCTCCTCGCGCGGGTCGGTGCCGGCGCTGAGGTCGCGCGGCAGCACCCGGAAGCCGGCCCGGGTCAGCACCGATTCGATCCAGTCCGCCCACATCCGGTCCTCGGGCACGTAGGACAGGTAGAGGTCGGCGGGGACGGACGGGCGGCGGCGGGTGAAGGCGTCGACGTAGCGCAGCCGCACCTCCTCGTCGATCGGCGGCAGTCCGGTGACCCGCCCCTCGGTGATCACGGAGGTGAGCCGCTCGCAGGCGGCCAGCATCGAGGTGGGGGTGCCGGTCTGGTCGCCGAAGGTGGCGAGGATCTCCTCGTAGGCGTAGAAGGGCCGGTACGGGATCTCCACCGAGCCCCAGTAGCCGGCGAGTTCCTCGCCGCCCAGGCCGGCGGGCAGGCCGTCGAAGCGCACCCGGGCGAGGGCGCGGCCGGCGTCGGCCTTCTCCTTCTCGCCCTCGTCGATGCGCATCGGGACGGGCAGGATGCGGATGCCGCGGTCGCGGTAGCGGTCGTGGATGTGCTGGGCGATCCGGGAGGCGCCGTCGATGGACTGGTCGCTGAGGGTGAAGCAGACCACCAGGTCGTCGGGCATCTGGACGGTGCAGATCTCGGCGATGTCGGACAGGCCGGTGCGGGAGTCGATCAGCACGTAGTCGTAGCGCTTGGACATGTCGGCCTTGAGCGCGTCGAAGAACTGCCCGCCGTCGAAGCGGTCGTAGAAGATGTCCCAGTCGAGGTGGGTGACGGCCTCGGAGTAGTCGCGGTTGAACTGGCCCGCGGAGAGGAAGTCCAGGCTGCCGCCGGACGGGAAGTGCGGCCAGGACAGCGACAGCGCGTGCGGGTGCACCCGGGCGAAGTCCAGGTGCCAGCCCTCGGCGTGCTCGACCGGGCGCAGCGCCTCCTCGCGGTACTCGGCGATGAGGTCCATCATCCCGGTGGTGCCGGCCAGGGAGGCCGGGTCGAGGAAGGGGTGGAAGAACTTGGCGAGGCCGGGGGCCTCCAGGTCCCAGTCCACGGTGAGCACCCGGAAGCCGTTGGCGGCGAGGATCCAGGCGGTGTTGGCGAGGGCCATGGTGCGGCCGGTGCCGCCCTTGTAGGAGTAGAAGGTGATGATCCGGCCCTGGCGGTCCTGCTCCGCGGCCCGCCGGGCGGCCTCGCGCGCGGCGGCGAGTTCGGCGGCGCCGATGCGGAAGTTCCTGGTGGTGTTGTCACTCATCGGTACGGTCCTCCCAAGGGCGCCATCCCAGCATCGGGGTCATCGCCGTCGTCACGGTCGTCGCGGGTGTCGCGGTGGTCGTTGTTACGGGCGTTGCGGTGGGTGCGGTCGTCGCTGTTCCGGTCGTCCCCGCCCCGGTCGTCCCGACCCCGGTCGTCCCGGCCTCCTTCGTCGCGGCTTCCTTCGCCGGGATCGGGGTCGCGGTCGAAGGGGTCCGAGCCGTACTGGTCCGGCCGGTGTCCGCCGAAGCCGTCCGGCCCGTAGGCCCCCGGTCCTCGCCGAAAGGCCTCCCGCAGGCTCGGCCGGGGCGTCGGCGGTTCCTCGGGTTCGGCTCTGGTGCGGCCCTCGAAGGCGTACTTCGCCTTCATCGCCGCCCGGGGCAGCGCGTCGTCGAAGTCCTCCAGGGTGCTCAGGCCGGTCGGGCCGGTCACCCCGAGGAAGCTCGGGCGGCCGGCCCGCCGGGTGATCCGCAGGGTCTGGTCGCTGAGCTCGACCAGTTCGCGGCCGCCGCCGTCGCACTCGGGGTCGTCGCTGTTCCACGGCTCCAGCACGCTCACCCAGGTGGCGTCGCAGCGGTCGAAGCGGCGGACCAGCTCGCGCCGGTGCGGGTCGCGCAGCGCCCATCGGTCCAGCAGCAGCAGCCCGGGGGCCTCGGCATTGCCCTCGATGATCGACTCCACCTCGTCGTCGAACTCGTGCACGGTCGGCTGGAACCCCAACTGCCGTGCCAGGCGGACCGCGTGCTGGGCGATCGGCGAGCCGGCCGGGCGGTAGGGGTGCCAGTCGGTGCGCCGGAGGCCGTAGAAGTCGGGGTTGCGGTCGGGCGGCAACTCGCCCTGGTGGTAGCTGAGCACGGAGATCCGCAGCTGCCTGGTCGGGGAGGTCACGTTGAAGGCGCTGGGCAGCGCGTTGAAGTCGAGCCGGCGCCCGACCGGGATCACCGTCTCCTCCGCCACCTGGACGATCCGCGCGGCCAGCCGGTGCACGGCCAGCTCGTAGGCGGCGCGGAAGTAGCTGAGCTTCATCAGGGCGTACAGGCCCTCGGTGGCGTAGTCGGGCCCGAACCCGGCGTGGTTGAACTGGAGTTCGCTGGCCACCTTGGGCAGCCGGTAGCGGCTCATCGGCGCCCACAGCACCGGGACGATGCCGCTGGTGCGCTCGGCGTCGATGGTCGCCGGGTACACCGGGCGGCGGGTGAAGGCGTGCCACTCCTGGCCGCACGGAACGCTGTTGAAGTAGCGGGGCGAGTACAGCGGTACGAAGACCCGGCAGCTCGCCAGCTCCTCGGACAGCCGCTCGGCCCACAACTCGCCCTGGTGCATGGACTCGTCCATGAATCCGACCGGCACCCCGGCCGGGACGGTGGTGAGTTGCAGCACCGCCTCGCAGAGGTCCCGGTACAGCTGTCGCACCCAGTGGTTCGGGTCACCGGCACCGCGCGCACCGGACTTGGGGGTGTGCGCGTAGGAGAGGAAGAAGTACGGCCGGGCCTCGTCCTCGTCCCAGCCACGGTCGTTCACACGCGCCTCCCCCGGGCCCGTCGGCAACCTGGTTCCCGCAGCCCCCGTGCGGCGGGGTCTCAGTGTAGGAACGACTGACGCCCCAATGGAATAGCACAACGACCCGCACGAATTGACATGACCGAAACGATGCCGCTGTGTTCTTTCGTTGAGCAGTACCCTCGTTGCGGCCGCCGTGAACGATCAGGAGGGGTACGCATGGAGCAGCTCAACTGGCAGAGGTCGAGCTTCAGCACCGACCAGAGCAACTGGCTGGAGATCGCCTCCGAGGGGGAGTTCGTCTACATCCGCGAGTCCGACAATCCCGAGCTGGTCGTCACCACCACCCGCACCAAGCTCAACGCCTGGATCCTGGGCGCCAAGGACGGCGAGTTCGACCACTTCGTCGGTCTCTGAGCTCAGCCCCGGTAGCGGGCGGCGAGCGTCCGGACCGTCTCCGCGATGCGGTCGCGGAGGTCGGCCGGCTCCAGGACCTCGACCTCGGCGCCGAGCCGCAGGAACTCCCCGTGGGCGTGGTCGACCGACTCGATCGGCACCCGGGCCCGCGTCCAGCCCTCCTCCACCGGCGTCACCCCGAGGCGGCGGGCGCCCTCGGCCGTCAGCCGCACCAGCGCCTCACCGGTGTGCAGCCGGGCGCGGAAGTCCGCCAGGTAGCCCTGCCAGTAGGCGGCCAGATCGAAGCCGCCCGGTACGGTGAACTCCTCCTCCTGATCGCCGAGTTCGATGATCTGGTCGGCCCGGTAGGTGCGCGTCCCGGACGGCCCCCCGGCGACCAGGTACCAGCGGCCCGCCTTGAGCACCAGCCCGTACGGCTCCACCCGCCGCTCGATCTCCTCCGGCGCCCGCCAGCGCCGGTACCGCAGCACCACCGCCCGCCGCGCCCACACCGCGGCGGCGACGGCCGCCAGGTGCGGGGTCTCGTCCGCGTCGCCGTACCAGCCGGGGGCGTCCAGCAGGAAGCGCTCCTGGATCCGGCCGGCGTGGTCGCGCAGCTCGGCCGGGAGAGCCGCCCTCAGCTTGAGCTGGGCGGTGGCGAGCGCCTCGCCGAGGCCCAGTTCGGCGGCGGTGCCCGGGAGCGCGGCGAGGAAGGCGGCCTGCGCCTCGGCGGCCGTCAGCCCGGTGAGTCGGGTCCGGTACCCGTCGACCAGCCGGTAACCGCCCGCGTGCCCGGCCTCGCCGTACAGCGGGATCCCGGCGGCGGCGAGCGCCTCGACGTCCCGGTAGACCGTGCGGACCGAGACCTCCAGCTCCCCGGCCAGCTGCTGGGCGGTCATCCGGCCCCGGTTCTGGAGCAACAGGAGCAGGTTGACCAGTCGGCTCGCGCGCATGCCGCCCAGTATCCACTGACACCGGTTGTCAGTGGAGTGCCCCTAGCCTGCGGCGCATGAACGACTTCGACTTCCTGCACGGCTCGTGGGACGTGGCCAACCGCCGCCTCACCGCGCCGCTCGGCGGCGGTGGCACCTGGGAGGAGTTCCCCGGCCACTCGGTGATCCGGCCGCTGTTCGGCGGGGGCGGCAACATCGACGAGATCGTCTTCCCGACCCTCGGCCGCCGGGGCGTCACCCTGCGGCTGTTCGACCGCGCGACCGGGCAGTGGTCGATCCACTGGTCCGACAGCCGGACCGGCCGGCTGGACCCCCCGGTGATCGGCGGCTTCACCGGCGACCGCGGCGACTTCCACGGCGAGGACACCTTCGACGGCCGGCCGATCCGGGTGCACTTCACCTGGTACCGGCTCGGCCCGGACACCGCCCGCTGGGAGCAGGAGTTCTCCGCCGACGGCGGCCGCAGCTGGGAGCTCAACTGGACCATGGATCTCTCCCGCACCGGTCCTGCCCTGGACGGGCTCGGCGCATGAACCTCGTCGTCGAACTGCGCCGGTACACACTGCACCCCGGCGCCCGCGAGACCCTGATCGAGTTGTTCGAGCGGGAGTTCGTGACCGGCCAGGAGGCGGTCGGCATCACCGTCGGCGGCCGCTTCCGCGACCTGGACGACCCGGACCGCTTCGTCTGGCTGCGCGCCTTCCCGTCGATGGCGGAGCGCCGCCGCGCGCTGGAGGCGTTCTACTACGGCCCGGTCTGGCGGGAGCACCGCGACGCGGCCAACGCGACCATGGTCGACAGCGACGACGTCCTCCTGCTGCGCGGCCCCGGCTTCGCTCTTCCCGCCGACGGCCGCGAGCTGCGCGCCACCATCTGCCACCCCGCCGACCCGGCCGCCTTCGACACCTGGGCCGCCCGGCACCTGCGTCCCGAGCACGCCCTTCACCGCACCGAACACGCCGAGAACGACTTCCCCCAACTCCCCGTCCGCACCGGCGAAGACGCCCGCCTCTGGTTCGGCCCGGCCGAGGAGCCTCCGCCTTGGCCCCACCAGCACCTCCACCTGGCCCCCGTGAACGGCTAGGGGCGGGTGGCGTGGGAAGTCGGCTGGGTCGACTTCCCACGCAACTTGCCCTGCCGCCGACCACCACCACCTGGCCCCCGTGAACGGCCATCGGCGGGTGGATCAACGGCCGCAAGCCGCGCGCGTCCCTGGAGCGAGGACCTCAGGCCCCCTCGCCCTCAGGCCCCGACGAGTTCCGCGAGTTCGTCGGCCGACTCCGGGGTCAGCCGGTAGAACCCCTGGAGGCTGACGAACCGCTCAAGGCGTCCGTCCACCACGTACTTCAGTCCCCTGGTCTGGTTCCGGCGGTTGCGCCAGGTCAGGCGCGGCAGGAGGTCACCCGGTATCCGCTGGTCGAAGCGGATCGGGGTGGCCTCCACGTGGACGGCATCGGCGCCGCAGCCGCCGGCACCGAGCATCCACCAGTCGGTGTGCCCGGGGAACGCCGGATACCGCCAGCCCTCCGGCTCGGCGCCGCAGCACTCGCCGCGTTCCCGGTCGACGATCCGCATCCGGCTCACCACGAACACCTCGTACTGCTTGACGTGCAGCGCGTACACCTCGTCCCCCGCGCGGGCACCCGACCAGGCGGGCAGCGACTGGTGCACCCCGCTGAAGGCGACGGGCGGCCGCTGACCCACGCGGCCCTCCTTGCGCAGTTCGCGGCAGGTGTCCTGGGTCCACAACACGGTGTAGGCATCTGGCATGCCGCTGAGCATAGGAACGCGTACCGACATCGGTGCGGGCCCCGCTTGCGGACGGGGCCCGCACGCCCATCACCCCGTGTGGCACTCCCGGAACCGCTGAGAGCAAACTTGGCACCCTCCACCGAGCGCGGCAGCCACGAGGATGAGGAACAGCGGCCCGGTCACCCTCGCCGTCGAGTCCGCTTGAACTCGCGCAGCAACGCGAGGAGGTTGATCACGGTACTGGCCGGGACATTGCCGAGGTTGACGAGCACCCGGCCGTTGATGATCTGCTCGCCCGGCTTCGCGGACGGCCAGAGGAGGCCGAACTCGCGCCCTTCGGCGCGGAGTTCCACGATCAGTTCGGTGAGCTGGGGGCCGGTGAGGTGGTGGATCGCCGGGTCGGCCGGGTGGATGGGGTGGAGGGCGTTCACGCGAGCAGGCCGTCCACCTCGAACCAGACCCGCTTGCCGAGCTTCAGCGGTTCGGCACCCCAGCGGTGGGTGAGCCCCTCAACCAGCTGCAACCCCCTTCCGGACTCCGACAGTTCGGTGAACGCTCGGCGCTGCGGCAGCTCGGAGCTGCGGTCGGCGACGACCACACGGACGGTGCCACCCTCGGCGCTGATGGCGACGGCGGGCGAGGGGGTTCGGCCGTGCCGCCAGGCGTTCGAGATCAGCTCGACGAGGGCGAGTTCGGCGTCGGCGATGGAGGAGCGGAGGTACCCGGCGCGCTCCATGACGTCGCGCAACACCTCGCGCGAGACGGTGAGGGAGGGGGAGTTGAGGTTGGGGTCACACATGGGGGAGTCTCCCAGCGGTGTAGTCGAGACGCACCGGAACACCCACGGTGCGTGGTTGCTAAGACTTTAGGGCCAAATCCCAGAAGTCTTCAACACGTTCTGCACTCGGACCTACACTTTCCGTAGGCAAGGGTCTTCGAGGAGGAGACGTTCATGGGCTTCAGCAATGGGGTCAACGAGCGGCAGCGGCGACTTGGCGAGGAACTTCGCCGAGTGCGGGATGCCGCAGGTCACTCCGCATCAGAGGTCGGAGAGGCACTGGGCGTGAAGGGGCCAAACGTCAGCCACATCGAAGCAGGCAGGATTGGTCTCACACTTGAACGCCTGAACACCTGGCTCGACCTGTGCGAGGTCACGGACGCCGAGTACCGGGCCGGCCTCACTTCCATGAGTGAGAGCACGGGGAAGGGCTGGTGGACGGAGTTCAAGCGCCACGTCACTCGCAGCGCACTCGATCTGGCCGAGGCAGAGGCAACCGCAACCGCCCTGGACAACTACGAGTCTCTCCTGATCCCGGGGCTGCTGCAGACCAAGGCCTACAGCGAGGTCATCCAGGGATACAACGATACGAAGGTCGAGTTCCGACACGAGCGCCACAAGGTGCTCACTGGCAACAACGCGCCGCCATACCGCGCCGTGATTCACGAAGCGGCCCTGCACATGATGTATGGAGGACCAACGGTCATGCGGGACCAGCTGAACCATCTGATCGAGATGAGCCAGCTACCCAACGTGACGATTCAGATTCTTCCGTTCGACTGCACCACCTACGCTTCCAACGACACTCCGTTCCTGCTCATTCGCGGTGCTCATGCACGGCTCGACACCGTTCTGCTCGAACACCCGCATGGGTCAGACTTCATCGGCGACCCCGAGGTCGTGACAACATTTGACCGGAAGTTCGACCGACTCAGGGGCCTGGCACTCCCTCCCCTGTCTGCCGCGACTTCAGCGCCATCGCCAGCCCAGCGTGACTCACTGGGATTGATCCAGCACATCCGCTACAAGGTCCAGGGAAGATAGCCATGCACCAGCTCAACTGGCAGAAGTCCAGCTTCAGTAGCGACCAGGCCAACTGTGTCGAAATCGCCTCTGCCGGCGAGCTGGTATACATCCGCGAGTCCGACGACCCCACCACCGTCGTCACCACCACCCGGGCCAAGCTCCACGCCTGGATCAGCGGCGCCAAGGCCGGCGAGTTCGATCACTTCACCGCCTGACCACTCCCCCGCGCCCCGGCCCGTCGCCGGGGCGCGGATATCCGGTGGCACACCCCTCACCGGGCAGCCAGGATCACCGCATGCACGTCTTCCTTGACACCGCACGACTCGCGCTGCGCCCGTTCACCGAAGCGGACACCGATCACCTCCATGCGCTGGACAACGACCCCGAGGTCATGCGCTTCATCAACGGTGGTGCGCCGACGAGCCGGGAGGCCGTCGAGACCCGGGTCCTGCCGCGTCTCCTCCACGACCACCCCTGCTTGGGTACCCGTGGCTTCTGGGCCGCCGAGGAGAGGGCCACCGGCCACTTCCTCGGCTGGTTCGAGTTCCGTCCCCTCGACGACGACACCCCCGCCGTCGTCGAACTCGGCTACCGGCTGAACCGGACCGCCTGGGGCAGGGGTTACGCCACCGAGGGCTCGCGCGCGCTGATCGACAAGGGCTTCACCGACCTCGGCGTCGAGCGGGTCACCGCCAACACCATGGCCGTCAACTCCCGTTCCCGGCGCGTGATGGAGAAGTCAGGCCTGTCGTTCCTCCGGAACTTCACCGGCGACTGGCCGGACGCGATCCCCGGCTCCGAACACGGCGAGGTCGAGTACCAGCTCACCCGCGCCGACTGGCGGCAGGGCCGGTAGCCGTCACCCGTGCGGCCGAACCAGTGCATCCCCCGGCCCGTCCGGCCGTTGATCCCGTCATGGAAACGAGAACCTGGGCCGGGCTGCTCGCCGGCGCCGCCGTGCTGATGACGGGGGCGGCACTCGCCCCGGTCGCCGGTGCGGCGGGCACCCCGACCGCGCCGCACGATCCTTACACCCGGACCGAGTTGTTCTTCGGCACCGAGCGACCCGACGGCGGTCCCGCCGTCACCGACCAGGAGTTCCAGGACTTCGTGGACTCGGTGATCACCCCGCGCTTCCCCGACGGCCTCACCGTCGAACAGGCACGCGGCCAGTACCGCGACCGCTTCGGCGTCATCGAGCACGAACGCTCCTACCTGGTCACCCTGCTGTACCCGACCCCGCAGGCGAAGCCCGCGGGCGCAGCCGTCGAGGAGATCCGCCGCAGCTACGACCAGCGCTTCCAGCAGGAGGCCGTCGGCCGGGTGGACGAAGCGGTCAAGGCATCGTTCTAGCCGGGGCCTGGTTCGTGAGCGTCCCGGGGTGGAGTCGTTCACGGCCCGGCGCAGGCGTCGGGAAGGATGCCGGACATGGAAGGAACCTTCAAGCTGCTCCGACAGACCAGCCGATGGACGAGCTTCGCCCACGTCACGATGAGCGGAGAGGCGTCGGCCGAGCCCGCTGTCCAGATGGGCGCGGACGTGTTCGGGTGGCGCGTTCGGTCCCACGGGCCCACCGTCGGTGCCGTCCAGGCCGGCGATGAACAGGTTCGAGCAGAGGCACTGGACGGAGCGCGGTACGCGCTGGCGCAGCTTCCCGAGGAGAGTCGCGGGCTGTCCGTGTCCGTCGTCGAGATCGTGACATCGCCGGTCGACACGGGCCCTGGCGACGTGAAGTTCGCAGCGGCGCACGCCGTATGGGCGATGGTCGGCCGGCAGCCGGACCGGCAGCCGTGGATCGATGACAACGGTGCCCCTGTCTTCCCCTAGCAGGCCCAGGAGACCGGCCGCCACAGCTCAGCCGCGCGGCCTGTCCGTCCGGAGACCGTGCGCACCCGGCGGGGGTCCCGCCGCGCAGGGAGTCGGCCCCGTCGACTTCCTCCGCATCTCGCTCCGGTGATCCCCGGTGATCCCCGGTGGCCGGGCGAGGCACGGGGAGTCAGCGGCAGAAGACCGCATTGATCAGCCCGTTGAGCGCCTTCGGGAACTCCTGCGCCGGGTCCGCGTCCGAATCGCCGGTGGTCAGCCCGGCGGTGAGGGTCCGGCTCCCGTCCGGGGAGCCGATCATCAGCGCACCGTAGCCGCCGGGGGCGCCGCCGTTGTGGTGGACGATGGTGACGCCTCCGCTCTCCGGTCCCAACTGCTGGACGAACAGCCCGAGTCCGTAGCCGAGCGCGCCGTGCGGCGTCCGCATCTCGTCCAGCAGTGCGGCCGGCAGGAGCCTGCCGCCGAGCAGGGCGGCGAAGAAGACCTGCAGGTCGCGGGTGGTGGAGATCATGTCCCCGGAGCCGGTCAGCAGCGAGGAGTTCTGTCGGGAGACGTCCACGACCTTCCATTCCTCGCCGTCCTGGTAGCGGTAGTAGCCGTGGGCGTGCGGGCCGGGGATGTCCGGCGAGTCGCCCGGCACCAGGGTGTCCCGCAGCCCGAGCGGCCGCAGGATCCGCCGCTGCATCTCCTCGGCGTACGAGCGGCCGCTGAGCGCCTCGACCAGCAGCACGGCCAGGGTGTAGTTGGTGTTGGAGTAGCTCTGGCCGGTGCCCGGCTCGAACCGGGCCGGCTTCGACAGCGCGAACCGCACCAGCTCGTCCGGCCGGTAGTTGTGGAACCGGTTCTCCACCCACGGCTTGCCGGTCGACGGCAGCCCGGGCACGAACGTGCCCTTCTCGTCGAGCTCGCCGGTGCAGTTGTAGAGGCCGCTGGTGTGCTGGAGCAGCATCCGCACGGTGATCCGCCCGTCCAGGCCGAACCGGGGGAGGTGTTCGGCCACTCGGGAGTCCAGCTCGATCATGCCGTCGGCGACCAGGTGCAGCACCAGGGCCGCGACGAAGGTCTTGGTGCTGCTGCCGATCCAGAACTGCCCTTCGGTGGACGGCTTCGCGCTCTCGCCCAGCCTGCTCACCCCCGCGCTGCCGACCCACTCCCCGTGCTCGCCGCTCCCGTCGTGCACGCGCATCTGTATGCCGGCGAAGCCGACGTCCACGACGTCCTGGATGGCCTTCTGGAGGTCGGGGCGGTCCTGGGCGGTGCTGTCACTCATGGTCGGTCCTTCTTCCTTCCGCTGGTGGTACGGCTCGGAGACTTCGGGCGGTTCGGAGGTGCGGGCGGTTCGGAGGTGCGGGCGGTTCAGAGGTGCGGGCGGTTCAGAGGCTGCGGGCGGCGATGTCGCCGTAGCCGGTGGTGGCGTGGACGGTCAGGCCGGGGGTGCCGTCGGCGTTCTTCAGGGCGTTGTGGATCCGGCCGTGGCCGGTCCCGGCGTCGAGGGCGGCGGAGACCCCGCGGGCGGCGCCGACCTCGATCTGCCCGTACTCGGTGCGCAGGGTGACGGTGCCGCCGACGGCCTCGGCGACCCGGAGGTCGCCCTTCTGGGTGCGGATCTCGGCGGCTCCGCCGAGCCGGCCGACGGTGATGTCCCCGGCCTGGAGGGCGAGATCGGCGCCGGCGGTCTCGTCGAGCTTGACGGTGCCCTGGGCGGCCCGGAGGGTGACGTCCCCGAGTCGGCCGACACCCCGGAACTCGCCGAGCGCGGCCTTGGCGTCGACCCGGGAGCCGGCGGGCAGCTGGACGGTCACTTCGGCGGTGCCGGAGTTGCCGAGGACCCGGTTCTCGGCCTCCGGGGCGTGGATCCGCAGCACGCCGTCGGCGTACGCGATCTCGATCCGCTCGGCGGCCTTCACGTCCCGGCTGCTGCCGGAGTCGGCGGGCCGGACCTCGACCACGGTGTCGGTGCGGTCCCCGGCGATGAACCGGATGTGGCCGGCGGGGATGTCCAGGACGGCCGAGACCGGGGCGGGGGTGGCGAACTTCTGCATCGTGCGCTCCTTCTCTTCCGCGGCGTCGGCCCCTTCGGCCCGCCGCTTTCTGATGAAGGAAACGCTACGTTGCGTTCGACCATCAGGCAACACACTCACTACTCGGAATCGGCATCACCGCAGGCAGAAGGCATGAATTCATTGCAACGATCCTGCGAGGAATGCAACGAAGCCCAGTCCATTCATTGCAATGGACTGGGCGTGAACGCTATGACAGGTCGTCAGCGGGGCTGTCCGCGGTCAGCCCCGGGCGTGACGCAGGAACCCGTCGGCGAGGTCGACGGCCTCCCTGACGGGCACCAGCCGGCAGTCGGCCGTCCCGATCCGCGCGCTGGAGATCCCGGCCGCCGCGCCGAGCACCCGCTCCCCCAGCTCGGCGAAGTGCAGGTCGTCCAGTTCGGGTGCCCGGAACGCCGTCCAGCCGTCCGGGGCCACGCACCGGTACTCGCGCAGCGGCACACCGGGCTGGCGCAGGTCAGCCAGGTGGAAGGCGGTGAACCGGGCCATCCCGACGCCGAGCATCAGTACCCGGGCGTCCAGCTCGTAGAGCCGCCCGAGCGGGGACTCCGGACCCAGGTGGGAGGTGAGCGGGTGACCTGCCGTGATCTCCTCCGCCCGGGGGCCGAGGGCCGCCCAGGAGGTCTGCGGATGGCCGCTGCGCAGGGCGCCGGGCCGGGTGCGGACGGCCTCCGAGAGCACCCCCATGCTCGGGGACGCCGGAGTGACCGCCGGATCGAAGCGCGGCATCCGCGCCCGGTAGGCCTCGACCTCCGCCGGAGAGAGCCCGGCGACGGCCTCCTGGTGGATCCGCGAGGTCGAGGAGTTCTCGGGCGTGGCGGTGTACGCCACCAACGTCCCTTCCGGCCCCAGGACTTCGCACAGGGCGTCGACCACGCCCCCAGCCCCGCCCTCGACCGGCCCGAGCGCCCGCAGCGAGGCCTGGACGTGCAGCACCATGCCCGGCCGGACGCCCAGCCGGGCGAACCCCTCGACGAGCGAGGCAGTGGAGATCACCGGCAACCCTCCCAATTCCCCCTCGGACCACGACGCTTCGCGTCCGGAGGTCGAAACTTCCTGTCAGGCCTCGGCGCTTCCCGTCAGACCACGACGCTCCCCCTCAGACCTCGGCACTCTCCTCGCAGTTCCCCGTCAGACCTCGACCGACCGCAGCCGCCCGCCCGCGTCGCGTTCCCGCCGCACCCGCTCGGCGTCCCGCTCGGCCGCCGCCGGCAGCGGCACCGCGAGCCACGGCTCGACGCTCTCCCGCATCCCCTCCGCGAACCGCACCCCGAGCCCGGTCAGCGCGCCCGACTCGGCCAGCCGCTCGACCGCCTCCGCCGTGTACCGCCGCCACAGCGCGAACTGCGCCCGCGCCCGACCGGCGGCCTCCCCCGCCAGGCCGTCGTACGCGGCCGTCCGGGTGCCCCAGTACTCGGTCACCGCGAGGTGCGCGTACGTGCCCTGCAACAACCCCTCCAGCGGGCGCGGATCGGGCCGCCAGGGAGCGAAGTACAGCCGGTCGTCGGCCCGGTCGTGGAGGTCGAACAGATCCAGCACCGCCCCCAGCTTCACGTGCTGGAACTCGTGCGCGAGCAGCAGCGCCAGGGTCGGCGCCGTGGCCGGCCGGGCGATGCCGACCGCCCCGTACGCCTGGCGCGCCGCCGAGCTGACGTCCCGGCCCGCCGGTCCCGGCCGCAGCGGGGTCACCGTCCCCAGCCCGGCCCGGATGCCCTCCGCGTAGCCGGGCAGGTCGCGTCCGAGGAGCTCCCAGGCCTCCCGCAACGCTCCGGTCCAGCCGAGCAGTTCGGCCTCCGGCAGCCGCTCGGCCACCGGGTGGTCGTGGCTGTCCCGCAGCGGGTCGACGTCCTCCAGCGCGACCGTCCAGCCCCCGGCCAGTCGGACCCGCCGCAGCGGCTGGTCCAGGGCCGTGCGCACCGAGCCGTCGGCGGCCCGCACCTCGAAGCCGTCCGCCCGCCCGGTGACCACCGCCTCGCCGTCCGGCACCGCGACCCGCCCCAGCGTCGGCAGGTGCAGCCAGCCGTCCCGCACCGGCACCGCGACCGCGTCCCCCCGCCCGGCCCGCACCGCCGCCGCGGCGGCCAGCGCGGCCAGCGGCCCGAGCCCGACCGCCAGGTCCCCGGCCAGCCGCCGCGCGGCCCAGGCCCGGGCGTACGGGTGCGCCAGCACCGCGTCCACGGCCGCGGGCGCCACCCCGTCGAGCTCCGACAGCAGCTCCCAGGCCTCCGCCCGGCCCTGCCCGGAGGCGTCCCAGGCGGCGGCCAGCATGGCGCGGGTCAGTGCGAGTTGGGAGCGCCCGAGGGCGGCGACGGTGTCAGCACTCCCGTACCCCCGGGCGAGCTCGTCGAGCTGGGCGGGAGCGAGCGCCGCCGACAGCTGCGGCTCCCCGCCCTGGGCCGGAACGGTGGTCGGCTCCGAGGGCGAACCACCGCTGCCCGCAATGCCGTTGATGAGCGTCATGAGGTCACCGCAGTAGACGGAGGGATTGTCGAAGCCAGTGTCCGCCCGGTAGCGGTGGGCGTACAACCCGCCCCCGCAGGAGCGCACCACCGGGCAGGCCCGGCAGGCCGCGCTCAGCCCGGCCGGACCGGACTGCCGGGCGGCGATCCCGGGGTGCCGGGCGAGGTCGTCGAGGCTGTGTGCGAAGACGTTCATCCCGGTGGCGGGCGCCCCGTCGTACGCGGTCTTCAGGCTGTCCGCCTGCTCGAACGTCCCGTCCGTCTCCAGCACCGCCAGGTCCGAGGGCTCCAGCCCCAGCGACTCGGTCAGGCTGGACAGCCCCCGCAGCGTCCGGTGCACGGATTCGAAGGTGCGCACGGCGAACGGCCGCCCGTCGGCCTCCCACAGCCGGTGGACGGCCAGCAGCCAGTCCGCGTACGGCGCATCCCCGCCCCCCGGGAGCCGCTTCGGCGGCTGCTCCCAGGTCGCGTGCGGCAGCAGGAAGTCGACCGCCGGCGGCCGCAGTTCGGCCAGCGCCCGGTACACGGCCACCGGGTCGTTCTCGATGTCGACGGTGCACAGCAACCCGGCGAACAGGTGCCGGTACTCGGGCTCGTTCAGCAGCCCCACCGCCCGCAGCACCTGCGGATGGCTGCTCCGTCCGTCGGCGAACCGCCGGTGCCGGTCGTTGGCGGCCCTGTCGCCGTCCAGCGAGATGCCGACCTTGACGTCCAGCTCCGCGAACAACGCGCAGAAGGCGTGCGACAGTTGGACACCATTGGTGTGGATGCGCAGGTCCAGTGCGCAGCCGGGCGGCAGCGCCGCCCGCAGCGCCTCGGCCGCGTGGCGCAGAACGTCCGGGCCGGCGAGCAGGGGCTCTCCCCCGTGCAGGACGACCCGGACAGCGGACAGCCGGTGGGCGGCCGCATGCTCGCCGATCCGCCCGGCGACGGCGTTCAGGACGTCGCCACCGATGACCTTGGGGCGTCGTCGCCAACTGGTGTCGGCGTGCTCGTACACGTAGCAGTGATCGCAGGCGAGATCACACCGGCTGTGGACTTTCACCACGAACTGGCTGAAAGGCAGCGTCGTTGGCGTCATGGTCGATCGGATCCAGGGAGGCGGAGGCCGACGGCGAACCTTTCGATCAGATGGACGAGTTGAAGGCCGCGACCGGCACACCCGCTCCGGCGTCGGGGAGGGCTCGTCGGATCCTGGCGGAGAGTTCCTCGGCGCCGAGCCGGGCGAGCTCGGCCAGTGATGGCCGAGTTCCCTCTGGGGAGCCCTGAGTCTCCTGAGGCTCTGTCAGTTCGGCGAGGGGCATGGTGTCCAGTGCGGGTGTCATGTTCGATTCTCTTCCACGATGGGGGTTAGAGAGAAGCACCGCCGGGTATATACCTCGGCTTGGTCGCAAGGGTACTGCTCGCCTGCACGTCACGAGGCGCCCTTACACAGCCCTAAGTGCCCCTTACCCCCTTCATGCTGCGTCGTCGCGCCAAAAGTTCACCCGTTCAGCGGTCGCGTACGGGCACCTGACCGGCGCATAGCCCACGCTCCGGTCTCCCCGGTCCCCTCGGGCGCCGTCAGCCGGGGTCTGCGATCACACCGGCGGTGCCTCCACGAACACATCGGCCCGCCCGGCGGTGCCGGGCTCGCCGGTGTCCCCGTCGGCCCGGTTCCGTGCCAGGTTCTCGAACGCCGCCCGGGCGTCGGGGTGCTCCGGCCCCAGCGACTCGGCCAGCACCGCCGCGGCCTGTTCGCCCAGCGACCGCGCCCCGTCCCGGTCCCCGGCCGCCAGCAGCGAGTTGGCGTGGTTCAGCAGTGCCGCCCCGACGTAGCGGTGGCGCTCCCCGAGCTGTGCTCGCAGCCCTTCCAGCACCCTCCCGGACAGCGCCACGGCCTCCTCCGTCCGCCCGTCCCGCCGCAGCAGTACCGCGAGGTTCCCGGCGGCCAGCAGGGTGGTCGGTGACTCCTCACCGAGGCGGGCCCGGTGATATTCGAACACCCCCGTGGCCAGCTCGACCGCGCGTCCCGTCTCGCCCAACGCGCCGAGGTCGGCGGCGAGGTTCCCGGCGGCGGCCGCGGTCTCCGGATGGTCGGCGCCGTGCCGGGCCAGCAGTCGGCGGTGCGTCTCCTCGTCGGCGCTCCTCGCCTCCTCGTACTGGCCGAGCCGCAACAGCGCGCCGCCGAGGTGGCGCCGGATACGGAGGGTGCCGTCGTGGTCCTCGCCGAAGCGCCCACGGGAGCGCTCGACGGCATCCGCGAGCGCCGCGAGCGCCTCCTCGTAGCGACCCGTCTCACGCAGGACCCGGGCCCGGTTGAGTTCGGAGGCCAGGGTGAACAGGTCGTCCTCGCCGAGAGCCGCCCGCTGGCGCGCCAGGGCGGTCGAGTGGCCCTCGAAGGCGCTGTCGAGATCACCGGACAGGAAGTCGGAGACGGCCAGGTTGTTGAGACTCATCATGGTGCGCGGATGGTCCGGCCCGAGGGCCCGCTCGGCGGTCGCCAGCGTCTGCCGGTCGAGCTCCTGCGCCTCGGCGTAGCGGCCGAGCTGGCGCAGGTCACCACCGAGCCCCGCAGCCGCGGCGATGGTGTGCGGATGGTCGGGGCCGAGCAAGTCGGTCAGCCGCTCCCGGACCTCCCGGTCGGTCCGGTACGCCTCCAGCGCAGCTCCCTGGAGCCGCAGCACGTTGCCGAGTTCGACCCGCAGCAGCAGCGCCGCCAGCTCCTCCGTGCCCCAGGCGGCCAGCGCCTTCCCGGCCAGCTCGCGCGCGGGCTCGGACAGCCCCCGGTGGCGCAGGTAGCGGACCGACGCGGTGACCCACCGCCGTACCTCCGGATCCGCGCTCCCGACCGCCCCGGACGGCCCCAGGTGCGGCAGCAGCGCCGCGAACCGGGGCCAGTTCTCCGCCTTGTCCGGGCTGCCGTCGCCGACCAGCGCCAGGGCCCGCTGCACGGCACCCCGGACGGTCGGCCGGTCGGCCTCCGCCACCTGGTCGCGCAGCAGCGCCTGGACGATCCGGTGCACCCCGAGCGTCCCCCCGCCCTCGGCGTCGTAGCGGACCAGGCCGTACCGGTTCACGGTGCGCAGGATCTCCCCGATCGCCAACCGCTCGTCCCCCTCCTGCACCGGCCGGATCATGCCCACGGCCGGTTCGCTGTAGAAGACCTCGATCGGTATGGCGTCCGGTCCCAGGAAGCCGCAGAGTTCCAGCAGCCGCATCGCCGGGGCGTTGATCCGGCGCAGGTCCGCACCGGCGATCCGGGCGGTGGCCGCGATGGCCGCCGGACCGTCGCCCGGGACGGGCCGGTCCAGCACCTCGGTGAGCGCCCGGTCGAGCGACTCCAGGTAGGTGGCGGCCGGCATCGGGGTCTCCTGCAGCCAGCGCGCGGCCTGGTCGACGGCGAGCGGCAGGTCCCCGAGCCGGTCCGCGATCGCCTCCGCCTCCTCGGCCGGGATCCCGGGATTGAGGCGCAGCAACAGCCGCACGCTCTCGCTCCGGTCGAACACCTCGACCTCGGTGCGGCCGGGGTGCCGGGCCCAGTGCCGGTTGCGCGAGGTGACCAGTACGTGTCCGTCGGCCGTTCCCGCCGGGAGCCAGGGCGCGAGGCCCTGCGGATCCTCGGCGTTGTCGTAGACCAGCAGCCAGCGGCCGTGCGGTCGTCCCCGGTCCAGGTGGCGCAGCAGCTCTTCGGCCGCGCGCTGGATGTCGTCCCCGGTGGGCAGACCGAGGGCGGTGGCCAGTTCGGCGAGCTGCCGGGGGACGTCGGCGGGTTCCTCGGCCCGGATCCACCAGGTCACGTCGTACCCGGCGCCGAAGCGGTGCGCGTACTCGGCGGCGGTCTGCGACTTGCCGACCCCGCCCATGCCGTACAGCACCTGGACCGGTGCGCGGTCGGCCGGGCCGGTGAAGCGGTCGCGCAGCCGGTCGAGCAGTCGGCCGCGACCGGTGAAACCGGGGTCCCGCGGGGGCAGCGCGTGCACCACCGGGCGTCCCCGGGGGGAGCGGGCGGGCGGCACGGGCGTCTCCTCCACCTCGACCCAGCGGCCCACCCCGGGCGGCGGCCCGAGCAGTTCGAACAACCGGGAATCCACCGACTCGGCCGGGCCGTCGGCGAGTTCGAGCACCGACCGCCCGCCGAACGGTTCCGGCAGCGGCTCGTCGGCCACCGACACCACGGCCAGTGCGCCTCCGTCCCCCTCCTCGAACCGGCGCCACAGCTCGGTCGCCCGCGGCAGCGCCAGGTACTCCGGCGACAGCAGTGCCAGCATCCGCCCGTCCCCGTCGAGCGGCCCGTCGGCCTCCGGCAGCGGACGGGAGGGGTCCGGCGGGACGGCCGCGCTGTGCAGCGTGGCCAGGTAGCCGAACCCGGTCAGCACCGCGGCCGCCCACTCCGCCCACATCCGGTCCCCCGGGGCGTAACTCACGTACAGCCGGCGGGACCTGGTCCGGCCCGGCCGTAGGTACGCCGCGTACAGCCGACGGCGGACCCGGTCCGGCACGGGGCGCAGCTCGCGCACCCGGCCGTCGGTGAGCCACGCCGCCAGCCGCTCGTACGCGCCGAGCAGGCTGCGGTGCTGCCGGGGCCGGTCGGCCACGGTGGCGGGAACCTCCTCGTAGGCGTAGAAGGGCTTGTAGGGCACCTCGACGTCCCGCCAGTACGCCTCGGTGCGCTCGCTGCCGAGCCAGCGGTCCAGATAGGGGGCGAAGGCGTCCCGGACGAAGTCCCGCCCGGCGGCGAGTCCGGACCGCTCGGTCTCCTCGACCCGCATCGGCACCGGGAGGACCCGGATGTCCCGCGCCTCCGCCCCGGCGATGGCGCGGGCGGCGTCGACGCCGCCGCGGATGCTCTGGGCGCTCAGGGTGAAGCAGTCGACGACGGTGTCGGGCATCAGCACGGTGCAGATGCCCGAGGTGTCGCTGACACCGGTCCTGCTGTCGATCAGCACGTAGTCGTACGCGACGGTCCACTGCTCGCGCAGGGCGTTCAGGAACTCCGCGCCGCGGATGTCGCTCCGGGTGTAGAAGCTGCGCCAGTTGAAGCTGGTGACGGCCGCCGAGTAGGCGCCGTCCTGTCGCCCGGCGGGCATCAGGTCGAGGCGGCCGCCGGCCGGCAGGTCGAGGGCGAGGCCGCACAGGTGTGCGTCGAGCCGCCCGGGTGCGGCGAGCCACTCGCGCGGCCCGAGACCCGGAGCCCTGGCGGCGCGTGGCAGGGCCTGGTCGACGTAGGCGCGCAGCAGGTCGATCAGACCGGGCGTCCCCCGCAGTTCGGGGTCGACCAGCAACGGGTGGTAGTAGCGGTGCAGGCCGGGGGCTTCGAGGTCCCAGTCCACGGCCAGGACGCGCAGGCCCTGACTGGCCAGGATCCAGCCGAGGTTGGCCAGGGCCATGGTGCGGCCGGTGCCGCCCTTGAAGGAGTAGAAGGTCACGATCGAGCCGCTCACGGGCGGGGCCGCCACCGCGACGACGGTCGGCTGGGCCTGGTCGGCACTCATGTCTGCGGCTCTCCTCGGCTCGGCCGGTCGGCGACGGGCGACGGATCGATGACGGCTCCGGGCTGGTGGACCCGCCCCGGCGGGTGGACGGCGGGCGCCGGTGTGCCGGCCGCGCGCGGCCGCGGTCCTCGCGGCCCGGGAACCGGCCCGGCCGGAACGGCCAGCCCGGGCAGCGTCGGAGCATCCGGCTCCAGTCCGAACGAGGCCCGGACGGCGTACGGGTCGTCGTCGCCCTCCGCCTCGTCCAGCAGGCGGTTCTGGGCGACCGTCACGGCCCGCAGGAGCTCGCTCTCGAAACGTTCCCGCGGCACCCTCACCCGGAAGAGCGGCTCCGGCCCGGCGCGGTGCAACCAGTTGCGCGGGAACACCGCGCGCACCCCCTCCCAGAGCTGCGCGCGGTCCGGCCCTTCGGACGGATCGTCCGTCCCGACCGGTACCAGGACCCCGGTGACCGGGTGGTTCTGGTCGTCGTACTCGCGCAGTGCCTGCCGGTACGGCTCCCGCCCCGCTGCCCAAGGGTCCACCAGCAGCACGCTGACCTGGTTGTCCTCCCGGGCCCGGTCGAGGTCCCGGGCCAGCCCCGGACCGATCTCGGCCATGGTCGTGACGTGCCCGGCCCGGGTGATCACCCGCTGGGCCTGTGCCACCAGGGAGGGCGTGACCGGCGGGTGGTACGGCGCCCAGTCCCAGGGCTGCGGGCCGTACCACCCGCCGCCGGGCGGCTCCACCGGCGGTCCGCCGCTCCTCGCCGCCCGTCCGGCCGCCACGAACAGCCGGACCAACCCCGGTCGGGCCGACGGCGGTTCGGTCGCGGGCACCGGGAAACAGCCCTCCACCCGGCCGAGGTCCAGGGCCGGTGATTCACCGAGGTACTGTCCGGCCGCCTCCCGCACCCGCTGGGCGATCACCCTGACCACCTGGAGGTACTCCGCTCCGTACGGATCGGCGCGCAGCAGGGCCCGTAACCCGCCGACGGCGTAGGCCTCGCCCAGGTCGTGCTGGAGGTACTGGATCCGCAGGACCTCGGCCGGCAGCTCGGCGGGCGGCGGCTCCCAGAGCACCGGAATCAGGGCGGGCACCGTACGACCGGTCAATTCCTGGTGCCTGAGCACCCGTTCGTTGAAAGCGGTCCATTCCTTGCCGCAGTACGCGCTGGCGAAGTACGCCGGGGAGTACAGGGCGACCAGCGTGCGGCAGCTGGCGACCCTCCCGGAGAGCTGCTGCTCCCAGTCGTCGCCGAGCCGCAGCCGCTCGGTGTCCCGGTAGCCGAGTCCGTCCGGGCCGGCCGCCGGCTCCAGCCGGGCCAGTTCGTCCTTGAGATCGCTGAAGAACTGGTCCACGAAACCACCGCCGGCCTGATGGTCCCGGTGCGCGTAGCTGAAGAAGAAGAACGGCTCCACGGCACCCCCGGCCACAGCCTGCTCGGTCGACCAGGCCTACCGTACCGGCGAGTTGGGCGGAGTCGGTGGGGTTCCGGCGAAGCGCCGGTTCGGGCCGCCCCGTGGTCACGGGCAGAGGCGCTCCACCCGCCAGCCCGTCGGGGCGGTCGGGTCGGCGAGGTAGCGGAGGCGGTCGTGCAGGCGGTTCTCGCGGCCCTGCCAGAACTCGACGCTCTCCGGGACGACCCGGTAGCCGCCCCAGAACGGCGGGACGGGCACGCCCTCGCCCTCGGGGTAGCGGCGCTCCAGGTCGGCGTAGCGCTGTTCGAGGACGTCGCGGCCGCTGACCGGGCTGGACTGCTCGCTGGCCCAGGCCCCGAGCTGGGAGCCGTGCGGGCGGGTGCGGAAGTAGGCGGCGGTCTCGTCGCGGCCGACCTTCTCGACCCGCCCCTGGACGATGACCTGGCGGGCCAGCGCGAGCCAGGGGAAGAGCAGCCCGGCGTACGGGTTGACGGCGAGCTCGGAGCCCTTGCGGGAGCCGTAGTTGGTGAAGAACACGAAGCCGCGCACGTCGTAGCCCTTGAGCAGCACGGTCCGCGAGCTGGGCCGGCCCTGGGCGTCGGCGGTGGAGAGCACCATGGCGTTGGGCTCCACCACCCCGGCGCCGTCCGCCTCCAGGAACCAGCGGGTGAACTGGGCGATCGGCTCGGGCGCGAGCTGCTCCTCGGCCAGGCCCTCGTGGGTGTAGTGCTTGCGCATCACGGTGAGGTCCGGGCCGGGGCTGGCCTCCTCGGCCAGGGTCCGGGTGGCGGGGCTCAGGGGCGTCGACTGGGCGCGTTCCGGGGTCTGCACGCCAACATCATCCCGTACGACAAGCAACCGGCACCGCTACCTCCGGACAAACCCCGGTCGGAGATATGGTGACTCGCCACCGCTTGGCCGCCCGCCGTACGGGGAATTGTCCGGAACCGGGCGTTTGGTTCCGGGAATCCCCCGGGCACGACCGACCCTCGGCGGAGAAGTCAAACGGTCCCACGGGAAACATCACCGCGGTGGTGTATGGCGCAATGCACCCCGTGCCTGTCACTCTGGCACCGAGTGCCAACCACGATTCGGTCACTGGCGAGCCGCCCCACCACGGCGGAGCGCCGATCGCAGAACTGAAGGAGCCGTCGCATGTCCGATTTCGTACCCGGGCTTGAGGGAGTCGTCGCGTTCGAGAGCGAGATCGCCGAACCCGACCGTGAAGGCGGCGCCCTGCGGTACCGCGGTGTCGACATCGACGACCTGGTCGGCCACGTCTCCTTCGGCCACGTCTGGGGCCTGCTCGTGGACGGCAAGTTCAACCCCGGCCTGCCGGCCGCCGAGCCGTTCCCGATCCCGGTCCACTCCGGCGACATCCGGGTCGACGTCCAGTCCGCGCTCGCCATGCTCGCCCCGGTCTGGGGCCTCAAGCCGCTGCTCGACATCTCCGCCGAGCAGGCCCGCGACGACCTCGCCCGCGCCGCCGTGATGGCGCTGTCGTACGTCGCCCAGTCCGCTCGCGGCCAGGGCCTGCCGATGGTCCCGCAGAGCGAGATCGACAAGGCCGAGACGGTCGTCGAGCGCTTCATGATCCGCTGGCGCGGCGAGCCGGACCCGAAGCACGTCAAGGCCGTCGACGCCTACTGGACCTCGGCCGCCGAGCACGGCATGAACGCCTCCACCTTCACCGCCCGGGTCATCGCCTCCACCGGTGCCGACGTCGCGGCCGCGCTCTCCGGCGCGGTCGGCGCGATGTCCGGCCCGCTGCACGGCGGCGCCCCCTCCCGCGTGCTCGGCATGATCGAGGAGATCGAGCGCACCGGCGACGCCGTCAAGTGGGTCAAGAACGCGCTGGACAAGGGCGAGCGCCTGATGGGCTTCGGCCACCGCGTCTACCGCGCCGAGGACCCGCGCGCCCGCGTGCTGCGCCGCACCGCCAAGGAGCTCGGCGCGCCGCGCTTCGAGGTCGCCGAGGCGCTGGAGAAGGCCGCGCTGGAGGAGCTGCACGCCCGCCGCCCGGACCGGGTGCTCGCCACCAACGTCGAGTTCTGGGCCGCGATCATG
Source organism: Kitasatospora sp. NPDC101157 (assembly GCF_044768255.1). Taxonomy (NCBI): domain Bacteria; kingdom Bacillati; phylum Actinomycetota; class Actinomycetes; order Kitasatosporales; family Streptomycetaceae; genus Kitasatospora; species Kitasatospora sp. NPDC101157. The sequence goes on along the minus strand of NZ_JBIWPL010000001.1, from coordinate 70,458 downwards.
CTGGACTTCGCCGAGGTCCCGGCGCACATGTTCACCTCGATGTTCACCTGCGCGCGCACCGCGGGCTGGTCGGCGCACATCCTGGAGCAGAAGCGCACCGGCCGCCTCGTGCGCCCCTCCGCGCGCTACATCGGCCCCGGCCCGCGCCGCCCCGAGGAGATCGAGGGCTGGGACGCCATCGGCCACTGAAGGCGCTGAGCGCGCCGGGCATCCGGCCGCGAAAGCACCCCTGACCAGCGGGTCCGGCTCCGGCCGGGCCCGCTGTTCGCACCCCTGCACACTGTCCAGATCACGGTCTCAGCGGGCGGACGGCCGTTACCCCGCGGGCCCCCCGGCCGGTAGGCTGCGCGCGTGGCTCAGATCCAGATCCCCGCTGACATCAAGCCCGCAGACGGCCGTTTCGGCTGCGGACCGTCCAAGGTGCGCCCCGAGGCCCTGAGTGCCCTCGCCGCCACCCAGACCTCGCTGCTCGGCACCTCGCACCGCCAGGCCCCGGTCAAGAACCTGGTCAAGCGCGTGCGCGAGGGCGTGAGCAGCCTCTTCTCGCTGCCGGAGGGCTACGAAGTCGTCCTCGGCAACGGCGGCTCCACCGCCTTCTGGGACATCGCCGCCTTCGGCCTGGTGCGGGAGAAGTCCCAGCACCTGGACTTCGGCGAGTTCTCCTCGAAGTTCGCCTCCTCGGTCAAGGCCGCCCCGTGGCTGGCCGAGCCGACGGTGATCAAGACCGCCCCGGGCACCCACCCGCTGCCGGTCGCCGAGGCGGGCGTGGACGTCTACGGCCTCACCCACAACGAGACCTCGACCGGCGTCGCGATGCCGATCCGGCGCCCGGCCGGCGCCGACGAGGGCTCGCTGGTGCTGGTGGACGCCACCTCGGGCGCCGGCGGCCTGCCGGTCGACATCACCGAGACCGACGTCTACTACTTCGCCCCGCAGAAGTCCTTCGCCTCCGAGGGCGGCCTGTGGCTGGCCACCTTCTCCCCGGCCGCCCTGGAGCGCGCCGCCGAGATCGCCGGCTCCGGCCGGTACGTCCCGCCGTTCTTCTCGCTGCCGACGGCCATCGACAACTCGTCGAAGGACCAGACGTACAACACCCCGTCGATCGCCACCCTGTTCCTGCTGGCCGACCAGCTGGAGTGGCTGAACGGCAACGGCGGGCTGGACTGGGCCGTCGCCCGTACGGCTGATTCCTCGTCCCGGCTGTACTCCTGGGCCGAGAAGTCCTCCTTCGCCAGCCCGTTCGTGGCGAACCCGGCCGAGCGCTCCCAGGTGGTCGGCACCATCGACTTCGACGAGTCGGTGGACGCCGCCGCGGTCGCCAAGGCACTGCGTGCCAACGGCATCGTGGACACCGAGCCGTACCGCAAGCTGGGCCGCAACCAGCTGCGCATCGCGATGTTCCCGGCGATCGACCCGGCGGACGTCGAGGCGCTCACCCACTGCATCGACTACGTGGTCGAGCAGCTCTGACCGCCCGCGAACACGGCTGAGGGCCACCGCCTGCGGGCGGTGGCCCTCAGCCGTTCCCGGCCTGCTCGCCGGCCCTCGGCCGTTGCCTGCCTACTTGCCGACCAGTGAGCTGATCAGTACGACGACCAGCAGCAGCACCAGGGTGCCGGAGACGATGCGCATACGAGTCTTGGGATCCACGGTCAACGAGCGTACCTCCGGCTCACACCCACACGAATCCGAGCCCCTGGGCTCGCACCACGCCGGGCGGATCCGGGAGCCTCAGCTCCAGTCGGCCAGCGGCCAGGAGCGCAGCGACTCGTAGTGGGCGAAACCGCCGTCCAGGTCGCTCTTCACCAGGTGCAGCTCGGCGGCCTCCCACTCCGGCCCCCGGTAGTCCGCCAGCGCCGCCGCCAGGACGTCCAGCTCGGCCGCCGCGACCCGCTGGACGGCCCGCCGGTGGCCGCGCGAGGAGCCGGCCCGGGCCAGCGTGAGGTGCGGGTGGAAGGCGAAGGCGTCGGTCTCCCCGGTCAGCTCGGCGGTGGCCGCGGTGACGGCCTCGGCGAGCCTGCGCAGCGCCCAGGTCTGCCCCTCGACCCCGGCCCACAGCACCCGGTCGCCGAACCGCCCCGCGCCCGCGATCCGCAGCCGGTGCACCGGGTGCACCTCGGCGACGGCCGCCAGGCCGGCCTCCAGCTCGGGCAGCCGCTCGGCCTGCACCTGGCCGAGGAAGGCCAGGGTGAGGTGCCAGCCCTCGACGGTGGTCCAGCGCAGCCGGTCCGCCCCGGGCAGTCCGCGCACCGGCGCGACCGCGTCCGAGAGCCCCTGCAACGCCACGACCGGCGGGAGCACCGCCACGAACAGCCTCATGGACCAATCTTCCCGCGATCTGCCGTTTGGGGTAGAACGGTTGTCCATGAAGATCCGCACCGGGGGTCCCGCGGACGTCCCCGACATCCTGTCCCTGCTCGACGGCGCCGTCTCCTGGCTGGCCGCCCAGGACCGCACCGGGCAGTGGGGCGACCAGCCGTTCTCCACCACCCCGGCCCGGGTGGAGCACATCGAGCAGTACGCCGCCGAGCCCTTCCTGATCCGCCTCGCGGTGGACGACGAGGGCCGTACGGTCGGCTGCTGCGTGCTGTCCGAGGAGCGCGGCAAGTACATCCCCGCCGTGGACGAGCGCGAGCTCTACGTCCGCAACCTGGTCACCGACCGCAGCCGCAAGGGCTCCGGCATCGGCGCCGCGCTGATCGCCGACGCGATCGAGGAGGCCCGCCGGCGCGGCATCGGCCTGCTGCGGGTGGACTGCTACGCCGGCGCCGACCGCAAGCTGGTCGGCCAGTACCGGGCGCTCGGCTTCACCGAGACCGTGGGCTTCGAGGTCGAGCAGCCCACCGGGACCTGGCCCGGCCAGGTGCTCGAAATCCGCCTCTGACCCCGCAGTCCCCTCCGAGGTCACAGTCCTTCTCCGAAACGGCACTTGACGGGACGTCAGGAAACCCCGGAAGCGCACTTCCGGGGTTTCCGGGCGCAGTCGTCAGCAGGCGGGGACCAGCTCGCCCTTGCCCGCCGCGGCGGTGCGCGGCACGAAGGCCACCACCCGACCGCCGCGACCGGGGCGCAGCTCGAACCGCACCCGCAGGTCCGCGCTGCGGGCCAGCACCAGGCCGACCGCACCGGCCGCCAGCGCGGACACCACGCCGCAGGCCAGCAGGCCGAGCCGGGGCCCGTACGAGGCGGTGACCCAGCCGACCACCGGGGCGCCGATCGGCGTGCCGCCGGTGAAGACCAGGACCAGCAGGCCCATCACCCGACCGCGCATCTCCGGGTCGGTGGCCAGCTGCAGGGTGGAGTTGACCGAGGTGTTGAAGCTCAGCCCGAACACCCCGATCAGCGTCAGCAGCAGCGCGAAGGTCCAGTAGTCGGGCGCGAAGGCCGCGACGACCTCCAGGGTGCCGAAGGCCAGCGCCGCACCGACCAGCCGGCGCAGCCGGGGCGCACCCCGGCGGGCGGCGAGCAGCGCGCCGGCCAGCGAGCCGACCGCCATCGCGGTGTTCAGCAGGCCGTACTGCCCGGCGCCCACCTTGAAGGTGTCGTACGCGAAGCCGGACAGCAGCGTCGGGAAGTTGAACCCGAAGGTGCCGATGAACCCGGCCAGCACCATCGGCCAGAGCAGCTCGGGCCGCTCCTTCACGTAGCGCAGGCCCTCGCGCAGCTGGCCCTTCTCGCGGGCGATCGGCTCGGTCGGGCGCAGTTCGCCCTCCCGCATCGCGAGCAGCCCGCCGATCACGGCGGCGAAGGACAGCGCGTTGACGGCGAACGCCCAGCCGCTGCCGACCGCGGCGATCAGCAGGCCCGCGACGGCGGGGCCGACCAGGCGGGCGGTCTGGAAGTTGGCGGCGTTCAGGCTGACGGCGTTGGCGAGGTCCTTGGGCCCGACCATCTCGGAGACGAAGGCCTGCCGGGTCGGGTTGTCGACCACGGTGACCAGGCCGAGCAGCAGTGCGAAGGCGTACACGTAGTACGGCGTCACGATGTCGCCGATGGTCAGTACGGCCAGGCCCGCGGCGAGCAGGCCCATGGCGCCCTGGGTGTAGATCAGCAGCCGGCGCTTGGGCATCCGGTCGGCGAGCACGCCGCCGAACAGGCCGAGCAGCAGCATCGGCAGGAACTGCATGGCGGTGGTGATGCCGACCGCGAGCGGGCTGCCGGTCAGGCTCAGGACCAGCCAGTCCTGGGCGATCCGCTGCATCCAGGTGCCGGTGTTGGACACCACCTGGCCGGCGAAGTAGTAGCGGTAGTTGCGAACGCGCAGGGAGGAGAACATCCCCCTGGGCCGGGTGAACTCGGCTCCGGTGGGAGACGCGGCCGATTGGGCTCGGCGCTGAGCGGCGGGGTCCGCCGCGGTGCGTTCGTCGGGGTCGTCGTCGCCGTTGCCGGGCAGTCCGCTGGGGGCGGGGGCCTGGGCGTCGGCGGCCGCGGTGCTCTCCGCGGCGGGGTCGGTGGTCGGGTCGTCGGTACGGATGGCGGCGGCGCTGGCTGCGGCCGGCGGTGTCACGGTGGTCTCCCCTCGCGGCGGGGGGGGGGCCGGGGGGGGGGGCGGCCCGCGCCGCGGGGCGCGGGGGGGGGGCGTTGGTCGTCGAGCAGCCGTGACACCCCGC
>NZ_JBIWPL010000001.1:0-65838 GCF_044768255.1 Kitasatospora sp. NPDC101157 | reverse complement strand
GGGGGGGGGGGGGGGGGGGGGGGGGTGGGGGGGGGGGGGGGGGGGGGGGGGGGGGCGGGGGGGGGGGGGGGGGGGGGGGGGGGGGGGGGGGGGGGGGGGGGGGGGGTCGGGGGGGGGGGGGGGGGGGGGGGGGGGGGGGGTGCCGGGGGGGGCCCCCCGCGGGGCGCGCGGGCCCGGGGGGGGGCCGCCGCGCTCCTGGTCACGGTGGTCTGTCCTGCGGTGATGCGAACTCCTTCGTCTCCCGGCGGCTGGGCCGGGCTCGGTGTGCCTAGAGGTGTGCGAGCTTGTAGAGCACGGGAGCGGCTTCCCGGAGGACGGCCCACTCCTCATCGTCGAGCCCCTGGGCGAGCTCGGCGAGCCAGACGTTCCTGCGCCGACGACTCTCCGTGAGGATCGCCTCGGCCTGCTCGGTGCTGCTGACGACCACCTGGCGGCGGTCCTCGGGGTGCGGCTCGCGCCGCACCAGCCCCTTCTCCTCCAGCATCGCGACGATCCTGGTCATCGAAGGAGGCTGCACGTGCTCCTTCCGGGCGAGCTCACCCGGCGTCGCCTTCCCGCACCGGGCGAGGGTGCCCAGCACTCCCATCTCGGTAGGGCTGAGCGACTCCTCCACCCGCTGGTGTTTGAGTCGTCGGGAGAGGCGCATCGTGGACGACCGCAGCTGTGAGATCGCTGCGAGGTCCTGCTCGGACATCTCGGGCATCTCTTTAGCTTACGTCATTACTCTCGCTAAGGAAAAACGGGTTCCACCGTGCCGGAAGATCGGCCCGGTGCCATATTGGTCATGGGGCCACCGCTCCCCTTGGGGCCACCGCTCCCAACTCCCGGAAGGGCCGACCAGCCATGTCCGACGTCGCCGCCGAACAACCGCCGCAGTCCCCGCAGGGCGACACCGGCTTCGCCCGGCTCGCCATGGTCACCATCGACTGCGCCGACCCGGTCGCGCTGGCCTCGTTCTACGGCGAGCTGCTCGGCTGGGAGACCCGGCACGTGGACGAGCACTTCGCGATCCTGGACAACCCGGAGGGCGGCAGCCCGCTGGGCTTCGGGCGGGTGACCGGCTACCGGCCGGAGCCGTGGACCGAGCCGGACGGCAGCAAGCACTTCCACCTCGACTTCTACGTGGACGACCTGGAGGAGTCCACCGCGAAGGCCCTCGCGCTCGGCGCCACCGAGCCCGGCTACCAGCACGGCCGCACCCTCAAGGTGCTGATCGACCCGGCCGGCCACCCGTTCGGGCTCGCCCCGCTGGAGTAACCGACAAAGCGGCCCGGGGGCGGTGCGCAGGCGGTGTCAGGGCTTGGTGCCAAGATCATGCAGACCGCGTAAAGAACCGCTCTGACCTGGGACTTCACGAAAACCGCGAACCTTGTGCGACTGGCGGGTAGTGGCTACTGTCCCCGCTGTCAGGTGCACCACACGCCAGGGCCCCTTTCGGCGGAACCCGTCCCGTGCCCGTTTCCCGCGCGCCCTCCCCGGCCGTTCCGGCCTGCTGCTTCCGTCCGAGTCCTGGCGTCCGCAACCCCATGACCAGGGAGCTCAATTGGGTGAGATCCACCATGCCGACCACGGCTGGGTGACCCCGGCGGCCTCGTACTTCGTCGCCTGCCTCGGCGCCTTCGTCGCCCTGCGCAGCGCCCGCTGGGCGCTCGTCTCGCAGGGCCGCAGCCGGATCGCCTGGCTGCTCTTCGCCTCGACCTCGCTCGGGGCCGGCATCTGGTCCATGCACTTCATCGCGATGCTCGGCTTCTCGGTCAGCGGTGCCGACATCACCTACCAGCCCGGGCTGACCGTGTTCAGCCTGCTGGTCGCCGTCGCCGTCGTCGGCGTCGGCCTGTTCACCGTCGGGTACTGGCGCAGCCACCCCCTGCTGGCCCTGCTGATCGGCGGCCTCACCACCGGGCTCGGCGTCGCGGCGATGCACTACCTGGGCATGGCCGCCATGGTCCTGCCCGGCCACCTCGGCTACGACCACGTCACGGTGGGGCTGTCGGTCGCCATCGCGGTGTTCGCGGCGACGGCCGCGCTCTGGGCCGCGCTGAACATCCGGGGCACCCTCGCCGTACTGGCGGCGGCACCGGTGATGGGCGTGGCCGTCTGCGCCATGCACTACACCGGGATGGCGGCGCTCTCCGTCCATCTGGACTACTCGCACTCCACCCAGGGCGGCGTGATGGCCCTGCAGTTCATCTTCCCGCTCGGGGTCGGCCTGGGCTGCTACGTCTTCTTCGGCTCCCTGGCCTTCGCCGTCTCGCCGAGCAAGACCACCACGAAGCCGCTGCTCGCCGGTCCGGCGGCGCCGCTGCCGCCGCGCCCGCCCCGGGTCCCCCCGCAGCAGCGGCGGCCGATGACCGAGGCGCGCGCCCGGCGCTGAGCCCCGGCGCCGAACCCCGACGCGACGACGCCCGGCCGGGTCCCCCACCCCGGCCGGGCGTCGTCGCGTCGCGTCGTGTCGCGTCGGGACGGACCCGGGCTACTCCGGCTTCCCGAGCAGCCCGGTCAGGTGCTCCGGCGTGGCCACCGGGCAGACCTTGCGCACGAAGTCCCGTCGCAGCGCGTGGTACGGCTCGCCCGTGCGGTAGAAGTTGGCGTGCATCCGGCGCAGTTCCTCCGCCCGGTACTCGGCCAGCGGCTTCGCCGCCTCGTCCTCGGCGCGGCGGCGCTTCTTGTCCACCAGCCGCCCGGTGAGCTCCGGCGAGTCGGCCAGCCGAGCGGCCTCCCGGGCCACCCAGCGGCGGAAGTCGGCCGCGTCCCCGCCGGCCGTACGGTCCACCAGGCCGATCCGGCGGGCGTGCTGGGCCCCGACCGGCAGCGCCTCGGTGGTCAGCCGCTCGGCCTGCTCGGCGCCGACCCGGGCCGGCAGCGTGTACGTCCAGTACTCGGAGCCGTACAGCCCCATCAGCCGGTAGTGCGGGTTGAGCACCGCCGAGTCCCGGCACCACACCTCGTCGGCGGCGAGCGCCAGCATCAGGCCGCCGGCCGCCGCGTTCCCGGCCAGCGCGGCGACGGTCAGCTTGTCGCTGGTGGTCAGGATCGCCTCGACCAGGTCGTCCATCGCGTTGATGTTCTCCCAGGACTCCAGCGCCGGGAAGGCCGCGCCCTCGATGACGTTGAGGTGGATCCCGTTGGAGTAGAAGTCCCGGGGCGCGCCCAGCACCAGCACCGAGGTGGGCCGGTCGGCGGCCTCGCGGTAGGCGGCCAGCAGCCGGCGGCACTGCTCGGTGCTCATCGCCCCGCCGGCGTAGGCGAATTCGAGGAAGCCGACGTCGCCCTCCTCGCGGTAGCGCAGCTCCGACCAGGTGTCGCGGCGGGCGGCCTGCGCCGGGGTCACCGGCACCTCGCGGACCCGGTGCAGCTCGTCGGCCAGCACCGTGGCGGCCGGCAGCTTGAAGGTGACCGGCCCGCCGGGGGTGCGACGCGGGCGCAGCTGGGGGATCCACACCGCGCCGTCCACGGTGGCCCGGCAGATCGCGCCGTCCCGGGTGGCCAGGACGGCGCCGGGCTCCGGGCCGCGCAGCACGTCCTCGGGGTGGCCGCCGTGCAGGAAGAACTCGCGCCCGTACAGCTCGTCCAGCACGCCGGGCTGGGAGTCGGCGGCGCGCAGCTTGCGCAGCACGGTGGCGGTGTCGTCCCGCTGCCAGTCGATCCGGCGCACCTCCTGCCGCAGGAACGGCCGCAGTTCGCCGCGCACGTCGGGGCGGGTGTAGTCGAGCGGTTCGGGGGTGAACAGCCCGCCCTCGTAGCGCTGGACGGCCAGCAGGACGGCCTCGACGGCGGCGTCCGCGACCTCGCCCCGGTACAGCTCGCTCTTGCCGCAGTCGGGGACGGCGAACTCGACGGACGCCCAGATGTCACCGGCGTCCATCTCCTCGACGGCCTGCAGCACCGTGACACCCCAACGCCGGGCGTCCTCGGTGATCGCCCAGTCGAGCGAGGAGGGCCCGCGGTCGCCCTTGGGGCCCGGGTGCACGATCAGGACCGTGCGGCTGGACCAGATGTCCGCCGGGACGGCCCTGGTGAGCATCGGGCAGATGATCAGCTCCGGGTCGACGCGGGCCACCGCCTCCCTCATCTGCTCGTCGCCGAGAGCGAGCTGGACGGCGACCTGGTGGCCGCGCTCGCGCAGCTCGGTGTGGACGCGCTGGGTCAGGCTGTTGAACGCGGTGGCGATCAGGAGAATGCGCACAGGGGGCCTCCGGGCAGGGACTGCGGGTCGCGCGGAGGCGATGAAACCAGGACATGGACACGTAATGGTCACGTTCCGTGCCTCGGCGCTCTACTCTCACGCACCCCGCACACCTGTGCCCACTGCTTCGCGGTATCTCCTCAGCCCCTCCCCCGCGCTGTCTCCCGGCGGGCGTCCGGGAGGCTCCGGGCCTACCGCGGGAACGCTCGGCGGGCCCGCCAGGTGGTGTGCTCCCGGGAGACCGCGTCCTCCGCCTCGGCGGCCAGCCGGGCCCAGCGCAGTTCGGCGTCCGGCGCCTTGAGGTCGAGGTCGGAGAGCTGGTTGCCGACGTTCTCCAGCTCTCGCGCGGCCAGCTGGTAGGCGGCGGCCAGCGGGCGCAGCTGCTTGAGCTGGGTCCAGGCGATGATCGCGGCGGCCGCGGCCGAGCTGGCGCCGAAGATGTGCACCTCCAGGGCGCCGGTGGCCTGGGCGATCGCCGCCGCGGCGCCGATGATGATCAGCGTCGCTGTGCCGAGCCCCCAGGAGACCGCCTGGGACTCGCAGGACTCGGCCCGGGAGCGGTACCAGGTGCGCTGGCCCTCGACCCGGGTGCGCAGGTAGAGGGTGCGCCGGGCGGTCAGGCTGTCGGCCCGGGCGCGCCGCATCTCCTCGGTGATCTCCGGGACGCTGCCGGGCGGCACGATCTCCGGGTCCTCGAAGGCCCGCAGCACGTCCTCGACCTGGAGCAGGTAGCCGCGGTCGGCGTCCGCCGACTCGGCCTCCCCGTCGAAGGGCCGGGCCCGGACGCTGTACTTCCAGGCCAGCGTCTTGACCGACTCGGCCGCCGCCCGCGCCTCGTACCACCGGCCCTGCGGGTTGCTGCGGCGCAGCCGGGACCAGAAGTAGCCGGCGACCAGGAAGGCCGCCACCGAGAACAGTGGCTTGATATCGCTGTTGCCCTTGTGGTCCGGGCCCGGGAGCGAGCCGATCAGCGCGGCGACCACCAGCATGGCGATCAGCCCCCGGTGCCAGCGGAGCGTCTCGCGCTGTCCGTCCAGCGAGGCCTTGTCCGCCCGCCAGAACAACTCCGGCAGCAGCCGCGCCTCGACTCCCCCCGGCGGATCCTGTTGCACCATCGGTCGAGTCCCCTCCCCGTCTCCGTCCAGGCAGTATGCCCTCCGCCAACTGCCCTACACAGGCGCCTTTTTGACACCTTCGACCGGTCGCCGATTGCCCCGCCCACCGGTAACCGATATAACCGGTTACATGCCGCTGCACTGGAAGCTCGTCATCGACTGCGCCGACCCGCACCGCCAGGCCGCCTTCTGGGCGGCCGCCCTCGACCACGCCGTCGAGGACCACAGCGCCCTGATCACCCGCCTGCTGGCCGCCGGCGCGGTCACCGAGGACGCCGTCACCGAGGTCGCCGGCCGCCCCGCCTGGCGCACCCTCGCCGCCGTCCGCCACCCCGAGGACGCGTACGACCCGGCCTCCGACACCGGCCTGGGCCGCCGCATCCTCTTCCAGGCCGTCCCCGAGGCCAAGCAGCAGCCCAAGAACCGCCTCCACCTGGACGTCCACCCCGGCCCGGGCGAGCGCGCGGCCACCGTCGCCCGCCTCCGAGCCCTCGGCGCCACCACCCTGCACGACGTCAGCGAACCCGGCGGCGAGTGGACCGTCATGCAGGACCCCGAGGGCAACGAGTTCTGCGTCCACTGACCGGGCCCCCGAGAACGCCGTAGGGCCCTCCCCGCAGCGCGGGGAGGGCCCTACGGGCCGTACGGGTCAGAGCAGGCCGAGGGCCGGCATCAGGTAGTAGAAGGCGAACACCGCCGCCACCGCGTAGAGCGGGGCCGGCACGCCGCGGCCGCGGCCGGCGGCCAGGCGCAGCAGACAGAAGGCGATGAAGCCGAAGCCGATGCCGTTGGTGATCGAGTAGGTGAACGGCATCAGCACGATGGTCAGGAAGGCCGGGATCGCGATGGTGTAGTCCGCCCAGTCGATCTCCTTGATCGAATTGGCCATGATCAGGAAGCCGACCGTGACCAGGGCCGGGGTGGCGGCCTGGGCGGGGACCATGGTGGCGAGCGGGGTGAGGAAGAGCGCCACCACGAAGAGCAGGCCGGTGACGATCGAGGCGAAGCCGGTGCGGGCGCCCTCGCCGACGCCGGCGGTGGACTCGACGAAGCAGGTGTTGGCGGAGGAGGAGGTGGCGCCGCCGGCCGCGGTGGCGATGCCGTCGACCATCAGGATCCGGTTGATGCCCGGCAGGTCGCCCTTGGCGTCGAGCAGGTGGGCCTCGTCGGCGACGCCGAGGATGGTGCCCATCGCGTCGAAGAAGCAGGACATCAGCACGGTGAAGACGAACAGCACGCCGGTCAGCACGCCGACCTTCCCGAAGCCGCCGAACAGGCTGACCTTGCCGACCAGCCCGAAGTCCGGCGCGGCAACCGGGTTGCCGGGCCAGGTGGGGACGGTGAGGCCCCACTTGAGCGCCGGGACGTCGGCGACCTTGTCGACCACCAGGGCGAGCACGGTGGAGGCCGCGATGCTGATCAGGATCGCGCCGGGCACCTTGCGGATCACCAGGACCAGGGTCAGCACCAGGCCGAACACGAAGACCAGCACCGGGAAACCGAGCAGGTGCCCGTTGCCGCCGAGCTGCAGCGGGACGGTCGTGTGGGCGGCGTCCGGGACGCGGCTGACGAAGCCGGAGTCGACCAGGCCGACCAGGCTGATGAACAGGCCGATGCCGATCGCGATGGCCTTGCGCAGACCGAGCGGCACGGCGTTCATGACCCGTTCGCGCAGGCCGGTGGCGACCAGCAGCATGATCGCGAAGCCGGCCAGCACCACCATGCCCATGGCGTCCGGCCAGGTCATCTTGGGCGCGAGCTGCAGCGCCACGATGGTGTTGACCCCCAGGCCGGCCGCCAGGCCGATCGGCACGTTGCCGATCACCCCCATCAGCAGGGTGGTGAGCCCCGCGGTGAGGGCGGTGGCGGTGACCAGCTGGGCGCTGTTCAGGTGGGCCCCGGTGACGTCCGTGCCGCTGGCCAGGATGATCGGGTTCAGCACCAGGATGTACGCCATGGTGAAGAAGGTGGCGACACCGCCGCGGATCTCTCGCGGCAGGGTGGAGCCGCGCTCGCTGATCCTGAAGTAGCGGTCCACGGCGCCGTTGGGGGGCGTCGGCGCGGGGGCCGCGGGTTCGGGCGACTCGGTGGTCGGCTGGACCACAGGCATGCGTGCGTCCTCTGTGGGGGAGCTGAGGAGGGGGAGAACGCCCGTGGCGACGGTGGCAGGGCGTGGACTTTCAAGTATGGTTTCCCGCTCGCACACGCGCTATCTTCGCGCGTAGACTCCGCGCGGTGCCGAACCGGCCCCCGCCGCACTCCCGCGGCCCGCCGCGCACCGTACGCTAGGCCCCATGCCCAAGACGCCGCTGCACCCCTCGCCCCCTCCGCTGGAGGCCAACGACGTCGCCATCGTCGGCGGCGGCACGGTGCTGTGGTTCGTCGCCTTCCTCGCCCTGCTCCCCTTCCAGGGCACCCTCTCCGACCACGGCCACGGCACCTGGCCCTGGATCTGCCTCGCCGGCGGACTGCTCGGCCTGATCGGCCTCTGGTACTGCCGCGCCCGGCGGGACGCGATCGCCCGCAGCCGCGCCGCCGAGGCGGCCGCCCGTGCGGCGGAGAACGACGGCAAGGGCCCGGCCACCCAGTCGGACTGAACGGTCCTTCAGCAGCACGCACCGGACAAAGGGCACCCGTAGAGTCGGTGCCATGACGCAGCCTGCCCAGCCCGCGGAAGAGCAGCCGAGCGACGCACCGCGCCCCGACGGAGCGCACCCGCTCGGCCTGCTGCCCGGCCGGCGCGGCGGCCTCACCGCCGCCGAGGTGGCCGAACGCGTCGCGAAAGGGCAGGTCAACGACGTCCCGGTACGGTCCAGCCGGTCCGCCAAGGAGATCGTCCGGGCCAACGTCTTCACCCGGTTCAACGCCATCATCGGCGTCATGTTCGGGATCATCCTGATCGTCGGCCCCCTCCAGGACGGCCTGTTCGGCCTGGTCATCGTGGCCAACACGGCGATCGGCATCTTCCAGGAACTGCGCGCCAAGAAGACCCTGGACAGCCTGGCGCTGATCGGTGAGGCCCGCCCGCAGGTCCGCCGGGACGGCAGCGTCCAGCAGATCGCGGTCTCCGGGATCGTCCTCGACGACACCGTGCTGCTCGGCACCGGCGACAAGGTGATCGTGGACGGCGAGGTCACCGAGGCGGACGGCCTGGAGATCGACGAGTCGCTGCTCACCGGCGAGCCCGACCCCGTCCTCAAACAGCCCGGCGACCAGGTGATGTCCGGCAGCTTCGTGGTGGCCGGCGCGGGCGCCTTCACCGCCACCAGGGTCGGCCGCGAGGCCTACGCGGCCCAGCTGGCCGAGGAGGCCAGCAAGTTCACCCTGGTGAAGTCGGAGCTGCGCAGCGGCATCGACAGCATCCTGCGGTTCATCACCTACCTGCTGATCCCCACCGCCCTCGGCCTGATCATCAGCCAGCTGGCCGTCGAGGGCCGCGACTGGCGCGAGGCGGTGCGCCGGATGGTGGCCGGCATCGTACCGATGGTCCCCGAGGGCCTGGTGCTGCTGACCTCGGTCGCCTTCGCGATCGGCGTGATCCGCCTGGGCCGCAAGCAGTGCCTGGTCCAGGAGCTCCCCGCGATCGAGGGCCTGGCCCGGGTCGACACCGTCTGCCTGGACAAGACCGGCACCCTCACCGAGGGCGGCATGGACGTGATCGACCTGCGGGTGATCGCCGACGGCGAGCCGGCCACGGTCGGCAAGGACACCGTCCGGCACGCACTGGCCGTGATGGCCGGCGCCGACGCCCGCCCCAACCCGTCCATGCAGGCCGTGATCGACGCCTACGGGCGCGGCGACGGGCCGGGCCCGGACGGCGCGAGCTGGCGGGTGATCGAGGCGATGCCCTTCTCCTCCGCCCGCAAGTGGAGCGGCGTTCAGCTGCTGGAGCCCCAGGGCGGCGAGGCCAGCTGGCTGCTCGGCGCCCCTGACGTCCTGCTGCCCGCCGGGCACCCGGCGCTCGCCGAGGTGGACGAGCTGGGCGCCCGGGGCCTGCGGGTGCTGCTGCTCGGCCGCACGCCCGTCCCGCTGGACTCCCCCGACCCGGTTTCCGGCCTCACCCCGCTCGCCCTGGTGGTGCTCCAGCAGCGGCTGCGCGCCGACGCCGCCGACACCCTGCGCTACTTCGAGGGGCAGGACGTCCGGGCCAAGGTGATCTCCGGCGACGCGGCCGTCTCGGTCGGCGCGGTCGCCGACCACCTCGGGCTCCCCGGCGCGGACCGGCCGCTGGACGCCCGCACCCTGCCCGAGGACCCGGCTCAGCTCGCCGAGACCGCCGACCGGACCAGCGTCTTCGGCCGGGTCACCCCCCAGCAGAAGCGCCTGCTGGTCGGGGCCCTGCAGTCGCGCGGCCACACCGTGGCGATGACCGGCGACGGCGTCAACGACGTGCTCGCGCTCAAGGACGCCGACATCGGCGTGGCGATGGGCACCGGCTCGGACGCCACCAGGGCCGTCGCCCAGATCGTGCTGCTCGACGACTCCTTCGCGACCCTGCCCTCGGTGGTCGCCGAGGGCCGCCGGGTGATCGGCAACATCGAACGGGTGGCCGGGCTGTTCCTGGTCAAGACGGTCTACTCCGTCCTGCTGGCGCTGCTGGTGATCTTCACCCACTCGCCGTACCCGTTCCTGCCCCGGCACTCCACCGTGCTGTCCACCCTCACCATCGGCGTGCCGGCCTTCTTCCTCGCCCTCGCCCCCAACAACGAGCGGGCCCGCACCGGCTTCGTGAAGCGCGTGCTGCGGCTGGCCGTCCCCGGCGGCGCCATCGCCGGCACCGGCACCTTCGTCGCCTACGCGCTCGCCCGGGCCAACCACGCCACCGACCTCAGGGCCGACACCAGCGTGGCCACCCTGACGCTGTTCCTGATCGCCCTCTGGGTGCTCGCCATCGTCGCCCGCCCGTACAACTGGTGGCGCCTGCTGCTGATCGGCACCATGGGCTTCGCCTTCACGCTGGTGCTGGTGGTGCCGTGGCTGTCGGACTTCTTCGAGCTCTCCCTGGTCGGCGGCCGCGACCCGTGGACGGGCGTCGCCATCGCGCTGGTCTGCGGCGTGCTCCTGGAGATCGTCTGGGCCTGGATGAAGCGCCGCGGGATGGAGTGACGGGGCTCAGCATCTCCCCGCCCACCGTCCACCTGCGGCTCGGGCCGCGCAGCAGCTGACCCGGGTCAGCCCTCGAAGTCCCGGGCCGCGGACAGCTCGTACGCCCGGTCCGGCTCGCTGAGCGCCGCCAGCACCTCGAAGCGCCGGTGCCACTGGCCGACCGACCAGGCGAGCCCGGCCGCCAGGCCCTCCGGAGTGGCGGCGTGCAGCAGTCCGGGCACCGGCGGGACCTCGAACTCGTCGTCCTCGTCGGCGGCTTCGGCCAGCTCCGGGTCGTACGGCGGCTCCGGGGCGTCCGCCTCGTGGTCCCAGCGCCAGTCGACCGCGGCCTCCCCGCCGTCCGGGCCGACCACCAGCAGCTCCTCGTGCTCCTCGTAGACGACCGGGCAGCCGGGCAGCAGCTCCCGCACCACGGCCGGGACGCGGTGCAGCGCGCCCTCGGAGAGCACCCGGCCGCCGGCCACCTCACTGGCCAGCGACACGTGCAGCCGCTCGGCGAGGTCCGCGGCGAGCGCCGGGGCGACCGGCAACAGCGGGTAGGGATGCAGGAGTTGGACCAGGTCCGGGGCGTCCGCGACGACCGCCTCGGTGGCGTCCACCACCACGGTGCGGTCCGGGCGGCGCCCGGTGGCCGGGTCCAGCGGCGGCAACGCCCGTACCACGTCCAGCGGTTCGATCCGATCGCGGTCGACCCGCGCCAACGCGCTGTGGATCCCGTGCAGTTGGCGGTGCCCGACCTCGGCGGCCGGGTCGGTGAGCCGGTCCAGCACCTCGTCCGGGCCGTGCACCTCGGCGAGCAGCGCGGCCAGCGTGGTGCGCACCCCCAGCGCGTGCAGGAACTGCTCGTCCAGCGTGGTGCGGGCCTCCTCGTACAGGCCGCGCAGCAGCGGGTCGGCCCCGGCGGCGCGCAGCCCGGCGGGCTCGCGGCCGCCCAGCACCGGGTGGTCGCGCAGCCACCAGGCGGTGTACGGCGGCAGGTCGGCGTAGGAGCCGTCCGGCAGCAGGGTGCGCACCGGGTTGACCACGGCGTCCCGGTACGGCGGGCGGGCGAGCGCGGCGAGCGCCTCCGGCCAGGCGTCGTCGTCCACCAGGTCGAGGTCCCGGACGGCCAGCAGCTCGGCGGCCACCGGCGGCACTCCGACCGCCTCGTCGGCGTGCAGGGCCTCCAGGGCGTCCTCGGCCCACTCGGCGAGCCCGTCGGGCGCCTCGTCCAGCAGCCCGGTGGGGTGGCCGCCGGCCGCCCGGTCGGCGGGCACGGTGGGGTCGAGCCGCTCCAGGTCGTCCGGGTCGAGCACCACGTCCTCGGCGCGCACCAGCACGAAGTCGGCCAGCACGCCGACGGCGGTGAGCACCTCGGGGCCCCAGCGCTCCAGCAAATCGTCGTCCACCCAGCCGGCGTCCTCCTCCCGGGCAAGGGCCGCGAACGGGCTTCCGGGCAGCACGAGTTCGCCCGCCCGGGCCGGCTCGCCCTCGTCGTCCAGCAGCGCCAGCCGGGCCAGCCACGGGTGCTCGCCTGGCGCCGGGGCGGCGGCCTTCACCAGGGCCAGTACGGCGTCCGCCAGTTCGAGCGCGGCGTCCAGGTCGTCGTCGGCCAGCTCGTAGGAGCGGGCGACGGCGGCACGCACCTCGGGGGTGTCCAGCACCCCGGCCGGGGTGGCGGTGCCGGCGCCCAGCTTGGCCAGCAGCGGGTGGGCGGCCTCGGGGTGGGCCAGGCGCAGGTCGAGCGCGGCGAGCGCCGGGGCCAGCGACTCCGGGTAGCCGGGGAAGGCCGCCCAGTCGGCGTCCTCGGAGGGCAGCAGCACCCGCCGGGGCCCGGTGACGGTCCGACCGTCGGCGAGCGGTACGGGCAGCGCGCCGAGCGCCTCCGGGTCGGCCGCGCCGAGCGCCGCGTACAGGTTGCGCCACCAGGCGGGGTCGCGGTCCAGCCCGCCGAGCTGGTCCACCACCTCGGCCAGCGGCACCCGGCGCACGTTCAGCACCCGCAGCTCGGTGCGGCGCTCCAGACCGGCCGGCAGCAGCCCGGGGAAGATCGGCGCGAGCGCCTCCACCACCGAGCCGTCCGCGCCCTCCAGCAGCGTCGCGTCCCGGGGCCGCAGCGCGGGCGTGCCCTCCTCCACGCCGCCGGGGTGCGGCAGGAACGGCGTGCCGGGGAGCCGGGAGAGCACCGCCCCGCGCAGCGCGTTGTCCAGCGCGCCCTGCCCGAGCGGCCCGGGCACCAGCCCGAGCGAGCCGAGGTCGGCGCCGCGGGCGCGCAGCAGGTCGGCGTAGCTGTCGGCGGCGCGCTCGGTGAGGAAGTCCGCGAGCGGACCGGGGGCGATGTGCCGGCGCGTGGAGTCCAGCGGGTAGGAGGCGATCAGCAGCGCGGGCAGGCCGATCGGCTCGTCGCTGGGGGTGGGCGCGTGCAGCACCGGCGCGATCGCGGGCCGCTGCGGGCTGCCGTCCTCCTCCACCGGGACGGCCCAGGTCACCGTCCAGTACGGGCGGGCGCGCTCCTCGGTGGGCCGGTCGGCGAGCAGTCCGGCGTCCAGCCGGCCGGAGGCGCCGGCGGTCTGCCAGACCGTCCGACGCAGCCGGCCCTCCGCGTCGTCGGTCACGGTGACCTCGGTGACGCCGTCCGGGCGCGGCTCGGCGGCGCTGCGGGTGAGCGTCCGGGTGCCCTCCGGGGTCTCCACCACGACCTCGGCGAGGCCGGGCAGGGTGAGCAGCAGGGCGTCGTCGATCCCGGCCAGCAGACGGCGGGTCAGGTCCTCGGCGGCGGCGTCCCGCAGCGGCAGCACCACCACGGTGTCGTAGCCCTCGGGCGCCGGGCCCTCGGCCGCGAACGGCAGCCGCAGCAGCGGCACGTGGCCGTCCCGGGCCCGCAGTTCGTCGGCCAGCGCGGGCTGCGCCGCGGCGAGCGCCCGGGCCTCGCCCAGCGACCAGCGCACCCCGCCCGCGGCGCCGAGCACGGCCGGCTCGTCGGTGACGGCGAGGACGGCGGCGAAGCCGACGCCGAACCGGCCGACGGCGGGCTCCTCGCCGCGCTTGGAGGAGGCGCGCAGGGTGGACAGCGACTCGACGGCCGCCGCGTCCACCGGGGCGCCGGTGTTGGCGGCGGCCAGCACGCCGTCGGCGAGGGTCAGCCGCAGCCTCCCGGGGCCGTGCCCGGCCCGGACCGCCGCGTCGGCCGCGTTCTGCGCCAACTCCACCACCAGGCGGTCCCGGTAGCCGCCGAGCGCCAGCTCCTCCTCGGCGTTGGCGTCCTCCCGGAACCGGGCCGGCGAGGCGGCCCAGGCGTCCAGCACCCGCCGGCGCAGCACGGCGCTCCCGAACGCGTCCGCGAGGTGCTCGTCCGCGCCGCTGCCGATGATCCGAGGTTCCACTGGACCTGCCGCCTTCCGCCGCCCTGTACGTCGTAGGGCATTCTTCCCTGCCCCACTGACTGCTCCCGACCACGGCCCGCTCCGACGGGGGCCGGGGCGGGGATCCGGCGGGCGCGGTACGGCGAACGGGGAGGACGGCGGGGGCAGCGGCGGCGGCCGTCGGCCGGCACCCCACCGGCCGGTCCGACGGCCCGCCCGTGCCGCCGCCCGGGGCTGGGGGTCCCCACGGACGGCGGGAGGGCCGGGGGCCCCGCGGCGGGCGGGCGCCCCTACCCGGAGGAACGCCGCGGCCCGCCCCACCGGTTCAGTGGGACGGGCCGCGGGGAGCGATCAGGAGTGGCCGAGCTCCTCCGCCGGGGCGTCCGGCTCGACCGAGCCGGAGGCGCGGTCCGGGTGGAGCTGCAGCGGCTCGACCACCAGCTCGTCCAGGATCAGCTCGGACGGCGCCGGCGGGGCCGGGATGACGGCCGCCTCGGAGTGGCCGCCGCAGCCGTACGCGAAGGAGACGATCTGGCCGTCGGCCGGACCGAACTCGTTCCCGCACACGCCGAAGGCCTGCCCGAGCGAGCCGCCGATCGGGATCAGGAAGCCGCAGCTGCTGCACGCGGCCGGGGCGGCCTGCGCCATCGGGGTCTGCGGGCCGTGCGCCTTCTCCCAGCGGTCGGCGGCCAGGTGCAGGCCGAGCCGGGAGAGCACCCGGCTGCGGCCCATGCCGAGCTCCTCGGCGACCGCGTTGATCTGGGCGCGGGCCGGGGCGGGCTGGACGTGCGGGTCGGTGACGACCACGTCCTCCTCGGCCGCCAGGGCGACGACGGAGTTCGGCGCGGGCTCGTCATCGCCGCTCCAGCCGGGCTCCAGCCGCAGGTCGTCGGCATCGGTCGGCAGCAGGTCGCCGGGGCCCATGTCGCCCGGGCGCAGCCGCTCGCTCCACGGCACCCACTGCGGCGCCAGCACGGCGTCCGGGCCGGGCAGCAGCACGACCTCGTCCAGCGTGACGTTCTTGGCACGCGGCGCACGGGCGACGGTGACCGCCCAGTGCCACCCGCGGTAGGCCGCGTCCAGGCACTCGAAGCTGTGGGTGACGACGCGGTCGGCGTCGGCCTGCACACCCAGGTGCGGCCCGACGGCCTCCGGTCCGACGGCCTCCTCGGCAGCCTGGCGGGCGAGTTCGACGGCCTCGGCACAGAGCCGGTCGGGGGTACGGCTTCGCATCGCAGCACTCACGGCGTCGATTCTCTCCCAGTTCTTCTGTCGCCCACGGCGTGTTGCCTTCTCCGTCGCGGCTCGGTAGTCCCTCGTCCATTCTGCGCGACCCGGGGCCGCCGCGGGTACCGGCCGCGCCGCTCGTCCGGCCTGCCGGCGCCCCTGCGCCCCGGCGGGCGGACCCTGGGGCAGGCTACCCGCCGGTCGGTGCCCCGGCACAGTCCGGGGCGGAGCCGACCGCTCCGGAGGCCGCGCCGAGCGGGTCCGAATCCCGCGTTACCCCGGCGAATCTGGGGCAGGATGGGCTTGTGGCGGACGACGACCCGTCGCAGCACGCAGTGCGCGCCTCGCAGGCCGGCGGCCACGACGAGGCGGACGCCGCGCCGCGACAGCAGCCTCACGTCCCCGCTGCGGGCGAACCGCAGTCGGCGGACGGTGACGGGGCGTCCACCGCCAGGGTCAGCCTGGAGAAGTCCGCCCGGCCGGAGACAACGGAGGTCCTGGAGACCCCGCCGACGGCCTCCGGTCCACCGGATCCGCCGGAGGAGGGCCTGCCCGAGGAGTCCCCCGAGCCGCGCCGGCACTTCCTGGTCCGCATCGCCTCCGCCGTCGGCCTGCGCACCGGCAAGCTGGTGCACGGCACCGGCCGCCGGATCCGCCGGGCCACCTCCGCCGAGGGCGCCGGCGAGTCGGGTCTGGCGAAGCTGATCGAGTTGCACGCGCTGAACTCCTTCGGCGACATGCTGATCACCATCGCGCTGGCCTCCACCATCTTCTTCTCCGTCCCGACCGGCGAGGCCCGCGGCCGGGTCGCCCTGTACCTGCTGATCACGATGGCCCCGTTCGCCCTGCTCGCCCCGGTCATCGGCCCGCTGCTGGACCGGCTGCCGCACGGCCGCCGGGCCGCCATGGCGACGTCGATGCTGGCCCGGGCCGTCCTCGCCTGGACGATGTCCGGGGTGATCTCCGGCGGGGGCATCGCGCTCTACCCGGAGGCGCTGGGCGTGCTGGTGGCGTCCAAGGCGTACGGGGTGGTGCGCAGCGTCGTGGTGCCGCGGCTGCTGCCGAGACGGCTGTCCCTGGTGAAGGCGAACTCCCGGGTCACCCTGGCCGGACTGCTGGCCACCGGCGTGGCGGCCGGGGTGGGCGGGGGGCTGCACCTTATCGGGCCGGGCTGGCCGCTGCGCGGCGCCTTCCTGGTGTTCGTGATCGGCACCCTGATGGCCTTCCACCTGCCGCACACCGTCGACTCGGCCAAGGGCGAGCAGCGGGCCGTGCTGCACGGCGACCTGCCCGGCGACGGTGAGGGCTCGCACCTGATCCACCACAAGCCCCCGAAGGTGAAGGCCTCGCTGCGAACCGTCGGCCCGTCGGTGGTGCTGGCGCTGCGGGCGATGTCGGGGATGCGCTGGCTGGTCGGCTTCCTGGTGTTCTTCCTGGCCTTCCTGCTGCGCACCGACCCGATCGGCGGCCTGCGGCCGACCCTGGCGCTGGGCCTGGTGGCGCTGTCGGCCGGGACGGGCAACGCGCTGGGTTCGGTGCTCGGCTCCTGGCTGCGCACCCGCGGCCCGGAGGCGACGGTCACCGCGATGCTGCTGCTGGCGACCTGCGCGACGGCGGCGGCCGCGCTCTGGTACGGCGTGGTGACGGTGGTCCTGGTCGCCGGGGTGGCCGGGATGGCAGCCTCGCTGGGCAAGCTGGCGCTGGACGCGCTGATCCAGCGGGACGTCCCGGAGGCGGTGCGGACCTCGGCGTTCGCCCGGTCGGAGACGCTGATGCAGCTGTCCTGGGTGGCGGGCGGCGGGGTCGGCATCGTGCTGCCGCTGAACGGCGTGCTGGGGCTGTCGATCGCCGCCGCGGTGGTCGGCCTGGTGCTGGTGTGGACGGGCCACTCGCTGCTGCGACTGGGCCTGCGGCGGCACCCGGCGGCGCCCCGGGTGGCCTGAATCCGCGTGAACCCGCGTGAACCCGCCGGAACGGGGTGACGGGCAACACGCGGTGGCCGACCCCCGCGTAGCGTGATCGGCCGGGCCCGGTAGATTCTGACGCATGAGCCTCAATACCCGTGTCATCGCCGCCCTCGGCGCCGTCGTCGTGGTCGGTGCCGCCACGGTGGGCACCTCCGTCGCGATCGCCGCCGGCCAGACCGAGCACAACAGCCACCGGGCCACCCTGACGGTCGGCACCACGTCGAAGGCCGCGGACCCGTTCTGCTGGAACGGCGGCAGCCCGCTGACCGACGACCAGCAGGACCAGTGCAAGGCCAACGCCACGAAGGCCCTGAAGGACGGCGCGCTGCCGTCCTCCGACGTGGTGCCGAGCGACCGGATCGGTGTCGGCGTCAGCCCGAACGTGGCGAAGACCGGCTGGTGGGCCTCCACCAACGGCGGCTCGTCCTCCCAGGGCGGGCAGACCAGCCTGTTCTCGTACGCCCAGGGCCCGACCTTCTCCGGTCTCCAGACGGCCGGCTCGGTGCTGAACGCCAGCGGCCACACCCTGGTCACGGTGGTCGAGATCGACAAGAAGGCCGAGGCCCCGATCGCGGTCTGGTACTTCCAGCTGAACGGCAAGAACGCCACGGACGCCGGCAACAGCTGACGCTCCCGCGATGACCGCGCACGTCGCCGACGCGCACCCCGGGCAGCCGGGCCCCGAACGGGCCCGGCTGCTCGTCGTCGTCGCGGTCCCGGCCGAGGCCGAGGCGGTGCTGCGCGGTCTGCCCGGCGGGGCCGAGGCCGTACCGCTGCCCGGCGGGCTGCTGCACCGCTCCACCGGCACGCCGGTGGACGTCCTGGCCGCCGGCGTCGGACCGGCCGCCGCCGCGGCCGCCGCCTCCGCCGCCCTGGCGGTCCGCCCGTACGGCCTGGTCGCCTCGGCCGGGATCGCCGGCGGCTTCGCCCCGCACGCGCCGGTCGGCGCCACCGTGCTGGCCGACGCGATCGTCGCCGCCGACCTCGGCGCCGAGACCCCGGAGGGCTTCGCCGACGTCACCGAGCTGGGCTTCGGCACCGTCCGGCACACCCCGCCCCCGGCCGCCGTCGCGCTGGCCGTGAAGGCACTCCTGACCCGGGACGTCGACGCCGTCACCGGACCGGTGCTGACCGTCTCCACCGTCACCGGCAGCGCCGAGCGGGCCGCCGCGCTGGCCGCCCGTCACCCGCGCGCCGCGGCCGAGGCGATGGAGGGCTTCGGCGTGGCCGAGGCCGCCGCCCGGTACGGCGTGCCGGTCATCGAGCTGCGCACCGTGTCCAACCCGGTGGGCCCGCGCGACCGGGCCGCCTGGCGGATCGGCGAGGCGCTGGCCGCCCTGGAGCGGGCCTTCGCGGCCCTGCCCGTCCGAGAACTGATCGAGGAGGCCGGCCGTGGCTGAACGGCTGAGCATCGCGTACTCGCCCTGCCCGAACGACACCTTCGTGTTCCACGCCTGGGCGCACGGCGAGGTCCCCGGGGCGGACGCCCCCGAGGTGACCTTCGCCGACATCGACGTCACCAACGGCCTGGCCGAGCGCGGCGAGCTGGACGTGCTGAAGATCAGCTACGGCGCGCTGCCCTGGGTCCTGGAGGAGTACGCCCTGCTGCCCTGCGGCGGCGCGCTCGGGCGCGGCTGCGGCCCGCTGGTGCTCACCCTGCCGGGCGTCGGCTCCCCCGCGGAGCTCGCCGGGAAGACGGTCGCGGTGCCGTCCGAGCGCTCCACCGCCTACCTGCTGTTCCGGCTCTGGGCGGCGCGGGCGGTGCCGGGCGGCTTCGGCGAGATCGTGGTCCTGCCGTTCCACGAGATCATGCCCGCCGTCCGGGACGGCCGGGTGGACGCCGGCCTGGTCATCCACGAGGCCCGCTTCACGTACCAGCAGTACGGGCTGCACAGCCTGGCCGACATGGGCGAGGCCTGGGAGGCGGAGACCGGCCTGCCGATCCCGCTCGGCGCGATCGTCGCCCGGCGCTCGCTGGGCGCCGAGCGGCTGCGCGAGCTGGCCGCGACGATCCGAGCCTCCGTCCGGCAGGCCTGGGCGGACCCCTCGGCCAGCCGGGAGTACGTGCTGGCGCACGCCCAGGAGATGGACCCGGCCGTGGCCGACCAGCACATCGGGCTGTACGTGAACGAGTTCACCGCCGACCTCGGCGAGGAGGGCTACGGAGCCGTCCGCGCGCTGCTCACCCGGGCCGCCGCCGAGGGGCTGGTCCCCCCGCTCGACCCGGGTGCGCTCGCGTTCCCGTCCTAGGACCCGTCGTACGGCCCGTCGCGGGGCCGGTCAGACGTCGAACTGGTCGGCCACCGCGCGCAGCAGGCCGGCCAGCTTCTGGCCGGCCGGCTTGGCCGGGTAGCGCCCGCGCTGGAGGCCGGGCAGCACCGCGTCCAGGGTGGTGATCAGGTCCTGGACGATCGGCGCCATGTCATCGGCGCTCCGGCGCTGGGCAGCGGCCACCGAGGGCAGTGCGTCCAGCAGCTGCACGGCCATCGCCTGGTCCCCGCGGTGCCCGGCGACCACGCCGAACTCGACCCGCTGGCCCGGCTTCAGCACGGTGACACCGGCGGGCAGCGCCTTGGTGTGGACGAAGACGTCGCCACCGTCGTCGCGCGACAGGAAGCCGAAGCCCTTCGTCTCGTTGAACCACTTGACCTGGCCGGTGGGCATCTCGAACAGTCCTCGAATGGGTGTGAGGGATCCCGGACCTGCCCGGAGATCACTGGGTGGGGTGGAAGAAAGACGGCCGGCCTCGACTCGGCGCCCGCGGGCGCTCACGGCCGGTGCGTTGTCGGGAGCAGACTAACGGCCCGTCACTGCCTCATCCGCGTTCCGCGACGGATCGGCGTTCCCGGGCCCGCCAGGGGCGACGGGAGCGCGGGGATCTCGCGGTCACGGGCGACCCGGTACTGGCACGGCCGGGGCGCGGTCCTGCGCTGTCCATCGGCTCACACCCCCGGGTCTGAGGACACGGGACGCACCTGTAGCGCCCCTCGGCACCCCGTGCATACCCCCGCCCAGCAGGGATCAAAACGCATCGCTGCCGGGAAACTGCGCAACGTGACCGAGCCGCTCCGGTGGGCCGCCGCGCCGGGCCTTCTGCCAGACTGGACGGCGCAGACTGGGGCCCGCACCGGGCGGCCCGGCGCAGCCCCGAGGAGTGAGCGGACGTGAGCAGCCAGAGCGCCGATCCCGGCGACGTGTACGTCAAGGCGGGGACGGTCGTCTTCGCCCTCGGCGCGCTCGCCACCCTGGTCACCTTCGTCCCCCTGTTCCTGCACCTCACGCCGCTGCCGACGGCCATGTACTGGCTGAGCATGCTGATGCCGGCCGGGTTCCTGGCCGCGCTGACCGGGCTGTTCCTGAACGCCCGGGCGCAGCGCCGCCGACTGGAGCCCCAGCAGCCCTAGACCTGACCGGCGAGGTGTCCGCCGAGCCACTCCGGGAAGCCGGTGAGGTCGGCCAGCACCACGTCCGCCCCGGCGGCGCGCAGCTCCTCCTCGCCGTACGGGCCGGTGGCCACGGCGACCGCGACCGCCTCGGCGTGCCGGGCGCCCACGATGTCGCCGAGGTGGTCGCCGACGTAGATGCCCGCGCCGTTCGCCCGCAACGCCTCGCCCTTGGTCTCCGCCCACAGGTCGCCGATCACGGTGTCGGCCTCCAGCCCGGCGTGCTCCAGGTGGAGGCGGGCGTTCGGCTCGTACTTGCCGGTGATCACCGCGACCCGGCCGCCGTGGGCGCGGACCGCCTCGACGGCGGCGTGGGCGCCGGGCAGCGGCACGGTCGGGGCGAAGGCGTGGTCGCGGTAGAGCTCGCGGTAGCGGCTCGCGGCCCGTTCCACCTCGGCCTCCGGGAACCAGTTGCGGATCTCCTCCAGCAGCGGCGGGCCGAGCCGGGTGACCACCAGGTCCGCGTCGATGTGGACGCCGGTCTCGGCGGACAGCGCCCGGTAGGTGGCGTGGATGCCCGGCCGGGTGTCCAGCAGCGTCATGTCGAGGTCGAAGCCGACGGTGAGCGGGGCGGAGGAGGTCTCAGGCATGCCGTCAGGCTACCGAAGGGGCGACGAGGCGATTTGCCCCACCTCCGAGAGGGAACTTAGGTTTACCTGAGTTGTCTGCGGAGAGGCCCCATGACCGACACCACCGCACCACCGGGCAAGCGGCGGACACCCCGTCACCGGATCCTGTGGCTCGCCGCCGCACTGGCCGTCCTGGCCGTCGCGGTGCTGCTGAGCCTGGCGGTGGGCAGCCGCGACGTGCCGCTCTCCGGGACGATCAGCGCGCTGCTGCACGGCGGTGACTCCGCCGACGCCGTGGTGGTCCGCGAGCTGCGGGTGCCGCGGACGGTCGTCGGGCTGGCCGTCGGCGCGGCGCTCGGCCTGGCCGGGGCCGTGATGCAGGGCCTGACCCGCAATCCGATCGCCGACCCGGGCATCCTCGGCGTCTCGCAGGGCGCGGCGGCGGGCGTGGTGGTCGCCATCTCCGGCTTCGGGGTCTCCACCCTGACCGGGTACGTCTGGTTCGGCTTCGCGGGCTCCGTGCTCGCCACCGTGCTGGTGTACGGCCTGGCCGGGCGCGGCCGGGGCGGGGCCACGCCGATCAAGCTGGCGCTGGCCGGCTCGGCGATGTCCGCCTTCATCGCCTCGCTCAACACCCTGGTGCTCACCACCGACGCGGCCACCATGGACCAGTTCCGGTTCTGGCACGTCGGCTCGCTCTCCGGCCGGACGGCGGACGTGGCCTGGCAGCTGCTGCCCTTCCTGGCCGTCGGCACCCTGCTGGTGGTGGCGGTGGCCCGCGGGCTGGACGCGCTGGCGCTCGGCGAGGACACCGCGAAGGGCCTGGGCGCGAGGACCGGCGTCGTCCGGGCGGTCGGCGCGCTCGGCGCCACCGTGCTGACCGGCTCGGCGGTCGCGGCGGCCGGCCCGATCGCCTTCATCGGCCTCGCCGTCCCGCACGCCGCCCGCGCCGTGGCCGGCGCCGACCACCGCTGGATCCTGGCCTTCTCCGCCGTCCTCGGCCCGGCCCTGCTGCTGCTCGCCGACACCCTCGGACGGGTGCTGTTCCCGCCCTCGGAGGTCCCGGCGGGCGTGATGACGGCCCTGGTCGGCGTGCCGGTGCTCGTCACGCTGGTCCGGCGCCGCAAGGTGGTGGCCGCATGACCACCGTCGCCCTGCGCGGGTACTCCGTCGTCCGGGCGGGGCGCGCCTCCTTCCTGCTGCACCGGCGCTCGGCGCTCGCCGCCGGAGGGCTGCTTTTCGCGCTCGCCGTGACCGTGGTCGCCTCGCTGTGCCTGGGCGAGTCGACCGTGTCGCCCGGTGAGGTGGTCAAGGTGGTGCTCGGGCAGCCGAGTCCGGACGAGCTGGTGGTCGGGGAGTTCCGGCTGCCGCGCGTGGTGGTCGGGCTGCTGGTCGGCGCGGCGCTGGGGCTGGCCGGGGCGCTGTTCCAGACCGTCGCCCGCAATCCGCTGGCCAGCCCCGACGTGGTGGGCGTGACCTGGGGCGCGACCGCGACCGTGGTCGGGCTGATGGCGTACGGGGTGGCCGGCTCCACCGGGCAGGCGCCGTACGCGGCGGTCGGCGGCGGGCTGGCGGCCGGACTGCTGGTGTACGCGCTGGCCTGGCGGCGGGGGCTGCACGCCCAGCGCTTCGTGCTGATCGGGATCGGGATCAGCGTGGCGCTGTCCTCGCTGACCTCGGTGTTCCTCACCAAGGGCGACGGCTTCCAGGCGCAGGCCGCGAAGGTCTGGATGACCGGCAGCCTGAACGGCGCCGGCTACGACCAGGCCGGCTGGCTGGCCTGGGTGCTGCTGGCGGCCCTGCCGGTGGCGCTGTGGGCGGCGCGCGCCCAGCGGTCGATCTCCTTCGACGACGCGACCGCCCTCGGCCTGGGCCTGCGGCTGGACCGGATCCGCCTGGGCATGGCGCTGCTGGGCATCGTGCTGGCCTCCTGCGCGGCGGGCGCTGCCGGGCCGGTGGACTTCGTGGCGCTGATGGCCCCGCAGATCGCTCTGCGGCTGGCCCGGTCGGCGCAGGTCCCGCTGCTCTGCTCGGCGCTGACCGGCGCCCTGGTCGTGGTGCTCGCCGACCTGATCGCCCGGCGCCTGCTCGCCCCGACCGAACTGCCGGTGGGCGTGGTGACCGGCATGGTCGGCGCGCCGTACCTGATGTGGCTGTTGATCCGATCCCGCCGTGGAGGCTCCTGATGACCGCACACCGCCTGGAGGCCCGGGGCCTCACCCTGGCCTACGAGGCGCGCACGGTCGTCGAGGGGCTGGACGTCAGCATCCCGGACGGCCGGGTGACGGTGATCGTCGGCCCGAACGCCTGCGGCAAGTCGACGCTGCTGCGGGCCCTCGGGCGGCTGCTGAAGCCCGTGCGCGGCGCGGTGCTGCTGGACGGCGAGGAGCTGGCGCGGATCCCGACCAAGCGGATCGCCCAGCGGCTGGGCCTGCTGCCGCAGTCGCCGACCGCACCGGAGGGCATCTCGGTGGCGGACCTGGTCTCGCGCGGCCGCCAGCCGCACCAGAGCTGGTGGCAGCAGTGGTCGCCGCAGGACGAGGCGGCCGTCGCCGAGGCGCTGGAGCGCACCTCCACGGCGGAGCTGGCCGAACGCAGCATGGACGAGCTGTCCGGCGGCCAGCGCCAGCGCGCCTGGATCGCGATGGCGCTCGCCCAGGGCACCGACATCCTGCTGCTGGACGAACCGACCACCTACCTGGACATCGCCCACCAGGTGGAGGTGCTGGACCTGGTGCGCCGGCTGAACG
Organism: Kitasatospora sp. NPDC101157; assembly: GCF_044768255.1. Taxonomy (NCBI): domain Bacteria; kingdom Bacillati; phylum Actinomycetota; class Actinomycetes; order Kitasatosporales; family Streptomycetaceae; genus Kitasatospora; species Kitasatospora sp. NPDC101157. The sequence continues at coordinate 42,134 of NZ_JBIWPL010000001.1, read as the reverse complement.
TGGAGCGCGGCCGGACGGTCGTCGCCGTGCTGCACGACCTCAACCAGGCGGCCCGGTACGCCGACCACCTGGTGGCGATGCGGGACGGCCGGGTGGTCGCCGAGGGCGCGCCCGGAGAGGTGGTCACGGCGGAGCTGGTGCGGGAGGTGTTCGGGCTGGACTCGGTGGTGGTGCCGGATCCGGTGACCGGCACCCCGCTGGTCGTCCCGGGCGCTCCGTGGACGGCGAAGCCGCGAGTCGCGGAAGCCGCGCAAACCGCCGACACCGCGGACGCGGCCGGGTCCTGACGGAACTTCACGTGCGATTTCGGACATAATCGACGCGCCCCCGCACCCTCACGCCAGAGGACCCGCCGATGCCCCGGATCGCCCGCCGTACGTTCCTCGCCGGCCTCGGCGGGGCCGCGCTCACGGCGTGCGCGTCCCCCTCGGGAGGGCCGCAGCCGCCCACCCCGGACGGCTTCGAAGGGAGCGGGACGCCCTCCCCCACCCCGCCTCCGCCGGTGACGGTGAACGCCGCGAACGGCCCGGTGCTGGTGCCCGGCGAGCCGCAGCGGGTGGTCGTCCTGGACACCGACGTGCTGGACTCCGCGCTGACGCTGGGCGTCACCCCGGTCGGCGCCGCGCTCCCGGCCGGCGACGCCCGCTTCCCCGACTACTGGCCGGCCTCCCGCACCGCGGGCATCTGGCGGGTCGGCCCGGCCGGCGCGCCCGACCTCGACGCCGTACGGTCGCTGCGGCCGGACCTCATCCTCTCCAACCAGGCCCGCGACGGGGACCGGTACGAGCAACTGCGCGGGATCGCCCCGACCGTGCTCACCCAGACCGCCGGGGCGCCCTGGAAGGCGAACTTCCAGCTGCACGCCCAGGCGTTGGGCCGGGTGGCGGCCGCGGCGGCCTTCGTCGCCGCCTACCAGAAGCACGCCGGTCAGGTGGTGCAGGCGCTGTCGGCGGCGAAGCTGTCGGGGCGCCGGGTGAGCCTGGTGCGGTTCGTCGAGGGCGGCGGGATCCGGCTGTTCGGGCGGCAGAGCTTCCCCGGGATCGTGCTCGCCGACGCCGAGGTGGGGCGGCCGGACGCGCAGAACGTCGACCAGTCGGACTTCGAGATCCCGCTCGACCAGCTCGCCAAGGCGGACGGTGACCTGCTGCTGTACGCGACGTACGGCGACCCGGCGAAGGCGGGCACCGACGCGGTGCTGGCGAGCCCTGGGTGGCAGGCGCTCGGGGCGGTCAAGGCGTTCCGGGCGTTCCCGGTGGACGACCAGCTGTGGTTCCAGGGGATCGGGTACACCGGCGCCAACTTCATCCTGGACGAGCTGCAGCGCTTCCTCGGGGCCTAGGTGTACTGACGACAAGTCGACACACCCGGGTTGTGCGGCTGACCGGCACTTCCGCCACAATGGCGCCGCACGTCACACATCTTTCACGTTCACCGGGGGACCAACACCATGTCAACTGCCGTAGCTCCGAACGCTCCGGACCGCAAGGGGAAGGCCGCCGCGCTCGGCTGGCTGATCAGCATCGCGTTCAACGTCGTCGCCCCGATCATGATCTACAACCAGCTGCGCGACCACGGCTACGGCGAGTCGACCGCCATCCTGCTCTCCGGCCTCGGCCCGGTGGTCGACACCGTCATCTACCTGGCCTGGCACCGCCGGATCGACGAGTTCGCCGTCGTCTCGCTGGCCTTCGTCGGCCTGACCCTGGTCGTCGCGCTGGTCGGCCCGACCGACCCGAAGATGCTGCTGGCCAAGGACTCCTTCGTCTCCGGCCTGCTCGGGGTGCTCTACCTGGTCTCGCTGGCCGGTCCGAAGCCGATCATGTTCTACTTCGGCCGCAAGTTCGCCACCGACGGCACCCCGGAGATGATCTCCTGGTGGAACTCGATGTGGCAGTACGAGGGCTTCCGCAAGGTCCAGCGCAACCTGACCCTCGTGTGGGGCGTCGCCTTCGTGCTGGAGGCAGTGCTGCGGATCGTGTTCGTCTACACGCTGTCGCACGGCACGGTGGTGACGATCAACAACATCCTTCCGTACGTGGTGATCGGCGGCCTGGTGTACTGGACGATGACCTACGCCAAGCGGGCCGGCGCCCGGGGCCGGGCCGCCGCCGAGGCGGCCGCGGCGGCTGCCGCCGCGTGATCTAGGCCGAACTCGCGTAGCGGGCCGGGGAGATGCCGACCGCTGCGGTGAAGTCCCGGGTGAGGTGGGCCTGGTCGGCGTAGCCGAGTTCCACGGCGAGCGCCGCCAGGTCCAACCCGCCTTCGGTGCGCGCCCTTTCGGCGGCCTCGTGCAGCCGGGCGCGGCGCAGCACCCACTTCGGGGAGGCGCCGACGTACTCGGCGAACAGCCTCTGGAGGCTGCGGACGGACAGGCCCAGCTCTCGGGCCAGGTCGTCCACCCGACGCAGGTCCGGGGAGCCGGTGATCCGCTCCACCACGGCGGCGACCTCCTCGGCGACCGGGTCCGGCGCGGGGAGGCGGGGGCGGAGGAAGTCGTCGGCCCGCTCGGCCGTCGGCTCGTCGAGGATCCGGGCGTTGATCCGGTCCGCCTCGGGGCCGAAGTACTCCGCGGCGGGCACGGACCGGTCGGCGAGGTCGCCCACCGGGTGTCCGGCGAAGGGGCGGAAGGCGCCGGGGCGGAACTTCACGCCCAGCGCGTGCCCGACGCCCTCCAGGCGGCGGACGAACAGCGAGCGGTCCACCCCGTAGACGAGGGCCCGCGGGGCCTCGAAGACGAGGTGGACGTTGGGGTGGGCGAGCACTTTCTGCTCGTACGGCGGGTGGCCGGTGAGGTCCCAGCGGACCAGCCAGTAGAACTCCACGAACCGCGCCACCTCGGCCGCCGGCGCGAACCGGTCCACACTGATCAGTTCCGCCGCCCGGGCCGGGTGCAGCACGCCGCGGCCGAGGTCGGGTCCGGGTCCGGGTTCGGGTCCGGGTCCGGGTTCGGGTTCGGGTCCGGGTTCGGGTTCGGGTCCGGGTTCGGATTCGGAGGAGTTCACGTTGTTCAGGCTAGTGGCGTGGGGCCCCGGTGACCTGCGCCGACTCCGGTCGGATGCCCGTGGTCGAATGCGGCCCGACGCGGCCGGTGTCGCGTTTCTTCAAGACCGGCCGACGCGGTCCACCGCAGGATCGGGGCATGAACGCTCACCCGATGCACCCCTTCCTGGCCCGCGCCGCCTCCGCCGCCGCCGAGGTGGCCGCCGCCGTCCCGGCCGGGCAGCCATTGGACGCGCCGACGCCCTGCGGGGAGTTCGACGTACGGGCGCTGATCAACCACTGGGTGCTCTACACCTCGCACGGCCTGGAGCACCGGGCCCGGCGCACCGAGCTGCCCGCGGAGCTGGCCTCCCGCGACTTCACGGCGGACGCCGGCTGGCGGGCGGCGTACGCGGCCCAGCTGGAGCGGGCCGTGGCGGCCTGGGGCGAGCCGGCCGCCTGGGAGGGGGACGTCGACCTCGGCGGGTCGCCCGTCCCGGCGGTGGGGATCGCCCGGATGCTGATCATCGAACTGGTGCTGCACGGCTGGGACGTGGCCCGGGCGGTCGGCGCGGAGATCGAGGTCGACGAGGAACTCGCCCTGCTGGTCGGGGAGATCGTCGAGGAGAACGCCGAACTGTACCGGCAGTACGCGGGCTTCGCCTCAGCCGTGGAGCTGCCGGAGGACGCCTCGGTGTGGGAGCGTGCGCTGGCGGCGTCCGGCCGCGACCCGCGGTGGAAGGCCTGAGAGGTGCCGCGGTCGGGGTGCCGTCGCGAGCCCCACGCCTCCGGGCTTGCGTTGGAGCGTACTCGAACTCCTAAGTTCGAAGCATGCGATACGTCAAACTCGGAACGACCGGACTGGAAGTCTCCGCCATCGCCCTCGGCTGCATGAGCTTCGGTGAGCCGGACCGGGGCGGCGAGCCCTGGTCCCTGGGCGCGGACGCCAGCCGGGACATCATCAGGCAGGCCTTCGAGGGCGGCGTCAACTTCCTCGACACGGCCAACGGGTACAGCGCCGGAAGCAGCGAGGAGATCGTCGGCCAGGCGGTCAAGGACTTCACCCGGCGCGAGGATGTCGTCCTCTCCACCAAGGTCTGGATGCGGATGCGCCCCGGCCCGAACGGCGCCGGGCTGTCCCGCAAGGCGATCTTCGCCGAGCTCGATGCCTCCCTGAAGCGACTGGGGACCGACTACATCGACCTCTACCAGATCCACCGCTGGGACTACGACACCCCGATCGAGGAAACCCTCGAAGCACTGCACGACGCGGTCAAGTCCGGCAAGGTCCGCTACATCGGGGCCTCTTCCATGTACGCCTGGCAGTTCACCAAGGCCCTGTACCTGGCCGACCTGCACGGCTGGACCCGGTTCGTGTCGATGCAGGACCACTACAACCTCATCCACCGAGAAGCGGAGCGGGAGATGCTCCCGCTCTGCGCCGACCAGGGCATCGGCGTGATCCCGTGGAGCCCGCTGGCGCGGGGCAGGCTGACGCGGGTCCGGGACACCCCCACGGCCCGTGCCGGGACCGACGAGGGCGGGAGGATCCTCTACCGCGACGAGGACCAGGCGGTGGCCGATCGCGTCCACGAGATCGCGGGCAGGCGGGGTCTGTCCCCGGCCCAGGTCGCCCTGGCCTGGGTCATGCGCAACCCGACGGTGACCTCGCCCATCGTCGGGGTCACCAAGCCGGCCCAGTTGGCCGACGCAATCGCCGCGGTGGACGTCGAACTCGACGACGACGAGGCCGCCTACCTGGAGGAGCCCTACCAGCCGCACACGGCCGCCTACCTGGAGGAGTCCTTCTACAAGTCCCGCCCTGGGGCGGGCTCCCGGTAGTCCGGGCCACGCGCAGCGGAACGTGTCCGCGGGTACCGAAGCAGCTCGCGTCCACCGGCCGCTCCTGAGTTCGGTCAATCGGTGGAACCACTCATCGCGGCAAGGAGCTTGGCACGCAGCAGCCGTACCGCCGGGGAGTGCTGGTCGCGCCGGGCGACCAGGCCGAGTTTCGCGTAGGTCGCCGCATCGGCGATCGGAACGGCTCGCAGCCCGTCGCCGTCCACGGAGGATGCGCTGAGCACGGCGACCCCGGCGCCGCGCTCGGCGAGGCGGAGCAGCGCGAGCGGGGAACTGGCGTCGATGTCCACGCGCGGTTCGAGGCCGAGCCGGCGGCAGGAGTCCTCGTAGGCGGCCCGGAGGCCGGTGCCCGGGGAGAGGCAGAGGACCTTCTCGGGCCCGAGGTCGGCGAGCTTCAGCTCCGTGCGGTCGAGCGGGTGTCCGACCGGGACGGCCGCGACGATCCGCTCGTCGACGACGACATCGACGTCCAGGCCCGGATCCGCCTCGCCCGCGAAGCCGATCAGGGCGAGGTCGAGGGAACCGGAGAGGACCTGGGACTGGAGGAGGTCGGAGTGTCCCTCGTGCAGGCTCAGGTCGATGCCCGGGTGGGTGCGGCCGAGGTCGGCGACGGCGTCCAGGAACGGCGGGATCGAGCAGCCCATGATCATGCCGAGCCGGACGCGCCCGCGCACGGCGTCGGCGAACTCGGCGGCGGTGTGCTGGATGGCGTCCAGGGTGGCCAGGGCGCTCTTCGCCAGCGGGAGGACGGCCTCACCGGCCGGGGTGAGCCGGACCCGCCGGCCGGACCGCTCCAGCAGCTGCTGGCCCAACTCGCGCTCCAGCTTGGCCACCTGGGTGCTGATCCCCGACTGGCTGACGTGCAGGCGGTTGGCGGCCGCCGTGAACGACCCCTCGTCGACCACGGCGGCGAAGTAGCGCAGCTGGTGCATCTCCATGACCCGTGACGATATGCGACGGCCGGTGGATCAACCCGGCGGATGCGGCGGACGGCGCGAACTGGTTGGGCCGTCGCCGCGCGGGGCGGCGACGGCCAGGGTGGCAACGGCCGAGCGGGGGGTGGTCACCGGCGACGGTCCTCGCCACGGATGCCCTTGCCCCGCATCTGCTGTTCGGTGTCGGCGGGCAGGTCGGCCTCGATGCGCTCCTTGCGGATCTGGCCCGAGACGGTCTGCTGCTCGACGTGTTCCTCGGTCACCAGCCGCACCCGTTCCACCGGCACGGCTTCGGTGTGCACGACCGGCCGCTCCGCGTGCAGCGTGACCTCGTGCTCGGCCTCCGAGATCGGCTCGCCGGACAGCGCGGCGCCCCGGTTGGCCTCGGTGATCGGCTCGCGTTCGATGCGGGCCTCCTCGTGCCGCACGGGCACGGTCTGCTGTTCCTCCTCGGTGACGACGTACTTGTGCAGCTTGGCGCGGCCCGTCTCGTAGCGCTCGACGCCTACGTGCATCCGCTCCTCGGAGCGGGTCATCGCGTCGTCGACATCCGGGCGGGTGCCCGTCCGGCCTGTGGCGGCCGAGGTGCGCGGGGTGGTCCGGGCCGTAGCGGCGGTTCTGGTGGTTTCGCTGTGCGCCCAGCCGCCCTTGCCCGGCTGGTTGGCGGCTCTCCAGGCCTCGTCCCAGGCGAGGCCGTAGTGCCGGCAGAGACGGCGTTCCTCGCGTTCGGGGAGGTGGCCGCCGTCCTCCACGGATACCAGCGGTGCCTCCTTGACCTTGTCCTTCAGGTACGGGACCTGGATGTGGTCGTCCACGACCCGGGCATCGCGGATCGGCACGAACGACTCGCTGGTCCCGAACCACCCGGTCTTGATGCTGACCCACTCCGGCTTGCCGGTGACATCGGAGAGGAACACGTGGTCCGCCTTGCCGATCTTGCTGTCCTCCGCGTCATGGACGGGGTGGTGCAGCATCGAGCGGGCCTGCTGTTCGGTGATCATCGATTTCACGCCTCCTTCACGGTTCGGCTGCCGAGCGCCTTACCGACCTGGCGTGACCGAAACGGCTTCACCTGACATTCACTCAGCGTGAAGGTGTTCGGCGGCGTTCCGGGGCATTCCGAGGGGTTCCGCCAGAGCCGCCACTCTGCGTCACTTCCATCAGCGATGGTGATATCAATCATCAGATCTATGTGTTGGACGGATGAGTTGGTCGAGGCGGAGGATGGAGGCATGACGACGACGAAGACTGCGCGTGAGCTTGCCGAGACCTACTTCTCCGCCTGGGAGGCGGGCGACTTCGACACTCTCCGGGGCCTGCTGGCCGAGGACGTCGACTTCGTCGGGGCCCTGGGCACGGCGTCCGGGATCGACGAGGCGCTCGGCGGACTGAAGGGGCTCGGCCAGGTGCTGGAGAAGATCGACGTGAAGGTGCGGGTCGCGGAGGGGGACGATGTGATCACCTGGTTCGAGCTGTGCACCACGATCGCGCCGCCGGCGCCGACGGCGAACTGGATGCACATGGAGAACGGGAAGATCGCCCGGATCCGGGTGACCTTCGACCCGCGCGGACTGCTGGCGGGCTTCGAGAAGAAGAGCTGAGCGGGGCGGGCAGAACATCCGCGGGGGCAGGGCCGTGATCGCCAGGGGGCGGTGACGGCCCTCTTCGGCTGTTCGCGCTCAGGCGTCCTCGTCGGGCGGGGTGGCCCTGAGGGCGGTGACGACGCCCAGGGCGACCGTGGCGAACGCGAGGGCGAGGAGGAAGGCGAAGGCCGCCCCGATCAGGAATCGCACGGGCGCTCGCGGTCGGCGTCGAGGAGGAGGACGAGGAGGTTGAGGAGGGTCGAGGCCGGGGCCGTGTTGAAGCGGACGAGGACCCGGCCGTCGAGGGTGTGGTCGAGGTCGGCGGAGGGGAAGAGGAGCCCGAACTTAGGGCCGCGCTCCTGGAGTTCGGCGAGGAGCGTCCGGATGTGGTCGTCGGTGTAGGCGCGGATGCGGGGGTCGGTCGGCTGCATCGGCCGGCGGCGGCGGGTGGTCATCAGGCGGCGTCCAGCTCGAACCAGATGGTCTTGCCGCGCTTCTAGGGGTCGACGCCCCAGCGGTGGGTGAGGGCGGCGACGAGCCGGAGGCCCCGGCCGGACTCGGCGAGGAGGTCGAGGGACTGGACCTCGGGCAGCATCGGGCTCTCGTCGGAGACACCGACCCGGAGGGTGCGGGAGGTGAGGGAGAGGATCTGGACGACCGGCGCGGGGGTGTCGGCGTGCCGCCAGGCGTTCACGATCAGCTCGCCGAGGGCGAGTTCGGCGTCGAAGGTGGAGGAGGGCGGCCAGCCGAGGCGGTTCATGGCGTCCTGGAGGGACTGGCGGGCGAGGGTGAGCGAGGGCGTGTTGAGGTGACGCATGGGAGTTCTCCCGGGCGTGATTGAGAAGGGGGATCCGGCGGACACACGTCGCCGTGAGCCAGGCCATGCAGATGGGCATGACTGCTCTGCGGTGCGGGCAGCGCGCATTACTGACGATCCGTCGGATCGCTGTAAGAGCGACCATAGCGCACCGCAACCTGAAATTTGAGACTCTCGCGAAGAGCTTCCCTCTAACGTGGGGCACACTGATCTCAGACCCGCAGAGAGGACGTCATGGCCCTTCGACCAAACCCCACCCTGCGCCAGCGACGACTGGGAGCCGAGTTGCGGAGGATGCGGGAACAAGCGGGCCTTGGCGGCAGCCAGCTGGCCCGCGAACTCGGCATCCAACCAGCTCAGATCACGCAGATGGAGAGCGGCAAGAGCGGGATCAGTGCCGAACGGCTGCGGACCATCGCTTCCGTGTGCATGTGCACCAATGAGCCACTGATCGAGGCGCTGGCGAACATGGCGTCAGAGCGAGGAAAGGGCTGGTGGGAGGAGTACCGCAGCACTCTGACCATCGACTTCCTTGAGGTGGCAGAGCTTGAGGGCCACGCCGAGAGGATCACCTTCTGCAACACCGTCTACATGCCCGGTCTACTCCAAACCAGGGCCTACGCATCAGCAGTTTTTGCCCGGCTCGTGCCTCCCCTGCCCGCGCAAGAGATCGAGACTCGGACAGCCTTCCGACTCAGGCGTCAGGAACTCGTCCGATCTGGCACAACTCCTCTCCGGGCCTTCATCCACGAGGCCGCACTGCGGATGCAGTTTGGAGGACCCGTAGTGCTCGTCGATCAGCTCGCTTCCCTGCTGGACGACTCCGAACGGCCCGGAATCTCCGTTCGAGTGGTGCCATTCGCCGTTGACACTTTCCCGGGCGCCGGCGAGAACCTGACATACATTGAGGGACCCGTTCCTGAGCTGGACACCGTCGAGATGGACGTCTCCCAAGGGGCCTTGTTCTTTGACTCACCAGCCAATCTGGCCAAACATCGCACCATCTTCTCCAGCTTGGATGCCACTGCACTCTCCGAAGATCGATCGCGGGAGTTCATCCGATCCGTCATGAAGGAAATGAAGTCCACCCATGCCTAACTCAGACTGGCAAAAGTCCAGCTACAGCGCCTCAAGCAATGAATGCGTTGAGCTTCGCAGCATCGGCAAGCTGGTCGAACTCCGCGAGTCCGACGAAGGCCACCTCATCATCCGCACCACCCCTACCGCCCTTGCCGCCCTCCTCCACGGCATCAAGGCCGGCGAATTCGACCACCACGCCTGACCGCACCCGGAGTAGGCAGTCGGCCCCGCCGACTTCCTACTCCCACCCCATGCCATCCTGGCCGCCATGAAGATCGCTGCCGCCCAGCTCTCCTGCGTCCCCGCCGACATCCCCTCCAACGTCCGGCAACTCGTGGCCCTCGCCGAACAGGCGCGCTCGCAGGGCGCCGAGCTGATCGTCTTCCCCGAACTCGCCCTCACCGGCTACGAACTCGACGCCCTGGCCACCGAACCCGCCCTCCGCACCACCCCGGACGACCCCCGCCTGGACGCCCTCCGCTCCAGCGGCATAGCCACCGTCGTCAACTGCGCCGTCCCCACCGACGGCCCCCTGCCCGCCATCGGGACGTACGTCTTCGACGCCAACGGCGACCTCCTCACCACCTACCTCAAGCAGCACCTCTACGAGAACGAGCAGGGCGTCTTCACCCCCGGCGACCAAGACGGCCGCTTCACCCTCAACGGCCTCCGCTTCGCCCTCGCCACCTGCTTCGACAACCACTTCCCGGACCTCACCGCCCGCGGCGCCGCCGACGGCTGCGACGTCCACCTCGCCAGCTCCCTCTACGGCACCGGCAACGGCGTCCACGAGCGCGCCACCCTCTACCCGGCCATCGCCAAGGGCAACGGCATGCACGTCGTCCTCGCCAACCACGTCGGCCCCTCCGGCCCCTGGACCGGCTGCGGCGGCGCCGCCCTCTGGGCCCCCGACGGCACCCTCCTCACCGAGGCCGACGACCGCTCCACCACCGTCGCCGTCGCCGACACCCCGTAGCGGTCCCCCCGGAGTAGGAAGTCGGTCCGGCCGACTTCCTACTCCGACACCTGAGCCCTGAACTCCGAGTAGCGAGCTGCGTAGTGCCACGCGGCATCGCGGGCCTGACAAGCACGGAGAACCTCCACCGGCTCGGTGATCAGCTCCATGCCGACCGTGCGCTCCCCGTCGAAATGGAACCGCGCAACCGTCAGGGAGTCGAAAAGCCAGAAGTCCGAAAACCCGCCGAGTCCGACTGCTTCGGCTTCCGAGCGCCACAGGTACCGGATGTCCTCGCCGGCCGCCACGTTGGTGCGGGCACACGCCAGCAGATACCGCTGGCCCTCGGTCGGCGGATCGTCGACCAGCCGCACCCGCTCGAACCTCTTGCCCTTGTCGACCATGCGGCGCACGGTCTTGAACCACGGGTGCCCGACCTCACCTGCTGTGTCCCCCGTCCGCAGGAACTCGGCGTAGGAGGGCATCTGCTTGTCGGAGAGGTAGCCGGTCCTGGTCTCCAGGCGCCAAGCGGTGTACTCGAAGCCATCGTTGACGAACTCGGTGATCTTCTGCTGCGGCACGAACTCCGACACTGACGTGACTCCTTCGGTGAGGACCGGCACGACCTCGGAACCCCATCCAAGTACGCCCGCGCCCACCAGGCCACACAACTACAGCCCCACGGGCGAATATTCGAGAATCACGGTCCGCTCCGAAGCGGTTCGAGGGCATCCTGACTCCGCCTGACCGACAGCGAAGGGAGCGGCCATGAGCCGATGACTGCGGTACATCGGAAGCAACTCGGACGACAACAACTGCCCGACGCTCTACGAGGACATGAAGACCGGGGACGTGGTGGTGCAGGGGGATGCCGTGACCGATCCCGACGAGATCGCCCAGCTCCGCAAGGTCGAGCCCGGCGAAGGATTCGTGACCGTACCGCGCGCACTCCTCGCCGATTTCGCGCCGCGCGATGCGGAGCGCGAACCCGTGCTGATCGGCCTCGACGAGTTCGAGGATCTCTTCGACCTTCCAGCACACGGCCTACCGGCTGGAGACCCGCCGCCGGTACCGCTCCGACGAGCAGAGTGATACCTACCGCCAGTTCACCGCCGGGCAAGCTCCGGAATGGGACCTGGAGACCCCCTGGTGCCGATCGCGTCGCGAACAGGCCGCCCTGGGCAAACGGTTCGAGCGCGTGCGGATCATGGACAACCCGCCCACGCCGGGGCAGCGCTACCTGCTCAACAACTCCGAGCGGAACGGCAGGGTCGGTGAGGACATCCGCTACCTCTGGCGCGCCGACGCCGAGCGGCTGGGTCTCCCGGAGGAGGACGCCTGGCTGTTCGACTCGCGCGTCATCGCCCTACTGCACTTCGACTCCGACGACGACCTGACCCATGTCGAGCTGATCACCGATCCGGTGCGGGTGGCCCGCGCCTGCCAGGAGCGGGACGCCGCCTGGCACTACGCCGTCCCGCACCGCGAGTTCGGGGCTCAGGTACCGTCCGACATGTGAGCACCGACTTCCAGCAGGCCAGAATCGCCCTCGGCCAGCGGCTCCGTGAGCTGCGCGCCGAGGGCGGTCTCACTGGTCGGCAACTGGCCGACCGGCTCGACTGGACGCAGTCCAAGGTCAGCAAACTGGAGACCGGCCGGCAGACTGCCACGCATGACGACCTCAGGGCCTGGGCCGATGGCGTCGGTCAATCCGATGCGGCGGCCGAGCTGTCTGCCAGGCTTCGATCGTTCGAATCGGGAACCCGTTCCTGGCGGCGACAGTTGGCCGCCGGGCACCGGCCCGTGCAGGACACGCTGACCGCCGAGCACGACCGTTCGACGATCATGCGCGCCTGGGAAAGCGCGATGGTCGTCGGCATACTTCAGACGGCTGACTACGCCCGGCATGTTTTCAATGCCTACGTCGATCTCCATCAGTCTCCTCGTGACGTCGAGGACGCCGTGCGAGCACGCATCCAGCGTCAGGAGAGCCTCTACCGCCCCGGCAGGAAGTACCACGTCATCATGGGGGAAGCCGCACTGCGCGCGCTGATCTGCCCGCCTGCCGTGATGGCCGCGCAGCTCGATCGGCTCAGTGGCGTGATCGGCTTGGACACCGTCTCCCTCGGTATCGTCCCGTTCGAGGCGCCCCTCAGGCTTCCGCCCGCCAACGGCTTCTGGATCCATGACGAGCGACTCGTCATCGTCGAGGACTGGCACGCCGAACTCTGGCTCGACCAACCCGAGAACGTCGCCCTGTACCTGCGCGTGTGGGAGACCCTCGCCGGCGCGGCCGTCTACGGTGCGGACGCCCACAGGGTCATCGCACGCTGCCGAAGAGCGCTCGGGACCGTCTGAAGAATCCCCGCGAACGGCGCCCGCCGCCTGCCGGAATATTCGAGAATCAGCCGCCCCTCCGCCCCTACCGTGCTGGTCGAGGGCGGCGGTAGGCGCCGCCTCCGAAAGGGGAAGCACATGCCCGCGTTCAGCGACGGCAAGCACGGTGGCGGGTCCGGCTCCGGCAGCGGTGGCGGCCAGCAGGACGACTCCAGCAGCGGCAACAAGCACGGTGGCGGCGGCAGTGACGAGGGCGGCAACACCTCGGACGGCAGCGGCCCGGCGTCGGGCCGCTGACCGGTGACCGAGCAGCACGAAGCGGAGGCCGGCCGGGCCCGGCTGGCCTCCGCGCTCCTCGCGAACGGGTCCCTCGGCGCCGACTGGCTGGCCACCTACCACGCCGTCCCGCGCCACTGGTTCGTCCCGGCCCTGGTCTGGCCCGGCCAGGCGGACGGCGTCCGTCAGGGCGAGGCCGTGAACCGGCACGCCGACCCGGCCGCCTGGTGGAAGGCGGTCTACTCCGACATCCCCCTCACCACCCAGTGGGACGACGGCGACCACGCCGGGTTCGGCCGGGGCACAACCCCCACGTCGTCCAACTCCATGCCCACCATGGTGTTCTCGATGCTCGCCGCCCTGGACGTCGACGACGGCCACCGAGTGCTGGAGATCGGCACCGGCACGGGTTGGAACGCCGCCCTGCTCTCCCACCGCCTCGGCTCCGAAAGGGTCTTCACCGTCGAGGTGGACGAGGACACCGCCGCCGAAGCCCAGCCCCGGCTCGCACGCGCCGGGTACTCGCCGACACTCCTGGTCGGCGAGGGCGCGGACGGCCACCCCGACGGCGCGCCGTTCGACCGGGTGATCGCGACCTGTTCGGTACGCCGGATCCCGTACGCCTGGGTGGCGCAGTCCCGGCCGGGCGCCGTGATCGTCGCGCCCTGGGGGCCCGAGTACGGCGGGGAGGCCGTGGCCCGTCTCGTCGTCGGCGAGGACGGCACGGCGAGCGGCCGCTTCGTCGGGTCCTCCGCCTTCATGCGGCTGCGGCGGCAGCGCACCGCCCGCCCCGGCGGCCTGGAGTACCTGTCCGGGCCCTGGCCGGCCGACGGGATGCGCTCGTCGACTCCCCTATCCCCCGAGGCCCTGGCCGACTGGTTGGCCATGTTCGCCATCGGGGTACAGGTGCCCGCGGCCTTCCCGCTGATCGAGCGCTACGCCGACGGCACGTACACCCTGTGGCTGCACGACACGGCCGTCACCTCTTGGGCCACTGTCGACCGGGAGCCCGGCCGCACCGCCTACGAGGTCGTCCGGTCCGGCCCCCGGCACCTCTGGAACGAGGTCGAGTCCGCCTGGCGGTGGTGGGACGCCCATGACCGCCCCGGCTTCGACCGCTTCGGCCTCACCGTCACGCCCGACGGCCACACCGTGTGGCTGGACAGCCCCGACAGTCCGGTGCCGGTCCGGACCGGCAGCGCCACCCGGAGCCGGAGCTAACCGACCGGAGCAGCCCCGGCCTCCCACGCGGCCGGGGCTGCTCGGGGTTCCCGGGAACCGTCGTGCGGGTCAGGCCCGGCGGCCGGCGGCCGCACGGCCCGGGCCTTCGGCCCCCCGGCGGCAGCCGCCGCCATCCGTCCCCGGCAGTGCTCCCGTGCCTACTCCCTCGGCACCCGGACGGCCGGAGAACGGTCCTCAGCTGCCGGAGCGGATCGGCTCGCCCGTCCGGTGCAGGTGGGTGAGGATCTCGCGGTACGAGCGGAGCAGGCCGGTCTCGTAGTACGGGATGTCCTTCTCCGCGCAGAACTCCCGGGTGATCCGGGCGGCGCGCCCGAGCGCCGGGGTCGGCATGCTGGGGAAGAGGTGGTGCTCCACCTGGTAGTTGAGGCCGCCCATCACCGAGTCCAGCACCGCGTTGCCGCGCACGTTGCGCGAGGTGAGCACCTGGCGGCGCAGGAAGTCCAGCCGCATCTCCGGCGTCACCATCAGCATGCCCTTGTGGTTCGGGGCGAAGACGCAGCCCAGGTAGACCCCGAGCAGCGCCTGGTGCACGGCGAGGAAGGCGACCGCCTTGCCCAGCGGCAGCGCGGCGAAGACCAGGCCGAAGTAGGCCGCGAAGTGGACCACCAGCAGGGCGCCCTCCAGCAGCGGGCGCTTCACCGCCGGGCCGCGCAGCGCGCGGAAGCTGTTGAAGCTGAGGTTGAGGCCCTCCAGCAGGAGCAGCGGGAAGAACAGGTACGCCTGGCGGCGGCCGATGAACCGGGCCAGGCCGCTCGCCTGCCGGGCCTGCCGCTGCGACCAGACGACGAGGTCGGGCGCGACGTCCGGGTCGCGCTCCTCGTGGTTGGGATTGGCGTGGTGGCGGGTGTGCTTGTTCATCCACCAGCCGTAGCTCATGCCCATCATCAGGTTGGCGGCGATCCGGCCGCCGATCTCGCTCGGCAGCCGTCTGCTGAACACCTGCCGGTGCGCCAGGTCGTGGGAGAGCAGCCCGACCTGGGCGAAGACCACGGACATCGCGGCCGCCAGGCCGAGCTGCCACCAGGTGTCGCCCAGCTCGAACAGGGCGTAGAAGCCGCCGAGGAACGTGGCGAGCACCAGGCCCGCGCGGACGGTGTAGTAGCCGGGGCGCCGGTCGAGCAGGCCCTCGGCGGCTATCCGGCGGCTCAACTGGGCGAAGTCGCTGCCGAGTTGCTGGGCGGTGGCCTCGGGAGCCTTGGTCATCGTCACGGTCTGTGTGGGCATGCTCCGAGTCTGGCCAGCCGGGCGCGCCCGAAGAACGGGGAAAGCACCCCTCCCGTACGGGTGTTAGCCCCCTGGTGCCGACGGGGGCCGCCCCTCCCCCGCCACCCTGCGGAGCGGGAGGTCGGCGGATCCGACTTCCTGCTCCCGGCCTGTGGTCCTGCGGCTCAGCCCTGCCGGGCGGCGCGCTGACGGAGGGAGATGCGGTTGCCGTCCGGGTCCACGGCCTCGATGCGGATGCCGAAGCCGCGGTCCTCCGGTTCGGGCTGCTCGAAGCCGTCGGGAGACCATCACGGCCGGAACAGCTCGTCCAGGTGGTGGTCGAGGATCGCCAGCGCCTGCTCGCCGTCCCGCTGGCCGCCGAGGACGCTGGAGCCGAGGCCGTTGACCATCGCCAGCAGTCCGGCGGCCGCCATCTCGACGTCCCGCTCCGGGGCGATGCCCCCGGCCTGCTGCGCCGCACGCAACTGCTTGGCCAGGAAGCCCTCCAGCACGACCGGCGGCTGCGCGGCCTGCCGCTCCAGCACCTCGGGGTCGCTGAGCACCAGCGCGTAGTACGCGGCGTACGTCCGGGTGATCCGGCGGCTCTCGGCATCGGTCGGCAGGATGCAGGACAGCACCGCCGTCACCACCTCCCGGGGGGCGCGGGCCTCGCCGATCCAGCGTTCCATCCGGGCCTGGAGCTGGGTGCCGAGCCGGGCGAGGGCGTCCAGCAACAGGCCCTGCTTGGTCGTGAAGTAGTACTGCACGAGGCGCAGCGAGACGCCCGCCTCGGTCGCGACCGCCCGCATGCTGGCCGACTGCAGGCCTTCGGTGTCGGCGATGCGCAGCAGGGCCTCGGCGATCTGCCGTCGACGCTCCTCGTGGTCGACCTTCTCGGCCACGGCCCGTCCCTCCTTCTTCCGAGATCTCTTGGTACACACGTATCATGCATGTGATACACCTGTACCATGCGAATCAGCGAGTTCAGGAACGGCAAGGCCGAAGCCCGCTTCCGCACCGCCTACGAGCGCGCCCTCACCGAGCTCTGGCCAGGGCCGCGCACCGCGCTCGACGTCCCCACCCGCTTCGGCACCACCCGCGTCCACCGGGCCGGCCCCGCCCACGGGCAGCCGATCGTGCTGCTCGCCGGCTCCGGCGGCAACGCCCTGATGTGGCACGCGTACGTCGAGCGCCTCGCCGAGCGCCATCCCGTGCTCGCCGTGGACACCGTCGGCGAACCCGGCGCCAGCGTGCAGACCGCCCCGATCCTGGACGGCCACGACGCCGCCGACTGGCTGGAGGACCTGCTCGCCGCCCTCGACGTCCCCGCCGCCCACCTGGTCGGCTGCTCCTACGGCGGCTGGATCGCCCTCCACCACCAGATCCGCCACCCCGGACGGACCGCCGCCCTCACCCTGGTCGACCCGGCCGGCCTCGCCGACGCCGGACGGCGCTTCTACACCTGGCTCGTCCTCGGCGGCCTCGCCGCCCTCGCCCCGCGGCCGCTCCGGCCCCGGCTGGCCAGGGCGGTCGGCAACAGCGCCGTCCTGGAGACCGAGCTGATGGCCCTGATGCGCGCCTCGACGGGCTTCCGCCGCCGCCTGCCCCTGGCCGACACCCTCGACGACGGACAACTGCGCCGCCTGAGCGCGCCCACGCTCTTCCTGCTCGGCGAGCGCAGCGCCCTGAACGACGCCCGGACCGTCCCCGAGCGGCTGCGCCGACTCGTCCCGGCCGCCCGGGTCGAGGTCGTCCCCGGCGCCGGACACGCCCTGCCCACCGACGACCCGGCCGCCGTCCTCGCCGGAATCCTCAGCGCGGCGTCCCCGCGGACGAGTTGAGCTCTCCGATGTCACAGTGGATCCGGCCCTGTCACCCGCCACGGAGGCGGCAGGCTCGGCGACGGGCCCCGGGGCAGCGCTACCCGGCGCCGCCCCTGCGGACCGGCTCCGCGGCGCCCTTGCCGGCCGACGAGGCCCGGGCGGGTCAGTAGATGTCGGTCGGCAGACTGCGGCGCCACTCCTGGAAGCGGTCGAACCAGCCGATCCAGTCCGCAAGCCGACCGCCCTCGGCCACGAACAGGGAGCCGATCGCGTCGGCCGGCTCGACGAGCGGGATGGAGAACTCCATTCGCTCCTCCAAGTCCTCCAGGCAGTCCCGCTCGTACTCGGTCAGACCGTTCCGGGCGTACGTCACCAGCGGGTAGCCGCCGGCCGGCGGGTGGGGGACCGGCAGCACCGGAATGCAGCGCCACACCACCCCGCAGCGGCGGATCAGCGTCTCGCCGAGATACCAGGCGGGGACCTCCAGCAGCGGGGTGTCCCGGGCCGCCCGGACCTCCTCCCAGGTGTCGAACCGGCTGAGGAGCAGTGCCTGGAGGCGGTCCAGCGAAGCAGGCTCGAAGTCCCAGCCGCCGCCGCTCTCTCGCGCCCACGCGGGGAACGCCGCGCGCTGCGCGGCGAGCCAACGCGCCAACCGGGGATTGTCGGCCCACTCCGGGGTGTCGATCGGATCCATGTCGGCAGCCTACGACCGAGCCAGCTACCGGAGCGTAACAATCCTGTGTGCAAGGTGAGTTGACGTTCAGCAGGACGTCAAAACAAGAGACGCGACCGCTGACCGCCGTCTACTGTTCGAACCCTGGCGGCGCACACGTCAATTGGGGGCCCGTCAGGGCGCCGCCCGGACAGCCGTCCTTTTCACCGGGCTCCTTGGGGGAGTAGCCACGTGCCAGACCTGATACCTCGCCGCGCGCGCATCTGGGTGCGCGGCGGCCTCGCACTCACCTGCACGGCCGTCCTGGCCGTCACCGGCCTGCCCGGCCTTCAGGGCACCGCTTACGCGGCGAAGGGCAAGCGCTGCGACGAGCTCTACCCGAACACGAAGGGCGGTGCCCCGGGGACCTCCTTCCCGTGGGACACCTCGCCCGACAGTGTCAGGGACGAGAACGCCTGGGACTCGTACACCTACGACGCTCCGCGCCAGGTCTTCGACGGGCTCACCCTCCCGTCCGACCCGGCCGAGCAGGAGGCGTTCCTCAAGAAGTTCGACAAGCCGCACGAGCAGTACCCCAAGGGCTCCGAGGGCCGCCTCTTCGCGACGTACAAGGAGTACCTGGCCCGCGACCCGCAGAACAAGAAGTACGGCACCTTCGAGAAGTGGCTGTCCGACGCCTACATCCTGCCGAACAACAACAACCGCCGCGGCGCCTTCTACGAGGAGAAGGTGATCAAGGACCTCGGACTGGTCGGCCCCGACTGGCTCTGCCAGGAGGAGATCCCGATCCTCGACAAGGACGGCAAGCCGGTCCTCGACCCGAAGACCAACAAGCCGATGGTCCGCAAGTGGGACGCGGTCAACTACAAGACCAACGACTTCCTGGAGTTCAAGGCCGGCGGCGGCCGTGACACCACCCAGGACCCGACGAACAAGGCCTTCCTGCAGGATCCCCAGCGCAAGGCCGCACGCGTCACCTACGTCTTCGGCGAGGAGAAGACCAGCGCGACCAAGAAGTACCTGAGCAAGGTCAACACCGACGTCGGCTCGGACCCGGCGAACCCCAGGGTGCGCAGCTACGAGCACCGCTCCACCAGCGTGCCCGTATCCAAGTTCGACCCGAACACCTCCAAGCCCGACCCGTACATGAACACCGGGGCCAAGCAGCCCTCCGGCGGCGCCGCCCGGAACATCGAGGGTTCCATGCCCACGCCGAAGGACATGGCCGAGCGGATGGCCCGGATCCGGGCCGACGACCCGGCCGGCCTGCGGGTGCGCGGCCCGGGCGGCGTGGACTTCTCCACCCTGCAACTCTCCTACGTCGGCAAGCCGGTCAAGGGCCAGGCGCTGAACTACGCGTTCGCCGCCAAGAAGGCTGACGAGGACGAGCAGAACCTCGGCTGGGGCGGTCAGGAGAAGGCACAGCTCATCTCCGACTCCTTCTTCACCTGGCTGGCGCTCAGCCCGAACACCTTCTGGGTCAACCTCAACCCCGACCAGCCCGACAAGATCATGGACCCCGCCTTCGGGAAGACCGACGCGGGGCGCGTACTGCTCCAGGCCGACCTGGAGATGAAGCACGACTTCGCCAAGGACCTGGACCCGCGACAGGCCATTGGCAAGAAGTTCGAGGACGCCATGATCGCCGCCGGTGTGTCCTGCCGGCCCGCCATCCGCAACTGGATCGTCCCCCAGCCGGCGAAGGTCCGCGCCGACGAGAACGGCGTCTACATCCTCGACGCGCCGCTGAAGGTCAACTCCGAGACCACGACCATCAGCACCCCCGGGCCGAACGGGGACTGCCAGGCCACCGACGCCCAGCGCAGGACCGTCGAGGGCCTGGTCCGTGAGATCGTCATCCCGGACGTCGAGCACAAGGTCAACACCGCCCCGCTCTACGCGGACCTGCGCCGTGTCTACAGCGCCCGGGTCGCCGCCGAGTACGTGCGGCAGCAGGACCAGCTGGAGCCCACCGACTACCGGGCGATCATCGACAGCGGCGACGTCGGCAAGTGGCCGGTCCGCGGGCAGAACGCGAACTGGACGCCGCGCCAGACCTGGGAGGACTACGTGAAGTCCTTCACCCAGGGCGACTACAGCTACCCCTGTGGCGACGGGCGGGTCTGCTTCGAGGGTGGCGTGGACTTCTCCCAGGCGCCCAGGCAGGACATCGGAGCGACCGAGTTCACGGCCAAGCACAAGGACCTGCCGCGCTCCACCCGGACCTCCGTGAAGGCCATGACCGACAAGGCGGACACCGAGGACCAGCTGCTCCTCGGTGGTGGTGGACCGGCCGACAACGGCCCGACGCCGACGCCCACTCCCACACCGACGGACACCGCGACGGCCACGCCGACCGGCACTCCCACCGGCACCCCGACCGGCGGCCCGACGGACACCCCGACCGCCACGCCCACGACCGCGACGCCCACCCCCGCGCCGAGCACTCCGGCGGGCGACGGCGGCACCAGCCCCAGCCCCTCCCCGGCCCCGGCCGGCAGGAGCGGCAGCGGCAGTGGCAGCGACAGCGACAGCGGCGGTAGCAGCACCGGTGGCGGCGGAAGCCTCGCCAGCACCGGCTCCAACGCCCTGGCCCTGGCGGGCACCGCCGCCGTGCTCCTCGCGAGCGGCGCGGCCCTGGTCCGGTGGCGCCGCCGCCGAGCCTGACCCGACCGACCGCACAACCGCACAACCGCACGACCGCACAACCGCACAACCGGCCCCGCACCCGCCCGGTGCGGGGCCGGTCCCGGTCTCAGCCCTGCTGCGGCGGGCGGCGGCGCAGGCCGAGCAGCAGCAGGACCACCGCCGTCGCCACGGCGGCCGTACGCAGCACACCCGGTGCCATCGACCAGCTGAACTGGCCCAGCGGGGAGCCGGGTTGGACGGCGCCCCCGGCGCCCCCGGCACCGCCCGCCTGCTTGGCGTGGTTCATCGCGAACAGGGTGGTCGCGCTCATCGTGATCAGCGGGATCCCCAGGATCACGAACTTGCGCATCAGATCGGAGAGTTGACGGGTCAGGTAACCGAGGCCCCAGCCCGCCAGCATGGCCGGGAAGAACCCGGACACCGCCCCGCCGACCAGCAGCCCGCAGGACAGCAGGATCAGCGGGGACGGCTTGCGGGCGCCCTTGCCCGCCCCCTTGCCCGCTGCCGCCGCCCCGGCGGGCGCGCCCTTGGCCCCGCCCCTCACCTTCGCCTTCCGCTGCCGCTTCGGGTTCGATGGCTTCGCCCCGGCCTGCTCGGCCGCCTGCTGCTGCGCCGCCTCCTCACCCGCGCGCTGCTCGGGGATCGGCTTGGGCGCGGGCTGCGGCGCGTCCGAGAAGTCGAGCATCGTCATCGTCCACGGGCTCGAACTCTGCACGACCGGCGCCGGGATCGCCTCCGAGCCGCCGTCGGGAGCGGCGACGCCCGGCAGGTCCAGCGACACGTTCGGGATGCCGCCCGTCGCACCGGAAGCGGCCGAGGAGCCGTACACGCTGTCCTCGGCCGGTCCGCCGCGCGCCGCACCCTCAGCCGACGAAGGCGCCGAAGGGGACGGGTCGGGCGCACCCGACGCCCCCGTCCGCTCGCTCCACGGCCCGCTCTTGCGCCACCACTCGCCGTCCGTCATCACCGACACCCCGCCTCGCCCGGCCCGCCCATGCAGAGCGCGGCCGCCCACCGAACCGCCCTCGGCCGTGACGGTACCCACCGTGCCCCGCCCGCGCGAGTCCATCGCGGCCGCCGCCGTCCGCCGGTGCCGCCCCGGGCACGAGCGCACCCCACCGTCCGCACTCCCGACTAACCTAGGTCGAATGACCACACAGCAGGGCCCTCAACGCCAAGGCAGGACGCCCGCCGGTCCGCGCACCCTCGCCGAGGAGCTGCGCGCCCGGCCCGACGACGCGATCGCCGCCCTGCTCCGGTCACGCCCCGACCTGCTGAACCCCGTCCCCGGCGACCTCACCCAGCTGTCCGCCCGGCTCTCCTCGCGCGCCTCCGCGCTGCGCGCCCTGGAACGGCTCGACCGCTTCACCCTCCAGGTCGCCGAGGCGCTGGCGACCTGCCCGGACGGCACCAACCTGGCCACCGTGCGGACACTGCTGACCGGACCGTCCAAGGTCAAGCCGCACCCCGGCGCCACCCCGCTCACCCCGGCCGACCGGTCCGCCGTCGCCGCCGCCCTCCCCCGCGCCGTCGCCACCCTGCGCGACCGGGCGCTGCTCTGGGGGCCGGACAACGGCCTGCGGCTGGTGCTCGCCGTCCGCGAGGCGCTCGCCCCGACCGCCGCCAACCCCGGCCGCACCGGCCTCGGCCCCACCCTCGCCGAGGCGACCACCGGCATGTCCCCGGCACGGCTGCAGCAGCTGCTCGCCTCCGCCGGACAGCCCGCCACCCCCGACCCGGTCACCGCCGTCGCCGCCCTGACCGCGCTGCTCACCGACCGCACCCGCTGCGCCGCGCTGCTCGACACCGCCCCCGAGCCCGCGCTGCGGCTGCTGGAGCGGCTGGTCTGGGGCCCGCCCACCGGCACCGTCCCGGACGCCACCCGACCGGTCACCGCCGAGGACGCCCAGAGCCCGGTCGAATGGCTGCTCGCCCGCGGCCTGCTGCTGCCGACCAGCCCGGGCAGCGTCGTGCTGCCACGTGAACTGGCCCTCCACCTGCGCGGCGGCCGCACCCACCGCACCGTCGAACCGCTCCAGCCCGAACCCTCCCCCGCCGCCGCCCCGCGCGATCCACAGGCTGTGGACAGCGCCGCGGCCGGGCAGGCGCACACCGCCGTCAGGACCGTCGAGGAACTACTGGAGGCCTGGGGCCTCAACCCCCCACCCACCCTGCGGGCCGGCGGCCTCGGCGTACGGGACCTCAAGCGCACCGCCCAGACCCTGGAGACCACCGAGCAGCAGACCGCCTTCTGGCTCGAACTCGCCTACACCGCGGGCCTGCTGGCCCCCGACGGCGAGGCCGACGAGTGCTGGGCACCCACCCCCGGCTACGACAGCTGGCTGCAACTGGACACCGCCGAGCGCTGGGCCGTCCTGGCCGGCGCCTGGCTTGCCGCCACCCGCGTGCCCGCCCTCACCGGCACCCCGGACGGCAAGGGCAAGCCGCGCGCCGCCCTCGGCCCCGAACTCGACCGCACCCTCGCCCCGTCCGTGCGCCGCGCCGCCCTCGCACTGCTCGCCGAACTGCCGCCCGGCACCCCGGCCACCGCCGAGGAACTGCTGCCCACCCTGCGCTGGCAGCGCCCGCTGCGCGGCGGCCCGACCAGCCCCGACGGCCGCGACGGCCGCGAACTGCGCGACGACCTCACCACCTGGACCCTCGCCGAGGCCGAACTCCTCGGCATCACCGGCCGCGGCGCCCTCGCCGCCCCCGCCCGTGCCCTGCTCACCGGCGAGTCCGACCCGGCCGAAGTGCTCGCCCCGCTGCTGCCGCAGCCGCTGGACCACGTGATCCTCCAGCCGGACCTCACCGCGATCGCCCCCGGCCCGCTGCTCACCCCGCTCGCCCAGGCGCTCGCCCTGTGCGCCGACATCGAGTCCAAGGGCGGCGCCACCGTCTACCGGTTCACCCCGGCGTCCGTCCGCCGCGCCCTGGACGCCGGACGCACCGCCGCCGACCTGCAGACCTTCCTGGGCCGGCACAGCCGCACGCCCGTCCCCCAGCCGCTCGCCTACCTGATCGACGACGTCGCCCGCCGACACGGCATCCTGCGGGTCGGCGCCGCCTCCTCCTACCTGCGCTGCGACGACCC
Organism: Kitasatospora sp. NPDC101157; assembly: GCF_044768255.1. Classification (NCBI taxonomy): domain Bacteria; kingdom Bacillati; phylum Actinomycetota; class Actinomycetes; order Kitasatosporales; family Streptomycetaceae; genus Kitasatospora; species Kitasatospora sp. NPDC101157. The sequence continues at coordinate 18,628 of NZ_JBIWPL010000001.1, read as the reverse complement.
CTCCCTGCTCAACGAGGTGCTCGCCGACCGCCGCGCCGCCGACCTGCGGCTGCGACTGCTCGCCCCGACCGTCCTCGCCTCCCAGGCCGCCCCGGACGTCCTGCTCGCCGCGCTGCGCACCATGGGCTACGCCCCGGCCGCCGAATCCGCCGAGGGCGACGTCCTGATCACCCGGCCGGACAGCCACCGCACCCCGCCGCGCGCCGCCCCCACGCCCGTCCCCGACGGGCCGCCCACCCCCGACGACACCCTCCTCGCCGCCGCCATCAAGGCCATCCGGGCCGGCGACCGCGCCGCCACCGCCGCCCGCCGCGAGCCCACCCCGGACCCGCGCCAACTCCCCCGCACCGCCGCCGCCGAGACCCTCGCCGCCCTCCAGACGGCCGTCCTGCTCGGCGAACGGATGTGGATCGGCTACCTCAACGCCGAGGGCATCGCCAGCCAGCGGATCATCGACCCGGTCAAGGTCGAAGGCGGCTTCGTCACCGCCTTCGACCACCACGCCGACGAACTCCGCACCTTCGCCCTCCACCGCATCACCGGCGTCGCGGAACTCGACGAATAGCGGCGGGTGACCGGTCGTCAGTGGCCTCTGGCCTCCTTCATCTTGTCCTTGACCGCCTGGTCCGCCAGGCTGCCGATCTGGCTCTGCCCGACCGGCATCGAACCGCCGGTGACGGTGTCCGCGAGCAGGAATCCGGGCGCCGCCAGCAGACCGCCCGGCCCCTCCCCGATGCCCGCGAGGGCATGGGCGGAACCGGCCGACGAGGCCGTGGCGGCGAAGGCCGTGCCCATCAGGGCGAGGGCGGTGAGAACACGCTTGGAGGTCTTCATGACCAGTTCAACGACCGAGTGCGTGCTGTGGTCACTTCGGGCGATCCCTCGTACGGCCCCTGCGGGGGCGCGCCGCACTGACGGACCGCCAATGACACGGCGCACCGGGGACGTTCCCGCAGCCGGCGTGGCGGCCGCGTCCGCCCGAGCGACGTCCAATAGGCAGCTACCGGCCCCGTGGTGAACATGCACATGCACTTCTCCAGTCAGATGGGTTGCCGGCCGATCAGCTCGCCTCGGAGCAAGGCCGAGGCGCAGCAGCTGCCCATAGCAGTGACTGAGCGGCGAAAACCTCAGTCGGCGGCCGGAGGCCCGGTCAGCGACCGGGCCCCATCGCCCTGGCCTACAGCTTTCTCGGCGGCCATGACCTCCCCGGCTACGGAGCGCCGCATCATCCCCTCCTCGCCGAAATGGAGGGCAAGACGCTTCAGGTCAAGGACCTTGCCGGCCTTCGCCGCAGGGGCCACCTCGACGTACGCGCCGGTGCTGAGCAACAGATCCCGCTTCCCGGCCACGTCGGCGTCCCGCCAGACCTCCTCGTGCGTCTTGCCGGTCGGGACCGTCTCCGTCCCCGCCGGCTTCGCGTTCCGCTGCCGCTCCTTGAGGTCGGCGATCCGCTCCTCCAGCCGGGCGTACTGCGCCGTATAGCGTGCCGCGCCGTCGTCGCCCTTGAAGAGACCGCGCTCGTACCGGTCCTTCTCCAGGTCGGTCAGTGCTTCCTCTGCCTGCCTGATCTGCGGGCGGAAGTTCTCCCCTGCACGCTCCACCACCCGCACGACGGGAAGACGGCCGAACTTCCGAAGGAACTCGGCCTCGACGTGGTCTTCCATCCCCTTGCCCGCGATGCTCACGCCGTAGCAGTCGACCGCGACGCCGCCTTGCCGCTTCTTGAGCCGACCGATGCAGCGGTACCGCGTCCGCCCGCTGGCCACGTAGGTGTACATCCGGAAGCCGCACAGCGCGCAGTGCGCCACTCCGCGCAGCAGCGACGTCGACTCCCGTCTCCGCTCGCCCGGGTTGTTCGAGCGGCGGCCCAGTTCGTCCTGGAGGGCCTGCCAGGTGTCCATGTCCAGGATCGGCGGCCGGTTGACCAACGGCAGTCCATCGGTCCGCAGGATCGGTTTGCCGTCCTCGATGACCTGCCCGAGCAACTGCGGGTTGCTCAGCAGGCTCCGGAGCGAAGTCGTGTACCACTTCTTGGAGTTGCTGCGCTTGCCGGTGGTCTGCCGCGACGTGTGCCCCGGCGAGGGGATGTCGGCCCTGGTGAGGTCGATGGCGATCTGGATCAACGAGTCCTTGGCCAGCACCCGCTTCACGATCGAGTGAACGGTCTTGGCCTCCTCCTGGTTGACGACCAGCACCTTGCCCGCGCCGTCCGGGTTCGGGGCCACCTCGTAGCCGTAGGGAACGCGCCCTCCGGTGTAGCGGCCTTCCCGCCGCAGGTGCTCATGGGCGCCGGCAACTCGCATGCCGATGGTGTCCGACTCCAGCTCTGCGAAGACGGCGATCACCTTCGCCATGGCGCGCCCCATGGACGAGGTGAGGTCGAGCGGTTCCGTCGCCGACGCGAGCGCGACGCTCTGCGCCTCGGTGATCTTCATGATCTCGGCGAAGTCGACCGTGGACCGGGCAAGCCGGTCGATCCTGAAGAACACGATCACGTCGAAGTCGTCGAGCCGCTCCAGGACCTTCTGGAGCCCCGGCCGTTCCAGGCTGCGTGAGAAGCCGGAGACGTCGATGTCCTCCTCGACCGCGACCACGGTCCAGCCGCGTGCCGCGCACAGCTGCTCGCAGGCCGCTCGCTGGCGGTCTGGCGAAGTAGTTTCCTCTGTCTCGCGCGATAGGCGAACATAGATAGCTGCGCGCATTCCAGGCGCGCTTGCCGGAACGCCCTTCCGGCGTCGGGCTCGGGGCATGGCCCGAACGGTGACAGTCGTGGTCTCTGTCACGTGGCGATCCTATCCACGGAGGTATGTGTGTCCTGCTTGATCGTCCAGAGCGACAAAACTCTTCTCCTGGAGATCGACCACCCCCAGGCCGCCGACTGCCGCCGCGCCATCGCGCCGTTCGCCGAGTTGGAGCGGGCCCCCGAGCACGTCCACACGTACCGGGTGACGCCACTCGGGCTGTGGAACGCCCGGGCCGCCGGGCACGACGCCGAGCAGGTGGTGGACGCCCTGGTGACGTACTCGCGCTACCCCGTGCCGCACGCGCTGCTGGTGGACGTGGCGGACACCATGGGCCGGTACGGGCGGCTCCAGCTGCTCAAGCACCCCACCCACGGTCTGGTGCTGACCACCACCGACCGCCCGGTGCTGGAGGAGGTGCTGCGCTCCAAGAAGATCGTCCCGCTGGTCGGCGCCCGGGTGGACCCGGACACCGTGGTGGTGCACCCCTCCGAGCGCGGGCAGATCAAGCAGGTGCTGCTGAAACTCGGCTGGCCCGCCGAGGACTTCGCCGGGTACGTGGACGGCGAGGCGCACCCGATCGACCTGGACGAGAACGGCTGGCAGCTGCGCCCGTACCAGGCCCAGGCGGTCGAGGGCTTCTGGCACGGCGGCTCCGGCGTGGTCGTGCTGCCCTGCGGCGCCGGCAAGACCCTGGTCGGCGCCGCCGCGATGGCGCACGCCAAGTCGACCACCCTGATCCTGGTCACCAACACCGTCTCGGCCCGCCAGTGGAAGCACGAGCTGGTCAAGCGCACCTCGCTCACCGAGGACGAGATCGGCGAGTACAGCGGGACGAAGAAGGAGATCCGCCCGGTCACCATCGCCACCTACCAGGTGATGACCACCAAGCGGAAGGGCGTGTACGCGCACCTGGAGCTGTTCGACGCCCGCAACTGGGGCCTGGTGGTCTACGACGAGGTGCACCTGCTGCCCGCGCCGGTGTTCAAGTTCACCGCCGACCTCCAGGCCCGCCGCCGGCTCGGCCTGACCGCCACGCTGGTGCGCGAGGACGGCCGCGAAGGCGACGTGTTCAGCCTGATCGGCCCCAAGCGCTTCGACGCCCCGTGGAAGGAGATCGAGGCGCAGGGCTACATCGCGCCCGCCGACTGCTGCGAGGTGCGGGTCACCCTGACCGACTCCGAGCGGCTCGCCTACGCCACCGCCGAGCCCGAGGAGCGCTACCGCTTCTGCGCCACCACGGCGACCAAGCGGCGGGTGGTGGAGGCGCTGGTCAGGAAGCACGAGAAGGACCAGACGCTGATCATCGGCCAGTACATCGACCAGCTGGACGAGCTCGGTGAGGTCCTGGACGCCCCGGTGATCAAGGGCGAGACCAGCAACGCCCAGCGCGAGAAGCTCTTCGACGCGTTCCGGAACAAGGAGATCAGCGTCCTGGTGGTCTCCAAGGTCGCGAACTTCTCCATCGACCTGCCCGAGGCGACGGTGGCCATCCAGGTCTCCGGGACCTTCGGCTCCCGCCAGGAGGAGGCCCAGCGCCTCGGCCGCGTCCTGCGCCCCAAGGCGGACGGGCACGCGGCGCACTTCTACTCGGTCGTCGCCCGGGACACCGTGGACCAGGACTTCGCCGCCCACCGGCAGCGCTTCCTGGCCGAACAGGGCTACGCGTACCGGATCATCGACGCGGACGACGTGCTGTAACGGGACTCAGAGCCAAACACCGTCGCGCCCGAGGAAGATCACGCGCGCGGCGGTGTCCAGGGCGATGCCGACGTTGCGGACGGCGCTCCTCAGCAGGTGGTGGTGGCGACCCTGGGCGGCGGTCGCGCCGGCCGGGGCGGTGCGGGATTCGTTTCGACTGCTCATGTCTTCAACGGTAGGCACCCGACCGGCCCACGGCATCACTCCAAAGGCCGCATCCGGCGAGCCGGCCGTCCTCCTCCCGGTGTACGGGAGCCCCGAGACCTGCAGGGCTGGAACCCTGAGACGGACGGGTCTAAGATCGTCCGCCTGCCCCCTCCCGAACCGTGGTACCTGGCGGTGTCCCGCAGGCAGCCGGGGGAGGCGCCGACCGCACGGCAACCGGTCGGCCCGTACACCACCGTGAGCTCCATCGATCCGCTGCGCCCGCGACCGGGGCAGCCGGGAAGGTTCGCTGTGCCCGCCACCCCCACCACCGACCCCCTCCAGCGCGAACGCGACCACCTGGCCGCGTCCCGGTCCGCGCTGCGAGCGATGCGCGAGGACGTCGAGTCGCTCGACCTGCGCGACGTGACCGGCACCTGGGTGTCCGCCGTCATCCTCCAGAACCAGATCGAGGCCAGGATCGCCGCCCTGGCCGACCTCTCCGACACCCCGCTGTTCTTCGGCCGCCTCGACTACCTCCACGCGGTCAGCGAGGAGCTGAGCGAGGGCGGCGGAGGGGAGAGCTTCTACATCGGCCGCCGCCACGTCCACGACGCCGACGGCGACCCGATGGTGATCGACTGGCGCGCGCCGGTCTCCCAGCCGTTCTACCGGGCCAGCCGCGCCGATCCGATGGACGTCGAACGCCGCCGCCGCTTCGGCTACACCGGCGGCGAGCTCACCGCCTACGAGGACGAGCACCTCACCGACCCGGCCGAGACCGATACCGCCTCCGCCCTGCTCGCCGCCGAGATCGAGAAGCCCCGCGTCGGCCCGATGCGCGACATCGTCGCCACCATCCAGCCCGAGCAGGACGAGATCGTCCGCTCCGACATCACGGGCACCATCTGCGTCCAGGGGGCGCCCGGCACCGGGAAGACCGCCGTCGGCCTGCACCGCGTCGCCTACCTGCTGTACGCGCACCGCGAGCGCCTGGCCCGGACCGGCACCCTGGTGATCGGCCCGAACAACGCCTTCCTCTCGTACATCGAGCAGGTGCTGCCCGCCCTCGGCGAGCTGGAGGTCGCCCAGGCCACCGTGCAGCAGCTGGTCGCCCACGTCGAGGTGAAGGGCGAGGACGACCCGGAGGCGGCCCGGCTGAAGGGCGACGCCCGGATGGCCGAGGTGCTGCGCCGCGCGGTACGGGCCGGCATCACGCTGCCCACCGAGCCCTGCGTGGTGGTCCGCGGCTCCCGCCGCTGGCGCGTGCCGGTGTACGAACTGGTAGAGATCATCGAGGAGTTGAAGGGCCGCGACATCCGCTACGGCGCGGCCCGGGACGCCCTGCCGCAGCGCATCGCGCACGCCGTGCTGCTGAAGATGGAGCAGGGCGGCGAGGCCCCGGACGACCGGGTGCAGGACGCGGTGGCCCGCAACAGCGCGGTCAAGGCCGTGGTCAAGGAGTGCTGGCCGGCCGTCGACCCGGCCAAGCTGGTCCTGCGGCTGCTCTCCGAGCCTGAGTTCCTGGCCGAGTGCGCCGAGGGCGTGCTGACCGCCGAGGAGCAGCGGGCGGTGCTGTGGCCCAAGCCCGGCCGCTCGGTGAAGACCGCCCGCTGGACGCCGGCCGACGCCGTCCTGGTGGACGAGGTCAAGGATTTGGTGCAGCGCACCCCCTCGCTCGGGCACGTGGTGCTGGACGAGGCCCAGGACCTCTCCCCGATGCAGTACCGCGCGGTCGGCCGCCGCTGCACCACCGGCTCGGCGACCGTCCTCGGCGACCTCGCCCAGGGCACCACCCCCTGGGCGACGGCGAGTTGGCCGGACGCCCTGCACCACCTGGGCAAGCCGGACGCCCACGTGGAGGAGCTGACCAAGGGCTTCCGGGTGCCCGAGGAGGTCATCGCCTACGCCTCCCGGCTGCTGCCCGCGATCGCCCCCGGCCTGGCCCCGGCGACCTCGGTCCGCGACGCCCCCGGCTCGCTGGTGATCCGCCCGGTCACGGCGTGGGAGGACGCCGTCGTGGACGCCTGCCGGGAGGCCCTGAAGAACGAGGGCTCGACCGGCCTGATCGCCGCCGACGCCCGGATCCCGCGGCTCGCCGAGCTGCTCACCGCGGCCGGGCTGCCGTTCCTCTCCCCCGGCACCGAGACCAGCGGCGAGGCCCGGCTGACCCTCGTCCCGGCCTCGCTGGCCAAGGGTCTGGAGTACGACTACGTGGTGCTGGACGAGCCGGCCGCGGTGATCGCCGGCGAGCCGGACGAGCGGACCGGCCTGCGCCGGCTGTACGTCGCGCTGACCCGCGCCGTCTCCGGCCTGACGGTGCTGCACGGCGAGCCGCTGCCCGAGCAGCTCCGGTAGTCCGGAGAGGCGGTGGGGCCGGTCCTCGTCGACCAGGACCGGCCCCGGTGCGGCTCCGGGCGTCGATGCCCACGGCCTCAGGCGTCGATCAGTGCCCGCCATTCGGCGACCTTGGCCGCGTCGACCGGCGTCCGCCAGCCGTCGGCCCGCACCGCGCCGCCGACGTGGAAGGCGTCGAAGCCCTCCGCCCGCAGCTCCTTGAGGTGCTCGGCCCGCAGGCCGCCGCCGATCAGGATCCGCTGGGTGTGGCCGGGCTCGCCCGTCCGGGCCAGTTCGGCGGCCAGCACCTCGCGCCCGGCGTCCACCCCGGCGGCCGAGCCGGAGGTGAGGAAGGTGTCCAGCCCGGGCAGCGCGCCGACCGCGGCGCGCAGGGCGGCCCGGTCGGCGCTGTGGTCGATCGCCCGGTGGAAGGTCCAGCGGCAGCCGGAGACCGCCTCGGCCACCACCGCGGTGGCGGCCAGGTCGACGGCGCCCGCGTCGTCGAGGAAGCCGAGGACGAACTCCTCGGCCCCCTCGGCCCGCAGCGCGGCGGCCCGGGCGCACAGCTCGTCCAGGTCGCCGGGGGCGAAGCCGTCCCGGATCCGGAGCATGACGCGCAGCGGGAGGCCGACGGCGGCCCGGATCCGGGCGAAGTCCTCGACGGACGGGGTGAGCCCGTCGGCGGCCATGTCGGTGACCAGTTCGAGCCGGTCGGCGCCGCCCGACTCGGCAGCCTGGGCGTCCTGGGGCGTCAGCGCGATGACTTCGAAAATTGGTCTAGACATATGAGACAGCCTGCCACATCCGACCGCCCCCGGGCGAGACCGCACCCCGCTCCGGCCTCAGGCAGGCTGCCGCCCCGCCGGGCCCCTCCGGCGGCCGACCAGGGCCAGCGCGACCGCCACGGCGACCGTCACCACGGCCATCGGCAGCAGCCTCCAGGCACCGCCCTCCTGCTGCCAGAGCCCGTGCAGGTTGACGCTGAACCCCCACGGCAACGCCGCGATCCCCGGAACGGCCACCAGGTCCCAGCCGCGCACCGCCGTCAGCGCCATCAGCAGCGGCACCACGATCATCAGCGCCCGCCACAGCGGGTCCAGGTGGTACCAGCTGGTGTAGACGTTGTCCGCGAACGCCGCGACCGGGGTCAGCACCGCGGCCCCCAGGATCAGGCCCCGCTCCCGCCAGGCCGGCACCGGCAGCGCGTCCGCCGGCGCGGCCAGCAGCACCAGGGCCCAGAGCACGAACGGCCCGTTCCACTGGAAGAGCTCCAGGAACAGCCACAACGGCTGAACCGGCTCCCGCCAGACGGTCTCCCCGGCGAGGTCCGCCACCGCCGCCAGCCCCGACACCGCGGCCAGCAGCTTCGCCACCGTCCACCGCCCGGACAGCGCCGCGACGGCGGAGAACACCGCCGAGGCCAGCAGCGCCCAGTAGGGCAGGAAGTGCAGGAGCCCCCAGCCGCCCTGCGGCAGACCGGACTCCAGGTAGTCCAACAGTGCCTGACCGGCCGCCAGGCCCCCGGCGGCCCCGACCACCAACGGTGCGGCCAGCGCCGCCAGCCGCCCGCCCCGGGAGGTCGAGGTCAGCCCGGTCCGCATCCGCAGCCCGTACGCGCCCAGGTCGAACAGCTCCCGGACCTTGGCCATCGGCCCGGCCTCGGCCGTCGTGTCGGCGAAGACCACGGCCAGTTCGTCGCCGCGCTCGCGGCGGTAGCGCCCCGGGTACAGCGCCAGCGCCGTCCGTACGGCGAAAACGGTGGCATCACTCATGCGAAGGCCCCCCTGACCCTCGGGCCGGCAACGGCGACGGACAGCCGCCGCTCGGCCTCGGCGGCCACGGCCCGCAGCCGCTCCGCCTCGGTGGCCAGGGCGCCCCGGCCGGCGTCGGTCAGCGCGTAGGTGCGCCGGGCGCGGCCGTCCACCACCTCCTCGGCGGCGACCTCGATCAGGCCCTGGCCCAGCAGCCGGTCGAGCGCCCCGTAGAGCGTGCCGGTGCGCATCTTGACCCGGCCGTCGGAGATCGCGGCGATCTCCTGGATGAGCGCGTAGCCGTGTCTCGGGGCATCGGCCAGCGCGGTGAGCAGAAGCAGCGTGGGCTCCTGCATGGAGCGTTCTGTCATGTGACTACATATATCGCCGACCGGCACATCCCGTCCACCGGAACGACCCGACAGAATGTGCTCATGCCGACCGAGGACCTGCTCACCGCCTGGACCGCCCTGCTCGAACGCTGCGACGCCGCCGACGACCCCGGACCCTACGGGCGCGAACTGCTGCGCCGCTGGTCCGAGCCCCAGCGGCGCTACCACACCGCCGAACACCTGCGAGCGGTACTCCGGCACATCGACGACCTCGCCGACCACGCCGCCGACCCGGACGCCGTCCGGCTCGCCGCCTGGTTCCACGACGCCGTCTACCGGCCCGACCGCACCGAGAACGAGGAGCGCAGCGCCGCCCTGGCCGTCCGCGCACTGACCGCCGCCGGGCTGCCCGCCGAACGCGTCGCCGAGGTCGAACGGCTCGTGCTGCTCACCGTCACCCACGACCCGGCCTCCGGCGACCGCGACGGCGAGGTGCTCTGCGACGCGGACCTCGCCGTCCTCGGCGGCACCCCCGAGGCGTACGCGGCCTACGCGGCCGCCGTCCGCGAGGAGTACGCCTTCGTCCCGGAGCCGGACTTCCGCGCGGGCCGGGCCGCCGTCCTGCGCCGGCTCCTGGCACTCCCGGCCCTCTACCGCACCGCCGCCGCCCGCGAGCGCTTCACGGCTGCCGCCCGCGCCAACCTGACCGCCGAACTCGGAACCCTCTAGCCGGCCGGCTAGCGAAGCTCCCCCACCGGCGCCACCACCACGCCCTGCTTGCCGCACACCCAGTGCGGCTCCGGCCCCAACTCGGGTTCCACGCCCAGCGCGTGCGGGTCCCCGTCGGCCGCGCAGGCGGTGCAGAGCGGCCAGCGGCCGTACGCCTCCAGCAGCGCGTCCTGGACGTCCTGGGCGACCAGCCCGAGCACGTACTCGGTGCCGTCCGGCCACTGCTCCAGCCACCAGCGGCGGTGGGTGACGGCCTGCTCGACCAGCGAGACGACGGCGGCGTCCGCCACGTCCCGCGCGGTGAGGTCGGCCAGGATCAGTGCCCGCGCGTTGTGCAGGGCGGTCTCGATGTCGTCGGAAGCCATCCGCCCATCCTCTCGTGAAACCCCCGCGGCCCGGAAACGCCGCGTGGGCGGCCCCCCGAAGGGAGCCGCCCACGCGGACGAGGAGTCAACCGACCCGATCGGAACGATCAGGATCAGAAGTCCATGTCACCGCCCGGCATGCCGCCGCCGGCGGCCGCGGCGGCCTTCTCCGGCTTGTCGGCGATGACGGCCTCGGTGGTGAGGAACAGCGCCGCGATGGAGGCGGCGTTCTGCAGCGCGGAGCGGGTGACCTTGGCCGGGTCGATGATGCCCTCGGCGACCAGGTCGACGTACTCGTTGGTGGCGGCGTTCAGGCCGTGACCGGCGGGGAGGTTGCGCACCTTCTCCACCACGACGCCACCCTCCAGGCCGGCGTTGGTCGCGATCTGCTTGATCGGGGCCTCCAGCGCGACCTTGACGATGTTGGCACCGGTGGCCTCGTCGCCGTCCAGCTCCAGCTTGTCGAAGGCGACACCGGCCTGCAGCAGGGCGACGCCACCACCGGCGACGATGCCCTCCTCGACGGCGGCCTTGGCGTTGCGGACGGCGTCCTCGATGCGGTGCTTGCGCTCCTTGAGCTCCACCTCGGTGGCCGCGCCGGCCTTGATGACGGCCACGCCGCCGGCCAGCTTGGCGAGGCGCTCCTGGAGCTTCTCGCGGTCGTAGTCCGAGTCGCTGTTCTCGATCTCGGCGCGGATCTGGTTCACGCGGCCCGCGACCTGCTCGCTGTCGCCGCCACCGTCGACGATGGTGGTCTCGTCCTTGGTGATGACCACCTTGCGGGCGGTGCCCAGCAGGTCGATGCCGGCGTTCTCCAGCTTGAGGCCGACCTCCTCGGAGATGACCGTGCCACCGGTGAGGATGGCGATGTCGCCGAGCATGGCCTTGCGGCGGTCGCCGAAGCCCGGGGCCTTGACGGCGACGGACTTGAAGGTGCCGCGGATCTTGTTCACGACCAGGGTCGACAGGGCCTCGCCCTCGACGTCCTCGGCGATGATGACGAGCGGCTTGCCGCTCTGCATGACCTTCTCCAGCAGCGGGAGCAGGTCCTTGACCGAGCCGATCTTGGAGTTGGCGATGAGGATGTACGGGTCCTCGAAGGTCGCCTCCATGCGCTCCAGGTCGGTGGCGAAGTAGGCGGAGATGTAGCCCTTGTCGAAGCGCATGCCCTCGGTGAGCTCAAGCTCCAGGCCGAAGGTGTTGCTCTCCTCGACGGTGATGACGCCTTCCTTGCCGACCTTGTCCATGGCCTCGGCGATCAGCTCGCCGATCTGGGTGTCGGCGGCGGAGATGGAGGCGGTGGAGGCGATCTGCTCCTTGGTCTCCACGTCCTTGGCCTGGGCCAGCAGCTGGTCCGAGACGGCGGCGACGGCCTTCTCGATGCCGCGCTTCAGGGCCATCGGGTTGGCGCCGGCGGCGACGTTGCGCAGACCCTCGCGAACCAGGGCCTGGGCGAGCACGGTGGCGGTGGTGGTGCCGTCACCCGCGACGTCGTCCGTCTTCTTGGCGACCTCCTTGACGAGCTCCGCGCCGATCTTCTCGTACGGGTCTTCGAGCTCGATCTCCTTGGCGATGGAGACACCGTCGTTGGTGATCGTGGGGGCGCCCCACTTCTTCTCCAGCACGACGTTGCGACCCTTGGGGCCGAGCGTGACCTTCACTGCGTCGGCGAGCTGGTTCATGCCACGCTCAAGGCCGCGGCGAGCTTCCTCATCAAAGGCGATGATCTTGGCCATCAGAAGTGGTCCTCCGGGACACGGTCGACTGCTCGGACCAAGGGGTGCCCGCGACGGACGGCCCTGGTGCGCGGAGGTCCATTCCCCTGCCGCTCCCGGGGGCCTCACCGACCCGGTCCGCTGTCACTCTCACACTGTGAGTGCTAACGCCAATGATTAGCACTCCGGGTGGTCGAGTGCAAGCCCAATCGGCAACCCGCGAGCCGTCGTCCGGGCCCGCACCGACTCCGGCGCGAACTCCCGCGGGAACGCGAACGGGCCCGTACGACGCGTGTCGTACGGGCCCGTCGAGAAGCGAGTGGTCACCAGCCGAGGGCCGCGCCGAGCTCCTAGATTCGGAAGGTGTCAGACCGCCGCGCGGACCATGTCCGCCTGCGGGCCCTTCTGTCCCTGGGAGATCTCGAACTCGACCCGCTGGCCCTCCTCGAGGGTGCGGTAGCCGTCCATCTGGATCGCGCTGTAGTGGACGAAGACGTCCGCACCACCGTCGACCGCGATGAAGCCGTAGCCCTTCTCCGCGTTGAACCACTTGACGGTGCCCTGAGCCATTCCGAACTCCCCTAGTGCTGTGCTGGCCCTTCACGGTCCCGCAGGTCGCGGTCCCGGGTCTGGTTTGGAGGCCGGCCCGGGGAACCCCCCCTGGGCGCAGCCGTGCGCGCCGCAATCCTCCGCACGGGAACACCGGACGGCTTCCGTGAGCGGGTGATTACGTCGACCGCCGCTGAATGTATCCGGATCGACGCCCTCTGCAACAGGGTCAACCGCCGGGAATTCCGCAGCCCCGTCAAGAGACAACACCGAACAAATCGGGAGGAACTCGGCATTCCGCGCCGGACATAGCGGACGAATTACCCAAATGCCCGCAGGAATTCTGACATCTGCCTGACATGTTTGACGGGCCGGTCCCAGCGTCCGGACGCCCTCGGGCGAAGTGCCCCGCGAACCGGGAGGGGACGCCCTGTTCCCAGTCGAGCCACACTCTACTCCGACTGGACCCGGAATATTCCCGCCGAAATGCAAGCGACCGCCCGCGCGTACGGAGAGTGGAATTCCGTACGCGCGGGCGGCCGCGGAGCGGGCCGGAAGGGGCCTTGGAACGGCTCAGCAGCCGCCGGCCACCGCCGGAATGATCGAGACGCTCGCGCCGTCCTTGATCTCGGTCGCCAGGCCCTCGGCGAACCGCACGTCGTCGTCGTTCACGTACACGTTCACGAAGCGGCGCAGCTTGCCGGTGTCGTCCAGGATGCGGGCGGAGATGCCCGCGTGGTTCCGCTCCAGGTCGGCGATGACCTCCGCCAGGGTGGCGCCCTCGGCGGTCACCTCGGCGGCGCCGCCGGTGTAGGTGCGCAGGATGGTGGGGATGCGGACGTTGGCGCTCATGGCTCTCCTAGCGGGGGTGGGGTGGTTCAGGCGGACGCGAGGCCGGCGGCGCGGAAGGAGTCCAGCGTCGGGCGGATGACGGTGGTCATCCCGGCCTCGGAGACGGCGTCCAGCGTCTTCAGGCCGTCGCCGGTGTTGATCGCGACGGTCTCCTTGGCCGGGTCCAGCCGACCGGTCTCGACCAGCTTCTTCAGCACGCCGACGGTCACCCCGCCCGCGGTCTCGGCGAAGATGCCCTCGGTCCGGGCCAGCAGCCGGATCGCCGCCACGACCTCCGCGTCCGTGACGTCCTCGACCGCCCCGCCGGTGCGGCGGGCGATGTCCAGCACGTACGGGCCGTCCGCCGGGTTGCCGATCGCCAGCGACTTGGCGATGGTGTCCGGCTTCACCGGCTTGATCACGTCCCGGCCGGCCTTGAACGCGGCCGACACCGGCGAGCAGCCCTCTGCCTGGGCGCCGAAGATCCGGTACGGCCGGTCCTCCACCAGGCCCAGTTTGATCAGTTCCTGCAGCCCCTTGTCGATCTTCGTCAGCTGCGAGCCCGAGGCGATCGGGATGACGATCTGCTCCGGCAGCCGCCAGCCCAGCTGCTCGCAGATCTCGTACGCCAGCGTCTTGGAGCCCTCGCCGTAGTACGGCCGCAGGTTGACGTTGACGAAGCCCCAGCCCTCGCCGGCCGGGTCCCCGATCAGCTCCGAGCAGAAGCGGTTCACGTCGTCGTAGTTGCCCTCGATGCCGACCAGCTCGCCGCCGTACACCCCGGCCATCACGACCTTGCCCTGCTCCAGGTCGTGCGGGATGAAGACGCACGAGCGGAACCCGGCCCGGGCCGCCGCCGCGCCCACCGCACCGGCCAGGTTGCCGGTCGAGGAGCAGGACAGCGTGGTGTACCCGAACGCCCGGGCCGCCTCGATCGCGCAGGCCACCACCCGGTCCTTGAACGAGTGGGTCGGGTTGCCGGAGTCGTCCTTCACGTGCAGCTGCGCGGTGAACCCGAGCTCCCGCCCCAGGTTGTCCGCCTTCACCAGCGGGGTCCAGCCGGGGTTCAGGTTGGGCTTCGAAGCCACGTCGGCCGGAACCGGCAGCAGCGGCGCGTAGCGCCAGATCGACGCGGGGCCGGACTCGATCCGCTTGCGCAGCTCCTCGGCGCCCTCGCTGCCGAACTCGTACGCGATCTCCAGCGGCCCGAAGCACTCCAGGCAGGCGAAGCTGGGGCCGAGCGGGAAGCGGGTGCCGCACTCCCGACAGGACAGCGCGGCGGCGGGGCCGAGGTCGACGGGTGAGGGTCCCCCCGGCCGAAGGCTGGGGGAGGGTGCGGCGCCAGAAGCAGTCGACACAGTGATAGCCATGATGGCGGAGGCCTCTCTCCTCATCTTCCCCGTGGCGCGGTCGCGCCACGGGCCGGAATTGGCACCTGTCCCGCCGGGGCCTGTCGACGACAGCCGAGCGAGAAGGTTGCCGGGACGTCAACGGGCCGTTCCCTCAGTCCCTCTGGATGAGCATGTGAAGTTATGGTTCAGCGGCGACCCCGGCGTGCAAAGGTCCGACCGCTGTACGAAGACTGTATCCGAAGGCGTCCGTCCCGAAAGGGTCCGTCCGCCAAGCGAGATGGCCCGTTCCACCCAGTCCGCCGAGGAGAGTCACCGTGCCCGCCGAACCGTCCCCCGCACTCCTCCCGCAGGCGGCGTCCTGGCTCCGCCGCCGCTCGTGGAGCGCGGCCGACCGGCCGGTGCACACCCTGCTGGAGGCCAAGCGGCGCACCGGCCGCACCGTCAGCGTCGTCCTCCCCGCGCTCGACGAGGAGGCCACCGTCGGCGACATCGTCCGCACCATCCGCCGCGAGCTGATCGAGCGGATCCCCCTCGTCGACGAACTCGTCGTGGTCGACTCCGGTTCCACCGACGACACCGCCGCCGTCGCCGCCGCGGCCGGCGCCCGGGTGGAGCACCGCGACGCGATACTCCCCCGGCTGCCCGCCGTCCCCGGCAAGGGCGAGGTGCTGTGGCGCTCCCTGCTGGTCACCCACGGCGACATCGTCTGCTTCGTCGACGCCGACCTGCGCGAGTTCGACCCGGGCTTCGTCTCCGGCATCATCGGCCCGCTGCTGACCGACGAGGGGCTCCAGCTGGTCAAGGCCATGTACGACCGCCCCCTGGAGACGGATTCGGGCGCGATCGTCCCGGCCGGCGGCGGCCGGGTCACCGAACTCGTCGCCCGCCCCCTGCTCAACCTCCACTGGCCGGAACTCGCCGGTTTCGTCCAGCCCCTCGGCGGCGAGTACGCCGCCCGCCGCTCACTGCTCGAACGCCTGCCCTTCCCCACCGGCTACGGCGTCGAACTCGGCCTGCTGGTCGACGCACTGGAACTGGCCGGACTGGACGCCCTGGCCCAGGTCGACGTCGGTGTCCGGCACCACCGCCACCAGGACGGCCAGGCCCTCGGCCGGATGGCCGCCACCATCTACCGCACCGCCCTGGAACGCCTCGACCGCACCCACCGCCTCAAGGCCTCCGCCGACCTCGTCCACCCTCACCTCACCCAGTTCACCCGCGACCCGGAAACCCGCTCCTTCACCGCCCACACCCACTCCGTGACGGCCCTGGAGCGCCCCCCGATGCACACCGTCCCCGAATACGCCACCCGCCATTGACGGGACCCGTCTTCGGGCCCCGGGGTTTGCCACCCCGGACCCCCGGCAACATCCCAACCATGGGCGATCTCACGACCGAACGTTCGACTGTGACCGGCACCGCCCCCGTCCTGGTGGCCTCCAACCGGGGACCGGTGTCCTTCAGCACCGCCGACGACGGCACGCTGACCCTGCGCAGAGGCGGTGGGGGGCTGGTCTCCGGCCTCTCCGCGATCGGCGACACCGACGCCGTCTGGGTCTGCGCGGCTCTCAGCGACGCCGACCGCCGAGCCGCGGGAGAAGCCCCCGAAGGCCGCCTCGACCGCGCCGGGCACGACGTCGGCGGCCAGGCCGTACGCATGCTGGACATTGACCCGCAGACCTTCGCCCACGCCTACAACGGCGTCGCCAACTCCACCCTGTGGTTCGTCCACCACCTGCTCTACGCGACCCCCACCGCGCCCTCCTTCGACGCCGACTTCCGCACCGAATGGGCCGCCTACGAGGCGTACAACACCGCCTTCGCGGACGCCCTGGCCGCCGAAGCCGCCCCGAACGCCGCGGTCCTGGTCCAGGACTACCACCTCTCCCTGGCCCCGTCCCTGCTCCGCGCGGCCCGCCCCGACCTGCGGATCGGCCACTTCTCCCACACCCCGTGGGCCCCGCCCGAGTACTACCGGCTGCTCCCCGACGACGTCGCCCGGGCCGTCCTCACCGGCATCCTCGGCGCCGACCGGGCCGGCTTCCTCACCGAACGCTGGGCCCGCTCCTTCGCCGCCTGCTGCGAGGACCTCCTCGGGGCGAGCGTCGACCACGAGCGGCTCACCGTCACCCACGAGGGCCGCACCACCCAGCTGGGCGTCCACGCCCTCGGCGCCGACGCCGACTTCCTCCGCGAACGCGCCCACCGCCCCGACGTCGACGAACGCCTCGCGGCCCTCCGCACCGCCGTCGGCGACCGCCGCACCATCGTCCGGGTCGACCGCACCGAGCTGAGCAAGAACATCGTCCGCGGCTTCCAGGCCTACCGGCACCTGCTCCGCACCCGCCCCGAATGGCGGGACCGGGTGGTGCACATCGCCTTCGCCTACCCCTCCCGCACCGACCTCGCCGAGTACCGCGACTACACCGCCGCGGTCCGGCGCCTCGCCGACGAGATCAACGCCGAGTTCGCCACTCCCACCTGGCAACCCCTGGTCCTGCACGTCAACGACGACTTCCCGCGCTCCCTGGCCGCCTACCGCCTCGCCGACGTGGCACTCGTCAACCCGATCCGGGACGGCATGAACCTGGTCGCCAAGGAGGTCCCCGTGGTCTCCGACCAGGGCTGCGCCCTGGTGCTCTCCCGCGAGGCCGGCGCCCACGCCGAACTGGGGGACGACGCCCTCAGCGTCAACCCCTACGACGTCATCGCCACCGCCGAGGCCCTGCACACCGGACTCGCCATGAGCCCGGAGGAACGCGCCGACCGCACCAAGCGCCTCGCCGCCGCGGCCACCGCGCTCCCCCCGCAGCAGTGGTTCCTCGACCAGCTCAACGCCCTCTGACCGCCTCCCCCAGGGCACCCAGCAGCTCCACCACACCCTCGGGCCCGTCGACCACCAGATCCGCCCGGTCGGCCAGCTCGCGCACCGGCGCGTCCCCCACCGCCCCGGCGCACACCAGCAACCCGGCCAGCCCCTGGCCGCGCAGCTTCTCCACCGCCGCGAAGGCCGCCACGTCCCCCAGGTCGTCCCCCGCGTACAGCACCGACCGCGCCCCGCGCTCCCGCAGGAACCCGGTCAGCGCCGCCCCCTTGTCCACCCCCGGCGGCCGCAGCTCCAGCACCAGCCGCCCGGGCTCCACCACCAACCCGTACTCGGCGGCCAGCTCCCCCACCGGAGCCCGCAACAGCTCCAACGCCTCCTCCGGCGCCCCCGTCCGCCGGGTGTGCACCGCCACCGAGCGGCCCTTGTCCTCCACCCACGTCCCCTCGGGCGCCCCCACCCGCTCCAACACCCCCGGCAACGCCACCCGCACCCCCGCCACCCCCGGATGCACCTCCGGCGCGGTCACCACGCCCCCCTCCCACCGCTCGGCCCCGTAGTGCCCCAACACCACCAGCCCCGGCACCCCCGCGAACCCCCCGAACTCCGCCGCCACCCCCGCCGGCCGCCCGGTCACCACCACGACGGCCCCCACCACCGCCGACAACCCCCGCAACACCCCCACCACCCCCGGATGCGCCCGCGCGGCCCCCGGATCCCCCACGATCGGCGCCAACGTCCCGTCGAAGTCCAGCGCGACCACCGCCTCCTCCGGCCCCGCCAGAATCGCCCTCAACCCATCCCGCCCGGCATCAGTGGCCGGCACGAACATCTCCTCAAAACCCATACCACCCCCCATACCCCCATCCCCCGCCCCTCCCACGCCCCCGACTCCCCGCACCTCCCCCTTCCACGGGCGCGCGGGCACCACCCCACACGCCAACACCCCTCCCCCCACCCCGTGGGCGCGCGGGCAACCCCCCGCGCGCCCCCCCCACCCCCACCCCCCCCCCCCCCCGCCCGCCCCCCCCCCCCCCCCCCCACCACACCCCCCTCCCCCTCCCACCCGATCAAGGCGAGAGGGACGCGCTGCGGGAGGGGGCGGTGGAGGGGGTGGGTGCGGAAGGGGGCGTAACGGGTGATTTTCAGACTGCCAACGGCGCCCAGCACCCCACGATGAGAGTCGGCAGTCCGAAAATCACCCAGCCCCCGGGGGGGGCCCCCCCGCCCCCCCCGCCCGGCGGGCGCGCGGGGCGC